>NZ_JBXAVX010000009.1:0-267612 GCF_057291295.1 Janthinobacterium sp. 1L-D-8-B-C4
GCGGCGCTGATGCTGGGCTACGGCAGTCTTGCGCTGGCCGGGCCCACCGGCGGCACGGTGGTGGCGGGGCAGGCCAATATCGGTGGCGCGCCGGGTGCGACGGTGATCAACCAGGGCAGCCAGAATGCGGTGATCAACTGGGCCCAGTTTAATATCAACAAGGGTGAATCGGTACAGTTCGTGCAACCCAACAGCAATGCGGTGGCGCTGAACCGGGTGCTGGGCAATGACGGCACGACGATTTTGGGCAACCTGTCAGCCAACGGCAAAGTCTTTATCGTCAACCCGAACGGCATCCTGTTCGGCCAGGGCGCTTCGGTCAACACGGCCGGTCTGGTGGCCTCCACGCTCGATATCAACAACGCCGACTTCATGTCGGGCAACTATAAATTTGCCGGCAACGGCACGGGCAGGGTGCTGAACCAGGGTGCGCTCAGCGCGCCGGGCGGCTATGTGGCCTTGCTGGGCGCCAATGTATCGAACGAGGGCACGATCAATGCACGCCTGGGTTCGGTGGCCCTGGCGGCCGGCCAGGCGATTACCCTGGACGTGGCCGGCGACGGCTTGCTGAATGTGGCTGTGGACCGTGGCGTGGTGGGCGCGCTGGTGCAAAATGGCGGCCTGATCCAGGCCGATGGCGGCCATGTGGTGTTGACGGCGCAGGCCGCCGGCAACCTCCTGAAAACCGTGGTCAACAATACCGGCGTGATCGAGGCGCATACGATCGACACGCGCGGCGGCACCATCAAATTGCTGGGCGACATGCAAAGCGGCACCGTCAACGCGGCCGGCACGCTGGATGCCAGCGCACCAAGCGGCGGCAACGGCGGCTTTGTCGAGACCTCGGCCGCGCATGTGAAACTCGATGACGCGCTGAAGGTCACGACCGCATCGAGCATCGGCCTGACCGGCACCTGGCTGATCGACCCGACCGACTACACCATCGCGGCGACCGGCGGCGACCAGACCGGCGCGTATTTTACCGATGCGCTCAAGAGCAACAGTGTCCATATTCAGAGCGTCTCGGGCGGCAGCGGCACGCTGGGCAATATCAACGTCAACGACACGATTTCATGGTCGGCCAACCAGCTGAAGATGACGGCGCAAAACAATATCAACGTCAACAAGCCGCTGCGCGGCTCCGGCACGGCCAGCCTGGCGCTGGAATACGGCCAGCAGGCGGTCGCGTCGGGCAACAACGCCACTTACAATGTCAAGGCCGAGATCGACCTGCCATCGGGGCTGAACTTCAGCACCAAGCTGGGCAGCGACGGCACGGCGACGGCCTACACGGTCATCAACAGCCTGGGCGCGGCCACCAGCACCAGCGGCACCGATTTGCAAGGCCTGAAAAATGCGCTGAGCGGCAACTTTGTGCTGGGCGCGAATATCGACGCCAGCGTCACGGCGAACACGGCGGTCTGGGGCGCCAACGGCTTCACGCCGATCGGCACCACCGGCACGGCATTCTCCGGCCAGTTCGACGGCCTCGGCCATGTCATTAATGGCTTGAGCATCGGCAGCACCACCGGCGGCACCGGGGTGGGCTTGTTCGGCGTGATCAATTCCACAGCCCAGGTGCGCAATATCGGCATCGTCGCGCCGACGATCACGTTCAGTGCAGCGAGCTATGGTAACGTGGGGGCGCTGGTCGGCTACAATAACGCTGGCACCATCAATAACGCCTATGTCAGCGGCGGTACGCTGACCAGCCCGGGCAGCGTGCGGATGGGCGGCCTGGTCGGGCTGAACGACGGCACCATCAGCAACAGCTACAACAGCGCCGCACTGCTGGTGACGACCAATAGCGGCAGTTTTCTAGGCGGCCTGGTCGGTCAAACAACCAGCAACAGCAAGATTAGCAACAGCTATAACAGCGGCACGGTGGCCGCGAATAAATTCACCGCCGGCGGCCTCGTCGGCAACAATCTTGGCAGCATCACCGACAGTTTCAACACCGGCGCCGTGACCGCCGGCTTGGGCGCAGGCGGCATCACCGCCACCAATGGTAGCGCCACCGACGCCGGCTTGATCACCAACAGCTACAATACCGGCGCCATCGTCGGCATCGGGCAAGTCGGCGGCGTAGTCGGCTACAACCTCTTGATGGGACAAGTCAACAATAGTTACTCGACCGGATCGGTGACGGCTGGAGCGACGGGCGGCAGCAATCCCAGATACGGTGGCCTGGTCGGCGATAGCCGGGGCATCATCGCCAACAGTTATGCCACCGGCGCGGTCACCGGCACGGGCGCGACAGGCGGCGTGGTGGGTAGGACTCCCGAAGGCGGCACGATCACCAATGTTTATTCTTCCGGCGTGGTGAGCTTGATCAGCGGCGGCACCGGTGCCACGGGTGGCGTGGTCGGCACTCTGGGTGGCACCAGCTCGATCAATGGTGGCTATTACAATGCGACGGTGAACCCGTCGATATCGGCCCTCGGCGTCAACAGCACCACTGGAACCCTCGCCGCGCTCAGCGCCCTGACAGCGACACAAATGCAAACCGCGTCGAACTTCGGCACGTTCAATTTCACGACCACGACTGGTCTGACCGGCAATAATTGGGTCATGGTCAATACTGACGGCACACTTAACGGCGCAGGCAACGCGACAGGCGCCACCGGGCCGATGCTGTCGTCCGAGTACAGCAGCACGGTCAAATCGTCGCATCAATTGCAATTGATGGCGATGAACCTGGCCGGCAATTACACGCTGGGCCGCGACATCAACGCGGCGACGACAGGCCTGTCGACCGACGCCTGGAATGGCGGCACCTTCGTGCCGGTCGGCGCCAGCGCCGGCGCCATGTTCACCGGCACCTTCGACGGCGCCGGCCATGTCGTGTCAGGCCTGGTCGTCAATCGTCCCGGCGCCAATAACGCCGGCCTGTTCGGCGTGACGTCGGACACCGCGATCGTGCGCAATGTCGGCCTCGAAGGCGGCAGCGTCACCGGCGCGAATAGCTCGGGCGCATTGGTCGGCCTCAACCTGGGCCTGGTCGACGGCAGTTACAGCACCGTCAGCGTGACCGGCGGCAGTCAGGTCGGCGGCCTGGTCGGCTTGAACGGCATCAACGGCGGCGTCCCCGGCATCGTCAGCAACAGCTACGCCAGCGGCGCCGTCAGCGGCACCGGCATCATCGGTGGCCTGGTCGGCTCGAATAGCGGCACGCTGACCAATAACTATGCCAGCGGCGCCGTCAGCGGCGGCACCACCCAGGGCGGCTTGGTCGGCAACGGTGGCGGCACCGCCACCGGCAATTTCTGGGACACTGCCACCAGCGGCCTGGCGACCAGCGCGGCCGGCACCGGCTTGACCACTGCGCAAATGAAGTTGCTGTCGACCTACAGCGGCGCAGCGTGGGATCTGGCCGGCGCGTGGATCGTCTACGACACCAACACTTACCCGTTGCTGCGCGCGTTCATGACGCCGCTCCAATTGACTTTCGCGGCGGGCGCGACCAAGACCTATGACGGCACCGCCAACTTTGCGGCGCCAAGCTTCACGTATTCGAACCCGAGCGCCTCGCTGTTCGGTTCGCTGAACTATGGCGCGGCGGGTAGCGCCGTCAACGCCGGCACCTACGCCATCACGGCCGGCGGCCTGTATTCCGGCCAGCACGGTTACGCGATCAACGCCAATGCCGTGAACCTGGTCATCAACAAGCTGGCCGCGACCCTGACCGGCGCGTCGGTCGCCAGCCGCGCCTATGACGGCACCACGGCCGCCACGCTGATCGGCGGCACGGTCAGCGGCTTGCTGGCGCAAGACGCCGGCAACGTCGCGTTCGTGACGGGCACGTTCGCCAGCAAGAATGCCGGCACCGGTATCGGCGTCACGCCGATCGGCAGCGGCAGCGCCGGAGGCAACTATACCGTCGCGGTGGGGGGGCTGACCGGCGATATCACGCCGAAAGCGCTGACCTTGTCCGGCCTGGCCGCCACTACCCGGCAATATGACGGCGGTATAGGCGCCACCCTGACCGGCGGCACCTTGAGTGGTCTGATCGGCAGCGAAACCTTGGGCCTGGGCACGTCGATCGGCGTATTCGCCGACAAGAACGCCGGCGCCGGCAAGGCGGTGACGGTGACGGCCGGTGCGCTCGCCGATGGCAGCGGCCTGGCCAGCAACTATACGGTCACCGCGCCGACCGGCGTCACCGGCACCATCACGGCCAAGACCTTGAGCTGGGTTAACCTGGCGTTGGATCCCAGCAAAGAGTACGATGGCAACACGACGGGCTCCATCAACAAGGGCAGCATCACCGGCCTGGTTAGCGGCGAAGCGTTGAAAACAGGCTCTACCGCCACGTATGCCGACAAGAACGCCGGCAATAGCAAGGTAGTCACCGTCCACACCACCCTGGGCAATGGCAGCGGCGGCCTGGCGTCCAACTACACGCTCGCCGATGCTTCCCTGACGTCCAGCATCACGCCAAAAGCGTTGACGGTGACCGGTGCCGTGGCTGGCAACAAGGTCTACGACGGCACGCTGGCGGCAAGCATTACCGGTGGCACCCTGAGCGGCATGATCGGCAGCGAAACGGTGGGCCTGGGCGCGCTGTCCGGCGCGTTCGGCGACAAGAACGCCGGCACCGGCAAGGCCGTGACGGTCGGCGGCGGCACCTTGTCGGACGGCACCAACGGCGGCCTGGCCAGCAACTACACGGTCGCCAGCGTGACGGGCCTGTCCGCCAACATCACCCAAAAAGCATTGACGGTCAGCGGCGTGGCTGTCGCCAGCAAGGCCTACGACGGCGACACTGCCGCGACCGTTTCCGGCGGCACCCTGAACGGCCTGGTCAGCGGCGAAACGCTGGTCTTGTCCGGCCAGACGGGCGTGTTCGCCGACAAGAACGCCGGCGCGGCCAAGGCCGTGACGGTGTCCGGCGCGACGCTGGCCGACGGCAGCGGCCTGGCCAGCAATTACACGGTCAGCAACACGACCGGCGCCACCGGCACCATCACGCAAAAAGCGCTGACGGTCAGCGGCGTGACGGCCAGCGACAAAGTCTACGATGGCGGCACGGCGGCCACCTTGAGCGGCGGCGCCCTGGCCGGCATGGTCGGCACGGAAACGCTGGGCTTGTCCGGCCTGAGCGGCGTGTTCGGCGACAAGAACGCCGGCGCCGCCAAGGCGGTGACGGTGACCGGCGGCGCGCTGTCGGACGGCAGCAACGGCGGCCTGGCCAGCAACTATACGGTCGGCGCGGTGACCGGCTTGACGGCCAGCATCACGCAAAAAGCGCTGACGCTGAGCGGCCTGGCCGCCAGCGCCAAGGCGTATGACGGCAATAACAATGCCACCTTGATCGGCGGCACCTTGAGCGGCATGGTCGGCGGCGAAACGGTCAGCGTGTCCGGCCAGACCGGCACGTTCAGCGACAAGAACGCCGCGACCGGCAAGGTCGTGACCGTCACCGGCACGACGCTGGTCGACGGCAGCGGCCTGGCCAGCAATTATTCGCTGGCCAATCCGACCGGCGTGACCGGCGATATCACCAAAAAAGCGCTGACGATCAGTGGCATCACGGCCACCAACCGGGCCTACACCGGCGGTACCGCGGTCGGCCTGGGCGGTACCGTGATTCTGGACGGACTGGTCGGTGCGGAAGGCGTCGGCGTCGGCGGCATGGTCGGTGTCTTTGCCGACAAGAACGTCGGCACCGGCAAGGCCGTCACCATCACCGGCGCGGTCATGACCGTCGGCAGCAACGGCGGCCAGGCCAGCAACTACACGATCAGCAACCCGACCGGCGTGACGGCCAATATCACCAAGGCGACCATTTCCGCGGTGACCAGTATCGTGGTCGACAGCAAGGCTTACGACGGCGGCCTGAACGCCACCGTCAACGCGGCCGGCGCCACCTTCGGCGGCATCAAGAGCGGCGACAGCCTGACGGTCAGCGCGACGACGGCCACCTACGCCGACAAGAACGTCGGCACCGGCAAGACGGTGACGATCAGCGGCATCGGGCTCGGCGGCACCGACGCCGGCAACTACAATCTGACGACGACCACCGGCAGCAGTACCGGCGCCATCACGCCGAAAGCGTTGACGATCGTTGGCATGTCAGCCGTCAGCAAGGTTTATGACGGCAACACCAAAGCCAGCGTGTCGGGCGGCTCGATCGATGGCCTGGTCGGTTCGGAAACGCTGGGCGTGACCGGTTTGACCGTCACTTTCGACGACAAGAACGCCGGCACGGCCAAGTCCGTCACGGCGACCGGCACGACCTTGGTCAATGGCGGCAACGGCGGCCTGGCCAGCAACTACACAATGGCCAACCCGACCGGTTTCACGGCTAACATCACGCCGAAAGCGCTGACGGTGACGGGCATGACGGCCGGCACCAAAGTCTATGACGGCACGACGGCGGCAAACCTGTCCGGCGGCAGCCTCAGCGGCGTAATCAGCGGCGAGACGCTGGTGTTGTCGGGCGGCAGCGGCGTCTTTGTCGACAAGAACGCCGGCGTCGCCAAGAGCGTCACGGTGTCCGGCGTCAGCCTGGCCGACGGCACCGGACTGGCCAGCAATTATTCGGTGAACAATCCGACCAGCGTGAAGGGCACGATCACGCAAAAAGCGCTGACGGTGTCGGGCACCCTGGCGGCGTCCGATAAAGTCTATGACGGTTTGACGACCGCCAGCCTGTCGGGCGGCACACTGAGCGGCTTCGTCGGCACGGAAACGGTCGACCTGGCGGGCCTGTCGGGCACGTTCAGCGACAAGAATGCCGGCAGCGGAAAAACCGTGACGGTCAGCGGCGGCACGCTGGCCAACGGCAGCAACGGTGGCCTGGCCGGCAATTATTCGGTCAGCGCCAGCGGCAGCGCGACAGCCAGTATCACGCAAAAAGCGTTGACGGTGACCGGCGCCACGGCGGCCGACCGGGTCTATGACGGCACGCTGAAGGCGAGCGTCAGCGGCGGCACCTTGAGCGGCATGGTAGGCACGGAAACGCTCGGCCTGTCCGGCTTGTCCGGCGCCTTTGTTGATAAAAACGTCGGCACTGCCAAGACCGTGACAGTCAGCGGCGCGGCATTGGCTGACGGCACGAATGGCGGCCTGGCCGGCAATTACAGCGTCGCCAACCCGAGTGGCTTGACGGCCGCCATCAGCCGCGCCACCATCAGCAGCATTTCCAACATCGTGGCCGACAGCAAGACTTATGACGGCAATACCAAGGCCACCGTCAGCGCCACCGGCGCGACGTTCAACGGCATGGTTGCCGGCGACAGCCTGGCGGTCAGCGCGACGAGCGCCACGTTCGCCGACAAGAATGCCGGTAATGGCAAGACGGTGGCGGCAACCGGCATCGCATTGGCCGGCACCGACGCGGCCAACTACAACCTGACGCTGACGACGGCCAGCGGCACCGGCAACATCACGCAAAAGGCGTTGACGATCGTCGGCATGTCGGCGGTCAACAAGGTTTATGACGGCAACACCAAGGCCAGCGTGTCGGGTGGCTCGATCAGCGGCCTGGTCGGCTCGGAAACGCTGGGCGTGACCGGTTTGACGGTCACTTTTGACGACAAGAACGCCGGCACGGCCAAGTCCGTGACGGCGACCGGCACGACGCTGGTCAACGGCGGCAATGGCGGCCTGGCCAGCAATTATTCGATGGCCAACCCGACCGGTTTCACAGCCAATATCACGCCGAAAGCGTTGACGGTGTCTGGCATGACGGCCGGCACCAAAGTCTATGACGGCACCACGGCCGCGACCCTGCTTGGGGGCAGCCTGAGCGGCGTAATCAGCGGCGAAACGCTGGTGTTGTCTGGCGGCAGCGGCGTGTTCGCCGACAAGAACGCCGGCAACGGCAAGGCCGTGACGGTCAGTGGCGTCAGCATTGCCGACGGTACTGGCCTGGCCAGCAATTACAGCGTGACCAATCCGGCCAATGTGACCGGTTCCATTACGCAAAAAGCGCTGACGGTATCGGGCACGCTGCTGGCGTCGGACAAAACCTATGACGGCAATACCACCGCCAGCATCTCGGGCGGAACACTGAGTGGCTTTGTCGGCACGGAAACGGTTGACCTGTCCGGCCTGTCCGGGACGTTCTCGGACAAGAACGCCGCTAGCGGCAAGACCGTCACGGTCAGCGGCGGCGCCCTGGCCAACGGCACCAATGGCGGCTTGGCCAGCAATTATTCGGTCAGCGTCGGCGGTAGCACGACCGCCAGCATCACTCAAAAAGCTTTGAGCGTGACGGGCGTGGCGGCCGCCAACAAAATCTATGACAGCACCACCAAGGCCACCGTCACCGGTGGCGCCTTGAGCGGCCTGGTCGGTGGCGAAACCCTGGGCCTGTCCGGCCTGTCGGGCGTGTTCGCCGACAAGAACGCCGGCACCGGCAAAAGCGTGACTGTCAGCGGCGCGACGCTGGCCGACGGCACTGGCCTGGCCAGCAACTATACGGTCAGCAACCCGACCACCGTGACGGCCAATATCAACCAGGCCACCATCAATACGGTCAGCAATATCGTGGCCGAAAGCAAAGTGTACGACGCCAACACCAAGGCGACCGTCACCAACGCCGGCGCCACCTTTGGCGGCCTGTTCAATGGCGACGCCTTGAGCGTCAGCGCCACCTCGGCAACGTTTGCCGACAAGAACGCCGGCAGCGGCAAGACCGTCACTGCCAGTGGCCTCACCCTGGGCGGCACGGACGCCGGCAACTACAACCTGACGGCGGTAAGCGGCACCGGCACCGGCACCATCACGCCGAAGGCGCTGACGATCGTCGGCATGTCTGCCGTCAACAAGGTGTATGACGGCAACACCAAGGCCAGCGTGACGGGTGGTTCGATCAGCGGCCTGGTCGGCTCGGAAACCCTGGGCGTGACGGGCTTGAGCGTCACCTTCGATGACAAGAACGCCGGTACCGGCAAGGCCGTGACGGCGACCGGCACCACCCTTGTCAACGGCGGCAATGGCGGCCTGGCCAGCAATTACTCGATGGCCAACCCGACCGGTTTCACGGCCAATATCACGCCGAAAGCGTTGACGGTGTCTGGCATGACGGCCGGCAACAAGGTGTATGACGGCAACACGAGCGCGACCCTGGCCGGCGGCGCCTTGAGTGGCCTGGTAACGGGTGAGACGCTGGTGGTCTCGGGCGGCACGGGCGTGTTTGCCGACAAGAATGCCGGCAATGGCAAGGCGGTGACGGTCAGTGGCGTCGGCCTGCTTGACGGCACCGGCCTGGCCAGCAATTACACGGTCAGCAATCCGACCGGTGTGACGGGTTCCATCACGCAAAAAGCGTTGAGCGTCATTGGAGCGGTGGCGCTTGATAAAACCTATGACGGCACGCAGGGCGCCACCATCACTGGCGGCACCTTGAGTGGCCTGGTGGGCACGGAAACGGTCAGTCTGGCAAGCCTGGCCGGTGCCTTTGCGGACAAGAATGCCGGCAGCGGCAAGGCCGTCAGCGTTACCGGCGGCACCTTGTCCAACGGCAGCAACGGCGGCCTGGCCAGCAATTACTCGGTTGGCCCGGTCATTGGCCTTGCGGCCAGCATCGCGCAAAAAGCATTGAGCGTCACCGGTGTGACGGCCGGCAACAAGGTCTATGACAGCACCACCAAGGCAACCGTCAGCAGTGGCGCCCTGGACGGCCTGGTCGCTGGGGAAACCCTGAGCCTGTCAGGCCTGTCGGGTGCCTTCGGCGACAAGAACGCCGGCACCGGCAAAGCCGTCATTGTCAGCGGTGCGCAGATCAGCGATGGCACCGGCCTGGCCAGCAACTACACGGTCAGCGATCCGATCGGTGTCAAAGCCGATATCGCCAAGGCGAACATCACGGGCGTGACCGGCCTTGCGGCTGGCACCAGAGTGTACGACGCCACCACCACGGCCACCGTCAGCAACGCCGGCGCCACATTTGCCGGCATGTTCAATGGCGACGCCTTGAATGTTAGCGCCACCTCGGCCAACTTCGTCGACAAGAACGCCGGCAGCGGCAAGGTTGTCAACGCCAGCGGCCTCACCCTGGGTGGCACGGATGCGGGCAACTACAACCTGACGGCCACCACGGGCACCGGCACGGGTACCATTACTCAGGCGCAGATCACCGGCGTGACGGGGATCATCGCTGGCAGCAAGACCTATGACGCCACCACCACTGCCACGGTCAACAATGTCGGCGCCACGTTTGCTGGCGTGTTCAATGGCGACAGCTTGAGCGTCAGCGCCACCTCGGCAACGTTTGCCGACAAGAATGCCGGCAGCGGCAAGACCGTCAATGCCAGCGGCCTCACCCTGGGCGGCACGGACGCGGGCAACTACAACCTGACGGCCACCACCGGCACCGGCACGGGTACCATTACCCAGGCGCTGATTGCCAGCGTCAGCGGCATCACGGCCGCCGGCAAGACCTATGACGGCACCGATACGGCCACCCTGAACGCAGGTGCCACCTTCAACGGCGTGCTGGGTAGTGACAGCCTGTCATTTACGGCTACCAAGGCCGCATTCAGCGACAAGAACGCCGGTACCGGTAAAACAGTCAACGTCAGCGGCATTGCGCTGGGCGGTGTGGATGCGGGCAATTACACCCTGGCCAGCAACACCGGCACCGGCACCGGCGATATCGCCAAGGCCAATATCACGGGCGTGACCGGCTTTGTGGCTGGCACCAAGGTCTACGACACGACCATCAAGGCCGCCGTCAACGGTGCTGGCGCGACGTTTGCCGGCATGGTCAATGGTGACGTGCTGAGCGTGAGCGCCACTGACGCGGCTTTCACTGACAAGAATGCCGGCAACGGCAAGACCGTCAACGCCAGCGGCCTCACCCTGGGTGGCACGGATGCGGGCAACTACAGCCTGACGGCCACCACCGGCACCGGCACGGGCGCCATCACCCAGGCACAGATCACCGGCGTCACCGGCATCGCCGCTGGCAGCAAGACGTATGACGCGACGACCGCTGCCACGGTCAACAATGCCGGCGCCACGTTAGCCGGCCTGTTCAATGGCGACAGCTTGAGCGTCAGCGCCACCTCGGCCTCCTTCAATGACAAGAATGCCGGCAGCGGCAAGACCGTCAATGCCAGCGGCCTCACCCTGGGCGGCACGGACGCAGGCAACTACAACCTGACGGCCACCACCGGCACTGGCACGGGTACCATTACCCAGGCGCAAATTGCCAGCGTCACTGCCATCACGGCCGCCGGCAAGACCTATGACGGTACCGATACGGCCACCCTGAACGCAGGTGCCACCTTCAACGGCGTGCTGGGTAGTGACAGCCTGTCATTTACGGCCACCAAGGCGGCGTTCAGCGACAAGAACGCCGGCACCGGCAAAGCGGTCAACGTCAGCGGCATTGCGCTGGGCGGTGCGGATGCGGGCAATTACACCCTGGCCAGCAACACCGGCACCGGCACCGGCGATATCGCCAAGGCCAATATCACGGGCGTGACCGGCTTTGTGGCTGGCACCAAGGTCTACGACACGACCACCAAGGCCGCCGTCAACGGTGCTGGCGCGACGTTTGCCGGCATGGTCAATGGTGACGTGCTGAGCGTGAGCGCCACTGACGCGGCTTTCACTGACAAGAATGCCGGCAGTGGCAAGACTGTCAATGCCAGCGGCCTCTCCCTGGGCGGCACGGACGCGGACAACTACAACCTGACGGCCACCACCGGCAGCGGCACGGGTACCATTACCCAGGCGCAAATTGCCAGCGTCACTGGCATCACGGCCGCAGGCAAGACCTATGACGGCACCGATACCGCCACCTTGAACGCCGGTGCCACCTTCAATGGCGTGCTGGGCAGTGACAGCCTGTCGTTTACGGCCAGCAAGGCGGCGTTCAGCGACAAGAACGCCGGCACTGGCAAGACGGTGAACGTGGAAGGCATCGCGCTGGGCGGCTTTGACGCGGGCAACTATGTGCTGGCCGATGCGAAGTCCAGCGGCACGGGCACCATCACGCCGAAAGCGCTGACGATCAGCGGCCAGGTTACAGGCAATAAAGTCTATGACGGCAATACCGCGGCGCAATTGTCCGCTGGCGTGCTCAATGGCCTGGTGGGATCGGAAAGCCTGGCCATCGGTGGCCAGGTCGCCAGCTTCAGTGGCAAGGATGCCGGCACGGCCAAAACCGTGACGGTGACCGGCACCACCCTGGTCGATACCAGCACCGGCCTGGCCAGCAACTATACGGTCAGCAACCCGACCGGCTTGAGCGCCAGCATCACGCCGAAAGCCCTGACGGTGGCCGGCCAGCTGGCTGGTAATAAAGTCTACGACGGCAATACAGCCGCCAGCCTGTCCGGTGGCGCCCTGAGCGGCCTGGTGGCCGGTGAAACCCTGGGCTTCGGCGGCCAGAGCGCCTTGTTCGGGGACAAGAACGCAGCCAATGGCAAGACTGTGACAGTGACCGGCACGACCCTGGTCGACACCGCCAGCGGCCTGGCCAGCAACTATACGGTCAGCGACCCGACCGGCCTGACGGCCAGCATTACGGCCAAGGCTTTGACGGTCACCGGCCAGCTGGCGGGCAATAAAGTCTATGACGGCAATACGCAAGCGAGCTTGTCCGGTGGCGCCCTGAGTGGCCTGGTGGCCGGTGAAACCCTGGGCTTAGCCGGCCAGACGGCAGTGTTCAGCGACAAGAACGCGGCCAATGGCAAAACCGTGACGGTCAGCGGCACAACCTTGCTCGATACCGCCAGCGGGCTGGCCAGCAACTATACGGTCAGCAATCCGACAGGCTTGACGGCCAGTATCACGGCCAAGGCTTTGACGGTTACGGGCCAGTTGGCCGGCAGTAAAGTTTATGACGGCAATACGCAAGCGAGCTTGTCCGGCGGCGCCCTGAGTGGCCTGGTGGCCGGTGAAACCTTGGGCTTAGCCGGCCAGACTGCAGTGTTCAGCGACAAGAACGCGGCCAATGGCAAGACCGTCACGGTAACTGGCACGACTTTGCTCGATACCGCCAGCGGCCTGGCCAGCAACTATACTGTCAGCAACCCGACCGGCCTGACGGCCAGCATTACGGCCAAAGCCTTGACGGTGACCGGCCAACTGGCCGGCAATAAAGTCTATGACGGCAATACGCAAGCGAGCCTGTCCGGCGGCGCCCTGAGCGGCCTGGTGGCCGGTGAAACCCTGGGCTTTGGCGGCCAGACGGCAGTGTTCAGCGACAAGAACGCGGCCAATGGTAAAACCTTGACAGTCAGCGGCACGACCTTGGTCGACACCAGCACCGGCCTGGCCAGCAACTATACGATCAGCAACCCGACCGGCCTGACGGCCAGCATTACGGCCAAGGCCCTGACGGTGACCGGTCAGTTGGCCGGTAATAAAGTCTATGACGGCAATACTGCGGCGCAGTTGTCCGGTGGCAGCTTGAGCGGCCTGGTCGCTGGTGAAACCCTCAGTATTGGCGGCCAGAGCGCGGCGTTTGCCGACAAGAACGCCGGCACTGCCAAGGCCGTCACCGTGACGGGCACGACCTTGGTCGATACCGCCAGCGGCCTGGCCCGCAACTACACTGTCAGCAACCCGACTGGCTTGACGGCCAGCATCACGCCGAAAGCCCTGACGGTGGCCGGCCAGCTGGCGGGCAATAAAGTTTACGACGGCAATACGGCGGCGCAGTTGTCCGGCGGCGTGCTGGCGGGCCTGGTGGCGGGCGAAAGCCTGGGCCTGGCTGGCCAGGTGGCGACATTTGCCGACAAGAACGCGGCCAGCGCCAAGGCGGTGACGGTCACCGGCACCACCCTGGTCGATACCAGCACCGGCCTGGCCCGCAACTATACGGTCAGCAATCCGACCGGCTTGACGGCCAGCATCACGCCAGCCAGCTTGCTGGTGCGCGCCACCGGTGCCGCGTCGCGCGTGTACGACACGACGACCAACGCCAGCGTGACCCTGAGCGATAACCGTATCGCAGGCGACGTGCTGACCATCAGCAACAGCGGCGCCCGCTTTGCCGACAAGAACGCTGGCGCCAACAAGACGGTAACGGTGAACGGCATTGCGCTTGGCGGTGCGGATGCGGGCAACTACACGGTCAACGCCACGGCGACCACCAGCGCAAGCATCACGCAGGCGGCGTTGGGCGTGAAGGTGGATAACGCCGAGAAAGACCAGGGCAATATCAACCCTGCCTTCACGGCCAGCTACACGGGCTTGCTGGGTGGCGATACGCTGACGAACGAGGTCAGCGGCAACCTGGCGTTCAGCACGCCGGCCACCACCGGTACGCCATCGGGCAGCTATCTGGTATCGGCGGCCGGCCAGACGTCGACCAACTATGCACTGACGTACACGTCGGGCGTGTTGACGGTCAAGCCGACTGAAGCGCTGCAAAGCGCGGTGGCCAGCGTGCTGGCTGCGGTCAATGTGGCGCCATCGCAGGGCAATATGGTGCAGGCCGAGGTGGTGTCGACGGGCGAGAAGGTGGACAGCAAGGTCGAAGCCGTTGCGGTGGCAAAGGGCGAGCCGGAGCAGGGCACCAGCAGCGGCAACGATACCAGCGTCGTCAACACGCCGGCAGTGCAGCTCGCGGGTACCGTTACCACCAACGTCTTGCCTGGCTTGCGCCTGAATGTGGTCGATAGTGGTTTGCGCTTGCCGTCCGAGGCTGGCAATACCAGCATCGAAAGCCAGTAAGCGAAGTTGTTGGCTGAACTGCCGCGTCGTGCAAAAGGGCGCGGCAGTTTGAAGAAACAGGCATGAAAAAAAGCGGAGGCTGCCTTGGGGCAACCTCCGCTTTTTGCATTATGCTACAAGAAACTTACGCCAGTTCGGTGACGAACTCTTCTTGCGGACGGCGAACTTTTTCCAGGTTCTGCAGCCAGTCGCCTTCGCCGGCGCGGTAGCCCAGCGGCAAGATCACTACCGAGCGCAGGCCGTGCGCGGTCAAGCCCAGGATTTCATCGACCTTGGCCGGATCAAAGCCTTCCATCGGCACCGAATCGACTTTTTCCTGCGCCGCGGCGATCAGGGCCGTGCCGACGCCGATATACGCCTGGCGCGCCGCGTGCTGATAGTTGGTTTCGGCATCGCGCTGCGGATAGGTGTTCAGGATCTGCTGGCGGTACGCTTCCCAGCCTTCGTTCTTGAAGCCGCGCACGGTGTTGACCAGGTCAAACATATGGTTGATGCGTTCCACCGTGTAATTGTCCCAGGCCGCAAATACCAGCAGGTGCGAGCAATCGGTCACTTGGCCCTGGTTCCAGGCGTGCGGCTTGATCTGCGCGCGCAGTTCAGGATTGGTCACGACAAACACTTCGTACGGCTGCAGGCCGCTGGAACTGGCCGTCAGGCGCACGGCTTCCACGATGCGGTCGACTTTTTCTTGCGGTACCGCTTTCGACGGATCCATCTTTTTGGTGGCGTAACGCCATTGCAAGTCTTGCAGCAAATCGGACATGGAAATCTTTCTTTTGTGAATAGTTAAGGACAGAAATGATAGCGGATTCAGCGATTTCAAGTGCGGCGCGCGCTGAAATCGCCAGTGCCGGCGCCGTGACTGCTGGTTACAGGCCTACCATGTCCAGTTCCTGCTGCGGATAGCGCGCGCCGTGCACCGCCGCCGGCGGTATCGCCGCCGTAATCGCCGCCAGCTCGGACGGCGCCAGCACGATGCTGGCGGCGGCAATGTTTTCTTCCAGGTGCGCCAGGCTGCGCGCGCCGGGAATCGGCACGATGGACTCGTCCTGCACCAGCAGCCATGCCAGCGCCAGCTGCGCCGCCGTGATCCCGCGCGCCGCCGCCAGTCCTTGCAATGTCGTCACCAGGTGCCGGTTGGCCGCCATTGCCGCTGGCTGGAAACGTGGCAGGCTGTGGCGGTAGTCTTCCGGCGCCAGCGCCGCGCTGGAGGTAAGTTTGCCGGTGAGAAAACCCCGTCCTAGCGGACTGTAGGGCACGAAGCCTATCCCCAGCGCGCGGCAGGTTGGCAGCACCTCGGCTTCCACCTCGCGGCTCCACAGCGAATATTCGGACTGGACCGCCGCGATCGGGTGGACGGCGTGGGCGCGGCGCAAGGTGGCGGCCGACACTTCAGACAGCCCCAGGTGGCGTACCTTGCCGGCCCGCACCAGCTCGGCCATGGCGCCAACCACGTCCTCGATCGGCACGGCAGGATCGACGCGGTGCTGGTACAGCAGGTCGATGCACTCGATGCCCAGCCGTGACAGCGACGCTTCGACCGCCTGGACGATATGTTCCGGACGGCTGTCGACACCGGCCATGCGCGCCACACCCTGGCCCTCGGGCAAGATCCTGAAGCCGAACTTGGTGGCAATTGCGACCTTGCCACGCAGCTCGCGCAGCGCGCGTCCCACCAGCGCCTCATTGATATAGGGGCCGTAGACCTCGGCCGTGTCGATCATGGTCACGCCCAGTTCGACCGCGCGGTGCAGCACGCGCAATGACGTGGCGTCGTCGGCGCCGCCGTAGGCAAAGCTCATGCCCATGCAGCCCAGGCCGATGGGGGCGACGCGCAAGTCGCTGCCGCCCAGTTGTCGATATTGTTCCATTGCAGTCCTCGGTGATGTATCGAGTGCCCAGTATGGCGTGACGTACTGCATTCGATAAGATAGGCTATCCTGCATGGATTACTGAATCACCGTCATCAATCATGACCGACCTGAATGTCCTGACCTCTTTTGCCGCCGTCGCCCGCCTGCGCAGCTTTCGCCAGGCGGCGCTCGAGCGCGGCGTATCGGCTTCCGCCCTGAGCCATGCGCTGCGTGCCCTGGAGGAACGCCTGGGTGTGCGCCTGCTGCACCGTACCACGCGCAGCGTGACGCCGACCCAGGCGGGCCAGCAACTATTGGCGCGCCTCGCGCCGGCCCTGCGCGACATCGACGATGCCTTGCTGGAACTGAGCAGCTTGCAGGATGTACCGACGGGCAAGCTGCGCCTGAACGTGCCGCGGCCTGCGGCGCGCCTGCTGCTGGGCCCGATGCTGGCGCACTTTGCCGCGCGCTATCCGCGGGTGCAGGTAGAACTGGTGACCGACGACGGCCTGATCGATATCGTGCGCGACGGTTTTGACGCCGGCATCCGCTTCGGCGAGACCGTGGCGGCCGACATGATCGCCGTGCCGGTGGGGGCGCCGCAGCCTTTCGTGGTGGTGGCCGCGCCAGCCTACCTGGCGGCGCATGGCGTGCCACAGGCGCCGCGCGAGCTGCTGGCGCACGCCTGCATAGGGCGGCGTTTTCCCAGCGGGCGCCAGTATGCGTGGGAGTTCGCGCAAGGTGTCAGCGTCGCAGTATCCGGCTCGCTGGTGTTCGACGACGATGAGCTGATGCTGGGCGCCGCGCGCGATGGGGCCGGGCTGGCCTATGTGTACGAAGCCGATGCGCGCGCCGATATCGCGGGCGGGCGCCTGGTGTGCGTGCTGGAAGGCTGGCATGCGCTCGCGCCGCGCTACTTCCTGTACTACTCGAGCCGCAAGCAGATGCCGGCCGCGCTGCGCAGTTTTATCGAGATGCTGCGCGCCGATGGCGGCGTGGCGCCGGCTTGATCAGGCCGCGGATGGCGGCGCGCCATGCTCGACCGGCCACTTGACGGTCAGGACGGCGCCGCCGGCCGCGCCGCGCCCGCAGGTGGCGCTGCCGCCGTGGGCGCGCGCGATGGCCTCGACCACGGCCAGGCCCAGGCCGCTGCCACCGTGCTGGTCGGACCTGGCAGCGTCGCCGCGGCGGAAGGCCTCGAACACGTGCGGCGCCAGTTCGTCGGGGATGCCCGGCCCCGCGTCTTCGAGCTGCAGCAGGTATAGACCGTCCTCCACGCGCGTACTCAGCAACAGCTGGCCCGCATGCGCATAGCGGCGCGCGTTCTCGAGCAGGGCCAGCACGACCTGGCGCATGCGTGCCGCATCGCAGCGCACCGGATGGCCAGACAAGTCCAGGCGCAAGGCAAAGCCGGCCGCCGCCAGCTGCGGGCCCAGCAGCCGGGCGACTTCCTCGATTTCCAGCACCAGGTCGGTCCACGTCAGGCGCAACTGCATGTGGCCACTGTCGGCCAGGCTCAGGGTACGCAAGTCTTCGATCAGCCGGCCCAGGCCCTCGACCTGCGACAGCAGGGCGGGAAACTCCACCTCTTCGGGCTTGAACACGCCGTCGACCACGCCCTGCAGGGTGCCGCGCAGGATGGTGACGGGCGTGCGCAATTCATGCGCGATGGCCGCGTTCCAGGTCTGGCTTTCGCGCGCGCCGCGTTCCAGCCGTTCAGCCATGCTGTTGAAGTCGTCGACCAGCAGCGCCGTCTCGCCCAGGCTGCGGTCGCCCGCCACGGCGCGCACGGCCAGGTCACCATGGGCCACGCGGCGCACGCTGTCCATCACAGAATTGATGGGCGTGAGGATGCGCGCGGCCAGCTTGACGGCGAAGAACAGCGCCAGCAGCAGGCCGAAAATGGTGATGGCCAGTATCCACAGCCATTCCGCCGTGGTCGGCGACAAATCGTCGGGCTCGGACAGCATGGCCGGATCGATCTTGAAGGCGATGGCGAAAAATATCCACGAGCCTATCCAGCTCAGCCCGATGCTGCACACCATCAGCACCGACATCGACAGCACGATCTGCCGGTTCAGTCCTGTCAGCCGCATCACGCTTCGCCTTCGAGCCGGTAGCCCACGCCGCGCAGGCTGACCGGCATATTGGCCATGCCCGCTTCTTCCAGCTTCTTGCGCAGCTTGCTGACATGGCTGTCCACCGTGCGCTCAAGGGTATTGCCCTCGGGCAGGCACGCTTCCAGCAGTTCGAGCCGGCTGCACACGCGGCGCGGCGTGCGCGCCAGGTGGGCCAGCAGGCGAAACTCGGTCAGCGTCAAATTGAGCGCAGTCACCACGCCGGCTTGCGCCACGCTGGCGGCATAGCTTTCGTGGTCGATCTCGATTGGACCACAGCGCAGCCGCGCCGGTACCGCCTCGGCCGGGCGCGCGCGCGAACGGCGCAGCACGGCCGCGACCCTTGCCACCACTTCGGCCGGGTTGAACGGTTTCACAATATAGTCGTCGGCGCCCACGCGCAGGGCCGCCAGCTTGTCGGCGTCCTGGTCGCGCGCGGTGAGCATGATGACGGGGGTGTCGCCGCGGCGGCGCACCTGCGCCAGCACCTCCCAGCCATCCTGCAGCGGCATCTGCACGTCGAGCAGCAGCAGGTCGGGCGCCAGCGCCAGATGCTGCGCCAGCGCCTGGCGGCCATCAAGCGCGAACGCCGTGCGGTAGCCGTCGCGCTCCAGGTAGCCGGCCAGGATGCGGGCGATCTGCGGCTCGTCTTCGGCGATCAATACAAGCGGGGAAAAGGTGTCTGGCAAACGGTTCATGCGCGCAGTCTAGCACCGTTCATGGTCTCCATCGAATCTCCACATTTCCTCGACGGTGGTTCCACACAGGCTCTTTATGCTGCTGATATCAGTCGACCGGACCGCCGGTCGGGATACGCCACAGAGAAAGACCATGCATCCGAACCGCCTCCTGAAAACCCATATCGCCACCATGGCCGCCTTGCTTGGCCTGGCCGCCTGTTCGCCACCCCAGCCAGCGCCACCGGCCGCGCCGCCGCCGCCGGTCACGGTGCTCAAGCTGCAGGCCGCGCCGCTGGTGCTCAGCGACGAATTGCCCGGCCGCGTGGCCGCCTTCCGCACCGCCGATATCCGTCCGCAGGTGGGCGGCATCGTGCTGCGCCGCCTGTTCGAGCAGGGCGCCGACGTGAAAGCGGGGCAGAAGCTGTTCCAGCTGAACGCGGCGCCGTTCCAGGCCGAAGCCGATGCCGCCGCCGCCGCGCTGCAAAGCGCGCAGGCCACCGCCAACCGCGCCGGCGTGCAGGCCGAGCGCCTGAAGCCCTTGATGGAGGCCGACGCCATCAGCCGGCAGGCCTATGACGATGCGGTGGCCCAGCGCGAGCAGGCGATTGCCAGCGTGGCGCAGGCGCGCGCGGCCCTGGCGCGGCGCCGCCTCGACCTGGCGTTCGCCAGCATCGACGCGCCGATCGCCGGGCGTATCGGTTCCGAACTGGTGACCGAAGGCGCGCTGGTGGGCATGGCCGACACGGCGCCGATGGCGCGCATCGAGCAGATCGACAAGGTGTATGTGGACGTGCGCCAGCCTGCGGCCAGGCTGGCGGCCCTGCAGGCCGCCGGCGCCAGTGGCGTTGACAAGCTGCCGGTCACCATTCTCGGTGCCGACGGCAAGGCCTACGCGCAGACGGGCCGCATTGTGTACTCGGGCACCAGCATCGACGCCGGCACCGGCGACGCCATTATCCGCGTGCTGGTCGACAATCCGCAGCGCGCGCTGTTGCCTGGCATGTTCGTGCGGGCCCGCCTCGCGCGCGCCCGGGAGGCCCGTGGCCTGCTGGTGCCGCAGCAGGCCGTGCTGCGCGCCGGCGACGGCCAGGCCCAGGCCTGGGTGCTGGACCAGGCCAACAAGGCCAGCCTGCGCCCGCTCGAAGTGGGCGACGTCATCGACCATCAGTATGTGGTCAGCAAAGGCCTGAAGGCCGGCGAAACGGTGGTGGTCGAAGGCCAGGAACGGCTGCAGGCAGGCAGCGCCGCCACGCCGAAGACCTGGCGGCCAGCTGCCGTGCAAGCGAGCGCCGATGCCGCGTCCACTCATTGAACCGCGCTACCTGAAAGTGTCAAACATGCCCCAATTTTTTATCGACCGCCCGGTGTTTGCCTGGGTGGTGGCGATCTTTATCGTCCTGTTCGGACTGATCGCCATCCCGCAATTGCCGATTGCGCGCTTTCCCTCGGTGGCGCCACCGAGCGTCAGCATTACCGCCAGCTACCCCGGCGCCACGCCGCAGACCATGAACGATTCGGTCGTCAGCCTGATCGAGCGCGAGCTGTCGGGCGTGAAAAACCTGCTGTACTTCGAGTCGTCGTCCGACACCTCGGGTTCGGCCTCGATCAGCGTTACCTTCAAGCCGGGCACCAATCCGGAACTGGCGCAGGTCGACGTGCAGAACCGGTTAAAGGCGATCGAGCCGCGCCTGCCGCAGGCGGTGCGCCAGAATGGCCTGGGCGTGGAGTCGGCCTCGTCGAGCTTCCTGATGATCGTCAGCCTGAATGCCCCGAAAGGTGGCTACGACGAAGTGGCGCTGGGCGACTACCTGGCGCGCAATGTGACCGAAGAGCTGCGCCGCATCCCCGGCGTGGGCAAGGTGCAGCTGTTCGGCACCGAGCGCGCCATGCGCATCTGGGTCGATCCGGCCAAGCTGGTTTCCTACAACCTGGCCATGGGCGACATCACGGCCGCCGTGACACAGCAGAACGCGCAGATCGCGCCGGGCCGTCTCGGCGACGCGCCGGCCGTCAAGGGCCAGCGCGTGACCATTCCTCTGACCGTGCAGGGCCAGTTGCAAACGCCGCAGGAGTTCGCCGCCATCGTGCTGCGCGCCAACCGCGATGGCGCCAAAGTGACCATTGGCGACGTGGCGCGGGTGGAACTGGGCGCGCAAAGCAGCAACTTCAGCATCCGTGAAAATGGCCATGGCGCCTCGGGCGCCGCCGTCAGCCTGTCGCCGGGCGCCAATGCCGTGCAGACGGCCAGCGCGATTCGCGCGCGCATGGCCGAGCTGGCGCCGGCCATGCCGGCCGGGATGCAGTACTCGGTGCCGTTCGACACCGCGCCGTTCGTGAAAATCTCGATCGAAAAAGTGGTCATGACGCTGATCGAGGCGATGGTGCTGGTGTTCCTGGTGATGTATCTGTTCCTGCAAAAGATACGTTACACCCTGATACCGGCCATCGTCGCGCCGATCGCCTTGCTCGGCACGTTTACCGTGATGCTGCTGGCCGGTTACTCCGTCAATGTGCTGACCATGTTCGGCATGGTGCTGGCGATCGGCATTATCGTCGACGACGCGATCGTGGTGGTCGAAGCGGTCGAGCGCCTGATGGCCACCGAAGGCCTGTCGCCGAAAGAGGCGACCTCGAAAGCCATGCGCGAGATAACCGGCGCGGTGGTCGGCATCACGCTGGTGCTGACGGCCGTGTTCATTCCGATGGCGCTGGCCAGCGGCTCGGTGGGCGCCATCTACCGCCAGTTCACGCTGGCGATGGCGGTGTCGATTTTGTTCTCGGCCTTCCTGGCGTTGAGCCTGACGCCCGCCCTGTGCGCCACCATGCTCAAACCCATCGGCCCCCACGACCATGAAAAGAAGGGCTTTTTCCGCTGGTTCGACCGCCAGTTCGAGCGCATGACGGCGCGCTATGAACAGGGCGTGGTGGTGATGGTGAAACGTGCGGGACGCTCCATGCTGGTCTACGGCGGCGTGGTCGCGGTACTGGCGTTTGCCTTCCTGCGCCTGCCGTCGGCTTTTCTGCCGGAAGAAGACCAGGGCTACTTCATCACGTCGATGCAGCTGCCGTCGGACGCCACCATGGAACGCACCCTCGATGTCGTAAAGCAGTTCGAGCGCCATGTGGCCGGCCGGCCCGGGATTGAAAACAACCAGTCGGTGCTGGGTTTCAGCTTTTCGGGCGCGGGGCCGAATGCGGCGCTGGCCTTTACCATGCTGAAAGACTGGAAAGAGCGCGACGGCGCCACGGCGCAGGAAGAAGTGCTGCAGGCGCAAATGGCCATGGCCAGCGCGCGCGAGGGCATGATCATGAGCCTGATGCCGCCCGCCATCGATGAACTGGGCAACTCCTCGGGCTTTTCCATGCGCCTGCAGGACCGCGCCAACCAGGGCACTGCCGCCTTGCAGGCGGCGCAGAACCAGTTGCTGGGACTGGCCGCGCAGAGTACCAAAGTGGCCGGCGTCTATCCGGACGGCCTGCCGCCGGGCGCCAGCGTGCGCCTGGAAATCGACCGCGCCAAGGCCGAAGCGTTGGGCGTGTCGTTTGGCGCCGTCAGCGACATGCTGACGGCGGCCATGGGCTCGAGTTACGTCAACGATTTTCCGAACGCGGGCCGCATGCAGCAGGTGATCGTGCAGGCCGACGCGCCGGCGCGCATGCAGCTGAACGACGTACTGGGCCTGCGCATCCGCAACAGCGCCGGCGGCATGGTGGCCCTGGGTCAATTGGTGCATCCGGTGTGGAGCGAAACGCAGCTGCAACTGGTGCGCTTCCAGGGCTACCCGGCGGTGCGCATCTCGGGCAGCGCCGCGCCTGGCGTATCGAGCGGCGACGCCATGCTGGAAATGGAGCGGCTGGTGAAGCAGCTGCCACCGGGCTTTGCGCTGGCCTGGACCGGACAGTCGCTGCAGGAGAAAGAGTCGGCCTCGCAGGCGCCGATGCTGATGGCGCTGTCGATGCTGGTGGTGTTCCTGGTGCTGTCGGCCCTGTATGAAAGCTGGGCCATCCCGCTGTCGGTGATGCTGGTGGTGCCGCTGGGCCTGCTGGGCGCGGTGCTGGCCGTGACGATCCGCGGCATGCCGAACGATGTGTTCTTCAAGGTCGGGATGATCACCATTATCGGCCTGTCGGCCAAGAACGCGATTCTGATCGTGGAATTTGCGCGCCAGTTGCAGGCGCAGGGCAAGGGCCTGGTGGAAGCCACCGTGGAAGCGGCGCGCCTGCGCCTGCGCCCGATTTTGATGACCTCGCTGGCGTTCGCCCTGGGCGTGGTACCCCTGATGCTGGCCAGCGGCGCCAGCGCCGAGACCCAGCATGCGATCGGGACGGGCGTATTTGGCGGCATGATCACCGCCACCGTGCTGGCCGTATTCTTCGTGCCGGTATTTTTTGTCGTCGTGCTGAGCGCGGTCGACAGGCTAGGGCAGCACTGGCGCAAAAACAAATCGCATGTGCAAGGAGAATCATGATGCGTAGCTGTTTCGTTTTACCGATGGCCGTGATGGCGGCCGCCTTGTCGGCCTGTTCCCTGACGCCGCCACTGGCCAGGCCGGCGCTGCCGGTACCGGCGGCATATGATGCCAATGCAGTCGCCGGCCAGGGTAATGCGGCCGATCTGGGCTGGCGCCAGATGCTGCTCGACCAGCGTTTGCAGCGGCTGGTGGAACTGGCGTTGCTGAACAACCGCGACCTGCGCGTGGCGGCGCTGAACGTGGACGCCGTGCGCGCCCAATACCAGATACAGGACGGCGCGCGCTATCCCGCCATCGGTGCCAATGCCGGCGGCGTGCGCCAGCGCGTGACAAACACGATGCAAACCCAGTTCACGGCGGGCATGGCCATGAGCGCTTTCGAGATCGACCTGTTTGGCCGCCTGCGCTCGTTGTCCGACGCCGCCTTTGCACGCTACCTGGCAACCGAGCAGGGCCGGCGCGCCGCGCAACTGGCCTTGACGGCGGCTGTTGCCGACGCCTATCTGGAAGAGCGGCTGGCGATCGAGCAGCTGGCACTGACGCAAGCGACCCTGCACGACTGGCGCCAGGCACTGAGCATTACTCAGCGCCTGCATGCGGCGCAGCAGGGCAGTGGTCTCGATGTGGCGCAAGCCGAAGGGCAGGCGGCGACGGCGGAAGCGGATTTGCAGGCGCGTGAGCGTGCACGCCAGCTGGCGCGCAACAATCTGGAACTGCTGCTGGGCGGCCCTGTGCCGGGCGATCTGCCAGCCGGGCGCGCGCTCGACGCCCAGCCGGTGCTGACACAGCTGCCGCCAGGCCTGCCGTCCGACCTGCTGGCGCGCCGGCCCGATATCCTGCAAGCGGAACAGGCGCTGGTGGCGGCGAATGCGGAAATCGGCGCCGCGCGCGCCGCCTTCTTTCCACGCCTGTCGCTGACGGCGCAGCTGGGCCTGGCCAGCCCTGAAGTGGGTGACCTGTTTCGCTCAAGCGCGCGCAGCTGGTCGTTCGCGCCGCAGATCACGCAGCCGCTGTTCCAGGGCGGCCAGCTGCGCGCCGAGCTGCGCCTGTCGCAGATCCGCACCGAGGTGGCGGTGGTGCAGTACGAGCAGGCGATACAGGGCGCGTTTCGCGAAGTGCGCGATGGCCTGGCCGGCAGCCAGACCTATGCGCAGCAGATCGCGGCGCAGCAGCGCGTGGCGGCCAGCGCCGAACAGCGGCGGCAACTGTCGCAACTGCGCTACGGTGCTGGCCAGGACAGCCGCCTGGAGCTGCTTGATGCGCAACGGCAATCATATGCTTCACAGCAAACTTTGCTAGACTTGCGGCGTGACCAGTTCAAATCCGCCGTCGCCCTGTACAAGGCGCTGGGAGGCGGGCTGGAAGAGTAATCGCTTGCCGCTGACCGGGGGGGGCCCATGGCTGCCAGGTTGTTTGTGCGTGTGATCTTGCTGAGCATGTGCCTGTGTTGTGCGCAGGCCTGGGCCCAGCCAGCGGATACCGCGCCGCTGCGCGTGGTGGGTTTTCCTTATCCTCCTTTCATGGCGCTTGACGAACGCGGCAAGCCGGCCGGCCCGATGGTCGAGCTGGTGAGCGAGGCGTTCCGGCGCATGGGCCAGAGCGCCAGCATCGAACTGCTGCCGCTGGCGCGCGCTTTGCTGCAAGTGGAAACGGGCGACGCGGCCGCCATGTTTACCGTCAAGAAAACCCCCGAGCGCGAAGCGAAATACCTGTTTTCCAGCGAGCCGGTGCTGTTCCAGGACTATGTGATTTTCGTTGCCAGCGACTCCACGCTGGCCTTTCGCGGCGACCTCAATGCGCTGTCCATGTCGTCCATCGGCGTGGTGGGCGGCACCTCCTACGGCGCCATTTTCGACGCCGCCGCCCGCCAGGGCACGTTCAAGAAGCTGGAACTCACCGGCAGCCACGAAGCGAACTTCAGGAAACTGCTGGCAGGCCGCATGGACGCGGTGGTGTGCAGCCGCGCCGTCGGCGTGGAAATCCTCAGGCAACTGCAGGCGACGCGGCGCGTGAAAATCAGCGGCCCGCCGATCGAGACCACGCACAGCCATGTCATGTTCAACAAGGGTGTCGCCACGCCGCAGCTGGTGGCGCGGTTTGACCAAGCCGTGCGCGCCATGCGGCGCGAAGGGCTGCTGGGCGCATATCCCAGGTTGAAAAATCATGATTAAATTTCATACTTAGTTATAGAAAACAATTAGTTTGAACATAATCATTGCCGCCATAAGATGGGTTGACCGAAGTTCAACCATCCTTGTGCGGAGTGATAATGAGTGTGACGCGTCGTCATTTTTTGATGCAACTGGCCGCCACCAGCGGCTATACGGCTGCCCATGCGGCCATGACTACCCTGGGCCTGGGGGCAGTGGGCCTGACGGCGGCAGCCGCCGCGCCCGTGCTGCCGGCGCCCGGTTCCGGCAAGGGCTTGCGCGTGCTGGTGCTGGGCGCCGGCATCGCCGGGCTGGTGTCGGCCTGGGAGCTGCGCAAGGCCGGCTACCAGGTGCAGATCGTCGAAGCGCGCGAGCGCGTGGGAGGCCGCAACTGGACTATCCGCGACGGCACGCGCATCGATTACACGGACGGCTCCAGCCAGACGGCCCGCTTCGACCGGGGCCAGTATTTCAACGCGGGGCCGGCGCGCCTGCCCAGCCACCATCAGACCATCCTTGGCTACTGCCGCGAGTTCGGCGTGGCGCTGGAAGCGGAAGTCAATACCAGCCGCAGCGCCTATTTTTTGCCTGACGCCGCGAAAAACAAGCCGGCGATTCAGTTGCGGCGCGCCGTCAACGATGCGCGCGGACGCATCTCCGAATTGCTGGCCAAGGCGGCCGATGCTGGTGCGCTGGACCGCGAACTGAGCGCGGCAGACCGCCAGCGCCTGCTGGAATTTTTGAAAGTCTATGGCGACCTGGCGCCGGACTTTGCCTTCAAGGGCAGCGAGCGTTCGGGCTATACCGTGTTTCCCGGCGCGGCCGAGCAGGTGGGCACGCGGCCCGACCCGTTGTCGCTCGACGAACTGCTGGACCCGGACCTGTGGACCTCGCTGATTTTCGATGAACTGCTGATCTTCCAACCGACCATGCTGCAGCCGGTGGGCGGCATGGACCGCATTCCGGCCGCTTTCCAGCAGCGCTTGCAGAAAGAACTGCGCCTCAATACCGAGGTCACGCGCATTCATAATCAGGACGATGGCGTGCAGGTCACTGTGCGCAACCGCGCCAGCGGCAAGGTCGAGACCCTGCGCGCCGACTATGCGATCACCACCTTTCCGCTGCCGGTACTGGCGAAGGTGCCGTCGAATTTTTCACCGAAGGTACAGCAGGCGATCGCCTCGGTCGAGTACGACACGGCCAGCAAGATCGCCTGGCAATCGCCGCGTTTCTGGGAGACCGACAGCCATATCTACGGCGGCATCTCGGTGGTCAAGCATGTGACGTCCTTGATCTGGTATCCGAGCGGCGGCTTCCACCAGCCAACCGGCACCCTGGTCGGCTGCTACAACATCGGCCAGGCGGCGCACGATTTCACGGCCCAGCCGCTGGCGGCGCAGTTCGCCTCCTCGCGCCAGGTGATCGACCGCGTCCATCCGGGGCGCGGCGCGTCGTTGCAGCGCCCCGTCAGCGTGGCCTGGCACAAGGTGCCGTACAGCCTGGGCTCCTGGGTGCACTGGGCCACGCCGGCCGAACCGGCCTATGTGCTGCTGAACCAGCCCGATGGCCGTGTGCATTTCGCCGGCGAATACCTGAGCCAGATCGGCGCCTGGCAAGAGGGCGCCGCCTTGTCCGCCCACCACGCCGTGGCGGCGATCGCCGTCCGCGTTGCCAATTCAACTTCTTCCCACTGAGAGACCAGCATGAAAAAAACCGCCACCACCTTGATCGCCGCCGTTTTGACACTTGCCGCAGGCGCCGCCAGCGCGCAGGACATCAAGCGCACGCCGATTCCCAATTCGAACTTTCCAATCTCGGTCGCCGTCACGGTGCCGGCCACTGCCAGCACCGTGTATTTCAGCGGCGTGCTGCCGGAGGTGGCCAATGCCGCCGCGCCGAAAGGCTCGTTCGAGTCGTTTGGCGACACGCAGACACAAACCCTGTCCGTCTTGCGCAAGCTGCAAGCGGCATTGGCCGCCGAAGGCCTGGGCTTTGCCGACGTGGTGCAGCTGCGCGTGTTCCTGGTGGGTGACCCGAAGCTCGACGGCAAGCTCGATTTCAATGGCTTGAACGCCGCCTATGGCCAGTTTTTCGGCACCGCGCAGCAGCCAGCCAAGCCGGCCCGCACGGCACTGCAGGTGGTTGCCTTGCCGCTGCCGGGCGCGCTGGTCGAAATCGACCTGGTGGCGGCCAAGGCCGCCCGTGCCAACTGAGCGAAAAGACGACAACCATGAACAACGCTCTCCATATATTCAAACCTCGTACCTTGCCGCTGGCCGTCTTCCTGGCGTTTGCCGCCAACACCGCATTTGCCTTTGATGCTTTGGACGCCAATGCTGCCCCCGCGCTAGTCGGTGCCGAAGGCGGCGTGGTAGTCGTCACCGGCACGCGCGACACGCGCCGCTCGGCCGACGAGAGCCTCAGTCCCATCGACGTCATCAGCGCCAAGGACTTGCAGCGCACCGGCCAGACCGACTTGCGCGATGCGCTGGTCAAGCTGCTGCCATCCGTAAACCGCCTGGCGCAAGCGGGTGATGCGGCCAATCTCACCAGCGCGCTGACCTTGCGCGGCCTGAGCCCCAACCATGTGCTGCTCTTGATCAACGGCAAGCGCCGCCACACCTCGGCCAATATCTCGGCGGACCCGGGCGCGCAGCAGGGCGCAACGCCGGTCGATCTGGACCTGATTCCGGTGAGCGCGGTCGACCATATCGAGGTGCTGCGCGACGGTGCGGCCGCGCAGTATGGCTCGGACGCGATTGCCGGCGTGATCAACGTGATCCTGAAATCGTCGGCGCAGGGCGGCAATGTGATTGTCAACAGCGGCCAGTATTACAAAGGCGACGGTTTTAACTTGGGCAGCTCGGCCGATATCGGCCTGCCGCTCGGGGAAGACGGTTTCGTGCACCTGAGCGCTGAAACCAAGCGCCATGACCACAGCGTGCGCAGCGCCCCGGACGAACGCACCGGCACCCTGGTCAACCGTACCCTGGGCGACCCGCAAAGCCGGCGCGAGGCGTTCGGCTTCAATGCCGGCCTGGCGCTCGGCACCACCACCGAACTGTATGCATTCGGCAGCGTGGCGCACCGGGACGGCGAAAGCGTGCAGAACTACCGGCTGCCCAGCCGCTTGCCGCAGCTGTATCCGAACGGTTTCAGCCCGGTCGAGACCAGCAATGAGCAGGATGGCTCGCTGACGGCCGGCGTGCGTGGCGAGCAGCTGGCCGGCTGGCGCTGGGACCTGAGCGGCACCTATGGCGTCGACAACGTCAAGATCGGCATGCGCGACTCGGCCAATACCGACCTGTATGCGGCTACCGGCGCCACCCCGACCAGCTTCCACCTGGCCAGCTACAAGAACACCCAGTGGGGCGTGAACCTCGATGTGGCGCGCCCTTTCGACGTTGGCCTGCCGGCACCCTTGTCGGTGGCGCTGGGTACCGAGTACCGGCGCGAGACCTATGACGTGGGCGCCGGCGACGCGGCGTCGTCGTATGGCAGCGGCGCGCAAGCCCTGCCTGGCCTGTCGGCCATCAGCGCGGGCAAGCACGATCGCAACATCTCCGCTGCCTATGCCGACCTGTCGACCAAGCTCGGTCCTCAGTGGGAAGCCGAGCTGGCGGCGCGCCATGAACGCTACAGCGACGCCGGCAACACCACCAACGCCAAGCTGTCGGCGCGCTACCAGGCCAGCGCACGCTATGCCTTGCGCGGCACGCTCAGCACGGGTTTTCGGGCACCGTCGCTGGCGCAGGCCAACTACACCAGCCTGGCGGTCTCGCCGACCACCGCCGGCGGCCAGCTGGCCGTCAGTTCGGTGGCCGCGCGCAGCCTGGGCGCCAGCGCCCTGAAACCGGAAAAATCGCGCAGCTTCAACCTGGGCCTGGTGGCGCAGCCGTGGGACAAGTTCAACCTGACGGTCGACGCTTACCGCATCGAGATCCGCGACCGCATCATCCAGGGTGGTACCTACACGGGGACGACCGCCATCAATGCCTTGACTGCCGCCGGCATCAGCCTGCCCACGGGCCTGTCCTCGGTCAGCGCCAGCTACTTTGCCAATGGCGTCGACACGCGCACCCAGGGCGTTGACGTGGTGGCCACCTACACCACCAATCTGGGGGCAGGGCGCATCGACTGGGACCTGGGCGCCAACGTCAATACCAGTTCCATCCTGCGCACCGCCACCGATACCAACGGCAGGCCGCTGTTGAACGCCCAGCAGGCCGGCTATCTGACCACCTCGACGCCGAAAAACAAGGTGATTGTCGGTGGCGTGTGGAGCCAGGGGCCGTGGGGCGTGAGCCTGCACGCCACGCGCTATGGCAAGACGGCCACCGAAGCGACCTTTTATTCGGGTCCGAACATCTATTCGACGTCGGTGTTCAACCATATCGAAAATGCGCCGCGCACCCTGACCGACCTCGAAGTGCGCTACGCCGTCAGCAAGCAGCTGCAACTGGCCCTGGGCGCCAACAATCTGTTCGATGTCTATCCGAGCAAGGTGCCGGCCGCCAGCCGCTACCTGGGCGTTTATCAATACGACACGGCCGCCTCGCAGACGGGCTTCAACGGAGGCTACTATTATGTACGCGCTTCATATGCGTTCTAGCCGGCGCCTTGCCGCGCGCGTTAAGATGGCATTTTGCGCTTTTACCGGAACAGCATGCCCATGAAGATAGATGACATCAGCGCCTTTGTCGCCGTCGTGCGCAACCAGTCCGTCAGCGCGGCAGCCGAGGCCCTGCGGCTGACGCAGTCGGCGATCACGCGGCGGGTGCAAAATTTCGAGCAGGACCTGGGCGTGGAGCTGCTCGACCGCAGCGTCAAGCCGCCACGCCCGAACGCCACCGGCAAGCGGGTCTTCGAGCAGTGCAGCAAGGTGCTGCTGGAAGTGGACCGCTTGCGCGACCTGGTGCAGAACGACCAGGCGCCGACCGGCGTGTTTCGCATCGGCGTGATCCAGACCGTGGGCGACATGGTGCTGCTCGATACCCTGCAGCGCCTGAACGCCGCGTTTCCCGGCCTGCACACGGAAGTGGCGTCGGGCTGGGGCGCGCAGTTGCTCGAACGGGTGGCCAATGCCGAGATCGACGCGGCCGTGGCCCTGTTCCCGGCCACCAAGGTGCTGCCCGAAGGGCTGGTGGGGCGCGCGCTGGGCCGGCTGGAACTGGTGGTGGTGGCCAAAAAAGGCAGCATGCCGCGCCGCAGCTACAAGCTGCGCGAGCTGTACGACGTGGGCTGGGTGCTGAACCCGGACGGCTGCGGTTTCCGCGCCGGCCTGGCGCGCACCCTGGCCCAGCAAGGCCTGTCGTTCAAGCTGAACCTGGAGACCTTCGGCACCGATCTGCAACTGGGCCTGGTGGCCAACGGCGCCGGTCTCGGCCTGATGCCGCTGCCGATCCTCGAGCGCAGCCGCCACTTGGCGCAGCTCGACATCATCAACGTCAGTGACTTCAAGCCGCAGCTCGATATCTGGCTGATCCAGGCGCAGTTGCCCGGTCCCGTGCAGCATGCGATCGACTTCGTGGGGCAGGAGGTGGAGCGGGCGTTTGCGGGGGCGGTGGAGAAGAGGGTACGCGCGGTGTAAATATAGCAGGCAGTTGGCATGATCTCAGGCTTGCAGCGGAAATCTGGAGTCAGACCCGTCGGGACTCGGCGTCCCCGTCTGACCCCGGCCTTCCTTTGAGCCGTCGATGAATATCCTGCTGCCACATTATTCTTAAAAATCATATATCAATAGAATAAACAATTAGTTTCGTCATAATCATTTGCTCCCTATACTGAATTTGTCGGCCCTGGATCACGCCAGAGTCCACTTCAGAACAGGGAAGCCAGATGTCAGTTTCTACCTCCGCCAGCAGTCTCCCGCAACAAGAGCCCATTCCGGCCAGCCGCAAGCGTCCTTTCTTTTCCGCTGTCCTTGAACGCGCCATCAGCCCGCTGATTTTGCTCTCCGTGTGGGAAATCGCCGCGCGTACCGGCGTGCTGCCCGAGCGCGTGCTGGCGGCGCCGTCGCAAATCCTGGCCACCATGGGCGAGCTGATTGTCTCCGGCGAAATCGGCAGCAATGTGCTGGTGTCATTGCGCCGCGTGCTGATCGGCCTGGCCGTGTCGCTGTCGCTGGGCACTGCGCTGGCGCTGGTCGCCGGCCTGTCGCGGCGCGGCGAAGTGGCGGTCGATTCGCCGATGCAGATGGCGCGCACCTTGCCGTTCCTGGGCCTGGTGCCACTGTTCATTCTGTGGTTCGGCATCGGCGAATTCACCAAGATCGCGCTGATCGCGTTTGCCACCACCTTCCCGATGTATCTGACGCTGTACAGCGGCATCCGCGGCATCGATTCGAAACTGGTCGAAGCGGCGCGGCTGTTTGGCCTGTCCTACCCACAGCTGATCATCCATGTGATTTTGCCCGGTGCCTTGCCCTCGTTCCTGGTCGGCCTGCGCTATTCGCTGGGCGTCAGCTGGCTGTCCCTGGTGGCCGTCGAGCAGATCAACGCCACGGCCGGCCTGGGCTACCTGATCAATAACGCCCGCGACTTCATGCGTACCGACATCATCGTCGTCTGCCTGCTGGTCTACAGCTTCCTGGGCCTGGCCACCGATTTCCTGGTGCGCGCCATCGAACACCATGCGCTGGCCTGGCGCCCGACTTTTATCAAGGATTGATCATGACAACTCTGGAACTGGACCGTCCCCGCGCCACCGCCGCCGTGCCGCGCGCTGCACATGAGGTGCAGACCACCAGCGCCGCCGTGCGGGCGCGCCAGGTCAGCAAGCGCTTTGGCGCCAACGTCATCCTCGACCAGCTCGACCTCGATATTCGCCCTGGTGAGTTTGTCGCGCTGCTGGGCCGCAGCGGTTCGGGCAAGACCACCTTGCTGCGTGCCCTGGCAGGGCTCGATGTGATCAGCTCCGGCACGCTGGAGGTGCCGTCGGCGCGCGCCGCCGTCTTCCAGGAGCCGCGCCTGATGCCGTGGAAGCGCGCCTGGCGCAATGTCACCCTGGGCCTCGATATCGCCGGGCCGCGTGAACGCGCCAGGCAGGCCTTGCAGGAAGTGGGGCTGGCGCACCGCGAAAATGCCTGGCCAGCCACCTTGTCGGGCGGCGAAGCGCAACGCGTGGCGCTGGCGCGCGCCCTGGTACGCGAACCACAACTGCTGCTGCTCGACGAGCCGTTTGCCGCGCTTGACGCCCTGACCCGCATCCGCATGCACCAGCTGATCCTGGACCTGTGGCGCCAGCACAAGCCGTCGGTGCTGCTCGTTACCCACGACGTCGATGAAGCCGTGCTGCTGGCCGACCGCGTGCTGGTGCTGGACCAGGGCCGCATCGCCGCCGATATCGCCATCACCCAGCCACGGCCGCGCAGTGCGCAGCAGCCGCAGTTCCAGCAGGTGCGTGCCCAGTTGCTCGCCTTGCTGGGGGTGGAACTCGATACGCTGCCGGCGCCGGCGGTCGAAGTCGCAGTCGCAGCGCCTTTGGCCAGTCCTTTCAACTTCAGTAATTTTTCGGTGTAATCATGTCCTCATCCATCCTGCACCTGCGGACTTCCTCAACCCGCTACCAGCATCAGCTGGACAGCCCGCAATTTGCCTCCTTGCTGGCCGAGCTGACGGCCCGATTTGCCGCCGGCGCCGCGCGCCACGACCGCGAGGCCAGTTTTCCGCACGAGAACTTCGAGCGCCTGCACGAACTGGGCTTGCTGGCGCTGACCGTGCCGCGTTCCTTCGGTGGCCTGGGCGCCAACCTAGAACAGACGGCAAGAGTGGTGGCGGCCGTGGCGCGCGGCGAGCCGTCGACGGCGCTGGTGCTGACGATGCAATACCTGCATCACGCATCAAGCAAGCACGCCACGCGCTGGCCGCGCCATCTGCTGGAACGGGTGGCGCGCGACGCGGTGGAAGAGGGCGCCCTGATCAATGCGCTGCGCGTGGAGCCGGATCTCGGCACGCCGGCCCGTGGCGGCCTGCCCGCCACCACGGCGCGCCGCACGCCTGAAGGCTGGCGCATCAGCGGGCGCAAGGTGTATTCGACCGGCGTGCCACGCCTGACCTGGCTGGCGGTGTGGGCGCGCAGCGACGACGAAACGCCACTGGTGGGCAGCTGGCTGGTGCACAAGGACACACCCGGCATCACCATCGTCGAGACCTGGGATCACCTGGGCATGCGCGCTACCGGCAGCCACGACGTGATTTTCGACGACGTGCTGGTGCCGCTGGACCATGCGGTGGACGTGGCGCCGGCAGGCACCGCGCCGGAACTCGACGCCGAGCTGCTGACCTGGATGTCGGTGCTGTTGTCTTCCATCTACGACGCCGTGGCGCGTGCGGCGCGCGACTGGCTGGCGCACTGGCTGCAGGAGAGGGTGCCGGCCAACCTCGGTGCACCGCTATCGAGCTTGCCGCGCTTCCAGGAAGCGCTGGGCCTGATCGACACCTGGCTGTTTTCCAACGCCACCCTGATCGCGTCCGCGGCAGCCGGGCGCATCGCGCCGGCGGACAGCTTCCGCATCAAATACCTGGTCACCAACCAGGCGATACAGGTGGTGGAAAAAGCCATCGAATTGAGCGGCAATCCGGGGCTGTCGAATGCCAACCCCTTGCAGCGCCATTACCGCGACGTGCTGTGCAGCCGCATCCACACGCCGCAGAACGACACCATTCTGATCAACAGCGGCCGCGCCGCGTTTTCCTCGTCCATTCAACCCGTCACCACGACCACAAAGGAAGCAAAATGAGCATCGAATTCATCGGCTTTAGCGCCACCCAGGAAGTGTCCGAAACCGTGCTGGGCACGGGGCCGGTCGTCAACAAGGCGTTTTTGGGCGCCGTCGCCCGCGCCCACGAATACGCGGGGTTTGACCGTGTGCTGGTGGCCCATGGCAGCGGCTCGGTCGACGGCTTCCAGGTCGCCTCGTATATCGCCTCGCAAACGGAAAAACTCGGCATCCTGCTGGCGCACCGCCCCGGTTTCGTGTCGCCGACGCTGGCCGCGCGCCAGCTGGCCACCCTGGACCAGTTCAGCGATGGCCGCCTGGCCGTGCACATCATCAGCGGCGGCGACGACACCGAGCAGCAGCGCGATGGCGATTTTCTCGACCACGACCAGCGCTATGCGCGCAGCGATGAATTCCTCGATGTCGTCAAGCAGACCTGGAGCAGCAGCGGCCCGTTCGACCACGACGGCGCCATCTATAAAGTGAAGGGCCAGAACGCCGGCGTGCGCCCGGTGGCGGGCAATCACCTGCCGATCTATTTTGGCGGCTCGTCCGAAGCGGCGATCGACGTGGCCGGCAAGCATGCGGATGTGTATGCGCTGTGGGGCGAATCGCTGGCGCAGGTCGAGGAAATCATCAGCAAGGTGCGTGCGGCAGCCGCCAGATACGGCCGCGCCGACAAGATCCGTTTCAGCCTGTCGCTGCGCCCGGTGCTGGCCGAAACCGAGGAACAGGCCTGGGCCAAGGCCGACGCCATCCTGGCAAAAGCCACCGCCAAGGTACAGCATAACCCGCATTTCAGCGGCCGCCCGCAGCAGCCCGTCAATGTGGGTTCGCAGCGCCTCCTGGCCACGGCCGCCAACGGCAAGGTGGTCGACGAGCGTCTGTGGACAGGCATCGCCGCGCTGACCAAGGCGGCCGGCAATTCCACTGGCCTGGTCGGCACGCCGGAACAGGTGCGCGATGCGCTGCTCAAGTACTGGGAACTGGGCGTGACCACCTTTTTGATCCGTGGCTTCGATCCGATCCAGGACGCGCTGCAATACGGCCGCGAGCTGATCCCGCTGGTGCGCGCGGCAATCGCCGAGCGCGAAGCGCAAGCCGCCACCCGCCTGGCCGCCTGATTCGGAGACTGACATGACCGCATTGACCATTGCCAGCCAGTTCGACCCCAGGGTCAATGCGCTGCTGGCCGCACAAGCCGGCTTGCCGGTGCTGGACCTGGCGCCCGGTCCCTTGACCGCGCTGCCCGAGGCCGACATCCTGTTCGTGCTGCCTGCACCGAAAGGCCAGAGCCTGTTGACGGCGCCGGCGCCGCAGTTGTGGCCCTCGCGCGTGCGCTGGGTGCAACTGGCCTCGGTCGGCATCGATTACTACCCATCCTGGCTGTTCCAGGGGCCGGTGGTGACGTCGGCGCGCGGCACGGCCTCGGAGGCGATTGCGGAATACGTGCTGGCGGCGATTTTTTCCGCCACCAAGCGCATCCCGGAGATCTGGCTGGGCGACGCCGGCGACTGGCGCAGATTGTCGCTGGGCCTGGTCAAGGGCTCGACCCTGGGCCTGTACGGTTTCGGTTCCATCGGCCAGGCGGTGGCGCAGCGCGCGCTGGCGCTGGGCATCAAGGTGATCGCCCTGCGCCGCTCGGATTCGCCGTTCGAGGTGGACGGCGTGGAAAGGGTGGCCGAACTGGCCACCTTGCTGGCCCGCTCCGACCATCTGGTGCTGGCCGCGCCCTCCACTCCCGCCACCCATCATGTGATTGATGCGGCCGCGCTGGCGCATGCCAGGCCCGGCCTGCACCTGATCAATATCGCGCGTGGCAACCTGATTGATCACGAAGCGCTGCACGCGGCGCTCGACGCCGGGCAGCTGGCGCTGGCGACCCTGGACGTGACGGAGCCGGAACCGCTGCCGCCAGGGCACGCCTTTTACACGCACCCGAAAGTGCGACTGTCGCCACATATCTCGCCCAGCACCGACGCCATCGTGCCGGCCCTGATCGACAAATTTTTGCACAACCTGCGCCATTTCCGCGCTGGCACGCCTTTGAGCGACGTGGTCGACACCGCGCGCGGCTATTGAAACCATACACAAGGACTGACCATGAGCAGCACTGCCCCCCTGTATTCCGCGCCCCTGTCGCGCCCGCACCTGCGCGCCGTGGATGCGCCCGCGCCACGGCCCGCCATCTACGGCGCGCCGCGCGACGCCAACGGCAATATCATCTTTGCCGAACCGCCGCCGCCACCGACCCTGGCCGCCCAGCGCCAGCACCGCAAGGAGCGCCTGGCAGTGTCGTTCCGCCTGTTCGCCCGCTATGGCTACGACATGGGCGGGGCCGGCCATATCACGGCGCGCGACCCGGAGTTTCCCGATCATTTCTGGGTCAATCCGGCCGGTGTGTATTTCGGTCATATCCGTGTGTCCGACCTGATCCTGGTCAGCCACGACGGCAAGGTGGTCGAAGGCGATGGCCTGCTGAACCGCGCCGCCTTTGCGATCCACTCTGAACTGCACAAGGCGCGCCCCGACGTGATCGCCGCCGCCCATTCGCACGGCTTGTACGGCAAGGCGTTTGCCGCCCAGGGCCGGCTGCTCGATCCGCTGACCCAGGACTCCTGCATGTTCTACGAAGACCACGCGATTTTCCAGGACTTCAGCGGCGTGGTGCTGGACACCAGCGAAGGCGAACGCATCGCCGAAACGCTGGGGCCGCGCAAGGCCGTGATCCTGCAAAACCACGGCCTCTTGACGGTGGGTGCCTCGGTGGAATCGGCCGTATGGCGCTATATCGCGTTTGAAAACGCGGCCCAGGCGCAGCTGCTGTCGGAAGCGGCCGGCCCCACCAGGCCGATACCGCATGCGGTGGCGCGCCATACGGCCGGCCAGATCGGCACCGACGCGGGTGGCTGGTTCAGCTTCCAGCCGCTGTGGGACGTGATTACGCGCGAAGAGCCTGATTTGTTCGACTGATTGAGGAGATCTTCATGAACAGCGCTACCTTGACCTTTGCACCACCCGTGCGCGAGCCAGTCGCAGCGACGCCAGTGCTGAGCGTGGCCAGCCTGCCACCGCCGCAATCGGGCACGCCGGCCTGGCGCCGCTACCGTGGCGTGCTGATTTCAGGCCTGCTGCATGGCGGCGTGGCGCTGCTGGCCTGGAACCTGGCCGGTTCGCACCCCGCGCCAAAAGCCGTGGCGACGGTGGTGGAACTGATCCGCGTGGCGCCGCCGAAAGCGATCACGCCACCGCCACCGCCGCCGAAACCGACCGAACCGCAGGCAAAACCGGTGTCGCTGGCGCCGCCAAGGCCGGTAGCAGCCAGTGTGCCGCAGCCAAAAACGGTGGAAGCGCCAGCCGCCAGCGCGGAAACGTATGGCGCGCCGGCGACACCGGCGCCCGCCACGCCGATCGGCCCGGTGACGCCGGCGGTCCCTGCACCGGCACCGGTAGCGACGGCCAAACCGGCGCCGCCGGCGTCGAAAGTAGTCAGCACGGAAGGCATCCCCACCGACTACGTGAACCAGGTGTATGCCCGCATCAACCGCAATACCGACTATCCGCTGGCGGCGAAGCAGCGCCGCCAGCAGGGCAGGGTGGGCTATGTGCTGACGCTGGACCCGCAAGGGGCGCTGCTGAAGGTCGAGATCCAGCCATCCGGCGTGGAAGCGCTGGACGAGGCGGCGAAACAGGCGATCGAACGGGCCGCGCCGTTTCCCAAACTGCCGGACCTGGGCGGCAGCACCTATCTGCTGGCCGGCAATATCGTTTTCAAATTGAATTGAACTGAACCTCTGGAGAATTACATGAACCCGACCACCATTTCCGCCCATTTGTCGCCGCTGGAGCTGTTCCAGCAGGCCGACATTATCGTCAAGGCCATCATCGTGCTGCTGATCGTCGCTTCCCTGGTCAGCTGGGGCGTGATCATCGACAAACTGCTGCGCTTCAAGCGCCTGCAGCGCAGCGCCAGCGCTTTTACCGCCGCGCTGGCCGGCCAGCCCAGCCTGCACCGCCTGGCGCAGCAACTGCGCGAACAAGCACATGATCCGTTCGCCCGTATTTATCAGGCGATTGCCGGTGAGTGGCAGCACAGCCACCGCCTGCACCTGCATGCCGACGCTTCAGGGCGCGACAGCCTGAAGGAGCGCATCAACCGGGTCGGCCAGATCGCCAGCAGTGTTGAAGCCGAGCAGCTGCAAAAGGGCTTGTCGGTGCTGGCCACCGTCGGTTCGGTGGCGCCGTTTGTGGGCCTGTTCGGCACCGTGTGGGGCATCATGAATGCCTTCCAGGGCATCGCCGCCAGCAACAGCACCAGCCTGGCCGTGGTCGCCCCCGGCATTGCCGAAGCGCTGTTCGCCACGGCTCTCGGCCTGGTGGCTGCGATCCCTGCGGTGGTCGCCTACAACCGCGTGGCCGGTGACCTGAACAGCTATACGGGCCGCCTGGCCACGCTTACCGGGCTGGTGGAAGTGCAGCTGTCGCGCCAGCTCGAAGCAGGCGAGACGCAGATCGACAGCGTGGACGCGGCGCCGGCCAAACCGGACCGCGCGCATGCGGTAGCCAATCTGTCGCCGCAGGGAGCCTGAGATGGGCGCCAGATTAAGTAGCGGTGCCACGCACAAGATCGGCCCGGTCAGCGACATCAACGTCACGCCGCTGGTGGACGTGATGCTGGTGCTGCTGATCGTCTTCATGGTAGCCGCGCCGATGATGGCCACCGGCGTGAAAGTCGACCTGCCGACCGCCAATACCAAGCCCCTGGAAGAGCCGAAGCCGCCGATTGTCATCAGCATCGACACGGCCGGCACCGTGTATGTCAATGAAAACGCGGCCAAGGCCGGCCCTGCCGACCTGCTGGCGCTGGTGCAGCAGGAGTCGAAGGGCGACCATGAGCGGCGCATTCATTTACGCGCAGACCAGGCGCTTTCCTACGGCAAGGTGGTGGGCACCATGGGCGTCTTGAACGATGCCGGCTACGCCCGCATCGCCCTCGTTTCCGAAGCCGCAAAATAAGGATCCACCATGGACAGCACAACACAAACGCGCCGCCGCTTTCTGAAAACATCAAGCCTGGCGCTGCTGGCCGGTGGCATGGGTGCCTGGGGGTCCAGCTGGGCCGCGCCCCAGCTGGCCGGCACCGTGCTGCGCATCGGTACTTATAAAGGCGGCGACAGCTATTACTTTACCGAGGCGGGGGTGGAGAAAACGCCGTACAAGAGCGCGCTGGCCGAATTTGCCGCCGGTAACCTGATCGTCGAAGCGCTGGCTGCCGGTTCGCTCGACTGTGGCGGCATGAGCGAAATCCCGCCCATCTTTGCGGCCGCTTCCGGCGCGCCGATGAAGGTGATTGCCGTGCTGCGCGGCGACGTCAACAACCAGGTGGTGCTGGTGCCGAAAAATTCGGCCATCACCGACGCCTCGCAATTCAAGGGCAAGCGCATCGGCTATGCGCGTTCGACCACCTCGCATTATTTTTTGCTGCAGCTGCTCAAGGAAAAGGGCTTGAGCTTCAAGGATATCGAGCCGGTGGCGCTGGCGCCGCAGGACGGCTTCGCGGCATTCCAGAGCGGCCAGCTCGACGCCTGGGTGATCTTCGGCCTGGTGGTGGAACTGGCGAAGAACCAGGGCGCGCGCGTGCTGCGCACGGCCGATGGCGTCCTGTCGGGCAATTACGTAATCAGCGCATCGACAAAAGCGATTGCTGATCCGCTCAAGCACGCGGCCATCGGCGACTACCTGCAGCGCATCGCCAGGGTCTATCAATGGATTAACGACCACCCCGAGCAATGGGCCGCCAAAAGCGGGCGCATCGCCGGCGTGCCGCCGCAGCTGTTCCTGAACCAGGTCAAACAGCGCAGCCAGCCCTACAAGCTGGTGGCTGTCGACGACGCCGCCATCGCCTCGCAGCAGCAGGTGGCCGATTCTTTTGCGCAGGCGGGCCTGCTGGCCAAACGCATCGACATGGCGCCGCTGTGGGATCGCAGTTTTGCAAAGTATCTAACATAACCCAAATAAATGCTGGGGTCTGACCCGGCGGGTCTGACCCCGGATTCTGGCTGCATCAATACATAATAAACAAACAAGGGAACCCCCATGCTTCACATTTACCAGCCGCTTCGTTTCAAACCCCTGCACCTGGCGCTGTTGGCCTGCGGCGTGGTCACTTCCATGGCGCATGCGCAGAACAGCATCGGCCAGGTGCAGGACGTGGTGGTGACCACCGGCGTGCGCGGCGCACAGCGCACCGTGGCCGACAGTCCGGCGCCGATTGACGTGATCAATGGCGAGCAGTTGCTGCACACGGGCCGCGCCGAACTGAGTGAGGCGCTGGCGCGCTTGCTGCCGTCGTTTAACTTCGGCACCAACCAGGCCGGCGTCAATTCGGTGGTGCGCCCGGTCAGCAACCGCGGCATGGGCCCGGCCTATACGCTGGTGCTGGTCAATGGCAAGCGGCGCCACAATGCAGCGCTGCTGACCAATGGCGGCGGCGACACCAGCGGCGTCAATCCGATCGACCTCGATACCATTCCGCTGTCGGCCATCGACCATATCGAGGTGCTCAAGGACAGCGCCGCCGCGCAATACGGCTCGGACGCGGTGGCCGGCGTGGTCAATGTGATTTTGAAAACGGGCGACCATGGCGGTTCCCTGGGCGCCACCGCCGGGCGCCTGAAGGAAGGGCAGGGCGACCGCAACAACTACAAGCTCGAAGCCGACGCCGGCTTCAAGCTGGGCCAGGACGGTTTTGTCCATATCGCCGCCAATGCGCGCCAGCGCGGCCAGTCGTGGAACAACTTCAAGTCGACCAACCTGGTCAACTATTCACCGGCCAGCAATCCGAAAAACGCCACCTGGGACCGCGAAGGGGCGCGCAATGGCGACCCCGGCATCGAAGCCTATAACGTCGCCTTCAACGCCGAACTGCCGTATGGATCGACCGGTACCACCTTCTATGCGTTCGGCACGGCCGGCACGCGCAATACCATCGCCGGCAATAACTTCCGGCGCGCCAATGGCCTGGCGACCTTGGGCCAGCTATTCCCGGACGGGTATTTTGCGCAAAACAACATGAGCGCCTACGACTACCAACTGAACGCCGGTGCGCGCGGCAAGACGGCCGGCTGGAACTGGGACCTGAGCACGGGCTACGGCAAGAACCGCGCGCGCCAGTACAGCAACCTGACCAGCAATCCTTCGCTGGGACCCACCTCGCCGACCAGTTTCGACAAGCTGGCCGTCTACCAGTTCGAGCAGTGGACCACCAATGAAGATTTTACGCGTGCTTTTGACATCGGCTGGGGCAAACCCTTGCAATGGTCGCTGGGCGCCGAGCAGCGCCTGGAACGCTTTACCACCTATGCAGGCGACCCGCTGGGCTACATCAACGGCGGCTATATCTTCCGGCCCGGCGACCAGGAAGGCAACCCCAACGTTGGCAAACCGGCGGCCGTCGGCGCGCAGGCGGGCGTGGCCTTGTCGCCGGCGGACGCCACCCGCATCACGCGCACGGTGCTGGCGCTGTACAACGATATCGGTTTCTACCCGACGCCGGACTGGTTTGTCGACGTGGCCGTGCGCGGCGAGCACTATAACGACAGCGCCGGCAATACCCTCAGCGGCAAGCTCAATTCGCGCTACGACATCACGCCGCGCCTGGCCGTGCGCGGCACCATCGGCACCGGTTTTCGCGCGCCGGCGCTGACACAGCTTGGCTACGCGCAGACCGACAACCGCACCAATATCAATCCAGTCACCGGTGAAGTGGCGCCCAGCCTGTCCAAGCTGCTGCGCAACGACTCGACCCTGGCGCGCCAGCTGGGGGCGAAAGACCTCGATCCTGAAAAGTCGACCAATGTCGGCCTGGGCGTGGTCTTCAAGGCCAGCGACAACGCCAATATCACGCTCGACGCCTACCAGATCCGCATCACCGACCGCATCGTGCGCACCGGCTACATGTTCGGCCCGGCGTTTGCTCCGCTGCTGCGTGCGTCCGGCCTGACCGGCAGCGAATGGGTGCAGTATTTTGCCAATGGCGTCGACACGCGCACGCGCGGCGCCGACCTGGTGGCCGATGTCACGTCCGACTACGGCGCGGCCGGCGTGGTGCGCTGGGGCGCGGCGCTGAACTGGAACCGCACGGCGCTTCTGAAGGTCAAGGCGACACCCACGGAAATCACGGCGCTGGGCGCCAATCCGGGCGGCACGCAGGTGTGGTTCGGCTATGCGGCCAGCGGCGGCACAGGCGACCTGACAGCGGCGCCACGCACCAAGTTGATTCTGTCGGCGCGCTGGTTCGTGGGTGACTTCGACGTCAACCTGCAAACCACGCGCTACGACAAATCGACCTGGCAAACCACCGCCAACCGCGCCCAGGATTACCATTTTGGCGCCAAATGGCTGACCGATCTCGATGTCACTTACGCGCTGGGCAAGCACACCAAGCTGGTGCTGGGCGCGGCCAATCTGTTCAATGTGTTCCCCGACAAGAACGGCCCCGGCGACGCCAATACCGGTTCCTCGGGCTTTGTCTACGGCCCGTCGCCTTTTGCGCCGACCGGCGCCTACTACTATGCAAAGGCTTCCTATGACTTTTGATCCCTGGCGCCGCCGCCTGCTGGGCGCCTTGCCGGCTGCCGCCCTGCTGGCCGCCTGCGGCGAAAAAGTGCTGGCGCCGTCCTCCAGCGACCTGTCGAAGGTGACCCTGGTGCTGGGCGACCAGGTCAACCTGCTGCGCTCGAAGGCGGAAGCGGCCGGCGTGCTGGACGGCGCGCCGTACAAGATCGAATGGGCCAGCTTCCAGGGCGCCGCACCGCTGTTTGAAGCTGTCGTGTCGGGCGATGTCGATACCGCCATGGCGGCCGATACGCCGGCGCTGGCCGCAGCGGCCGGTGGCGCGCGCGTGAAAGTGGTGGCGGCCAGCGTGTCGTCGCCCAAGGCGGTGGCGATCCTGGTGCCGCCCAATTCGCCGATCTTGTCGGTGGCGGATTTGAAGGGACGTTCGGTGATCGTCTCGTCGGCGCGCGGCAGCGTGGCCCATTACCTGCTGTTTGGTGCGCTGCGCGAAGCGGGGTTGTCGATCGACGACGTGAAGACCGGCTTCATGCTGCCCGGCGACGCGGCGGTGGCGTTTTCCAGCGGCCAGATCGAGGCCTGGGCCACTTTCGGCACCTACCAGGCCAGCGCCGAGCTGCGCGGCGCGCGCGTGCTGCGCGATGGTGTCGGCATCAATTCGGGCATCGGCGTGATTGCCGCCTCGGACGCGGCGCTGGCTGATGCAGGCAAGCGCGCCGCGCTGGCCGATGTGCTGCAGCGCCTGGCACGCTCGAATGTATGGGCCAACGAGCATCCGGCGCAGTATGCGCGCGTGTTCGAGCGCATCACCAGGCTGCCGCCCGACGTGGTGAAACTGGTGGTAGGGCGCGACCGCCCGCAGCTGCGCGCGCCGGACCAGCAGATCGTCACGCAATTGCAGCAGGTCGCCGACGCCTTTTATGCGGCCAAGTTGTTTCCGCGCAGGGTCGACGCGCAGCAGCTGGTCGACGCCAGCCTGTTTCATCCCGTTTGAATCATTCCAAGGAGCCTTCCATGAGCACAGCACAATTGAAACTCGGGTTTATTTTGCACGGCGTCGGCCCCGGCTGGGGCGACTGGCGCCATGCGGACGCGCATCCGGGCGCCAGCACCGATATCGACTTTTACATTCGCCAGGCCAAATTGGCCGAAAAGGGCAAGTTCGACTTCCTGTTTGTCGCCGACAGCGTGCATATCACGGAAAAATCGAGTCCTCATTACCTGAACCGTTTCGAGCCGCTGACGATCCTGTCGGCGCTGGCCACCCTCACCAACAACATTGGCCTGGTCGGCACCCTGACGGTCAGCTACAGCGAACCCTATACGGTGGCGCGCCAGTTCGCCTCGTTAGACCACCTGAGCCACGGCCGCGCAGGCTGGAACGTGGTCACCTCCTGGCTGTCGGGCAGCGCCGAAAACTACGGCAAGCCGCAGCATCCGCCACATGAGGTGCGCTACCGCATCGCTGCCGAACACCTGCAAACGGTGCAGGGTCTGTGGGACTCGTGGGAAGACGATGCGCTGACCCACGACAAAGCCAGCGGCGAGTTTTTCGATGCCTCGAAGCTGCATGCCCTGAACCATCATGGCGAATTTTTCCAGGTGCGCGGCCCGCTCAATATCAGCCGCTCGCAGCAGGGCCAGCCGGTGATCTTCCAGGCTGGCGCCTCGGAAGAAGGGCGCAATTTCTCGGCGCGCCATGCCGAAGCTTTTTTTACGGAAGGCTCGACGTTTGAATCGTCGCTGGCGTATTACACGGACATCAAGGCGCGCGCCACCGCCTTTGGCCGCCCGGCGGCGCAGCTGGCCGTGCTGCCTGCGCTGCGCGCCATCGTCGGCGCCACCGAAGAAGATGCGCAGCGTTTGTACCAGGAAGCCGTGGCCCTGGTGCGCATCGAAGACGCCCTGGTGGCACTGGCGCGCTCGTTCAACGAGCACGATCTGACGCAGTATGCGCTTGACGCGCCGTTCCCCGATATCGCCCACCATGGCGCGCAAAGCAACCGCAGCGCCTCCGAGCGCATCATCCGCACGGCAAAGGAAGAAAACCTGACCCTGCGCCAGGCGGCACTGCGCCAGGCCAGCCCTCGCCAGGAATTCGTCGGCACCGGCGTGCAGGTGGCCGACGCCATCGAACGCTGGTTCAAGGGCGGAGCGGCCGACGGTTTCATCCTGTTCGAGTCCTTGCCGTACCAGCTCGACGCCTTTGTCGACCATGTGGTGCCGGTGCTTCAGCAGCGTGGCCTGCTGCGCCGCGAGTACACTCACACTACCTTGCGCGGCAACCTGGGCTTGCCGGTGCCGGAAAACCGCAATACGGCCGCGCGCCGCCAGGCAGCGTAAGCCGCTACCATCGCCTCAGGAGACGATCATGACGACACATACCGCATTGCCTGCGCCGCTGCGCCAGCTGGTCACCGGCTTTGAAACCCTGCTGGCGCAAGACGCGCCCGAGCCGCTGGTGGTGGAGCAGGGCGGCGCGCTGCTGCGCACCTTGCTGGCCACCGACGACTGGCTGCCCGATGACGCTGCCCGGCCCGATCCGCAGTATTACCGCCAGTACCTGCTGTACCGCGATCCGCAGGCGCGTTTTTCGGTGGTCAGCTTTGTATGGGGGCCGGGCCAGTCCACGCCGATCCACGACCATACTGTATGGGGCCTGATCGGCCTGTTGCGCGGCGCGGAGATTTCGCAGGACTTTCGCCGCAGGGCCGATGGCGTGCTGGAAAAGGCCGGCCCTCCGCAGCGCCTGGAAACGGGCCAGGTGACGGCGGTTTCGCCGGCCATCGGCGATATCCACCAGGTGGCCAACGCCCATGACGACCGGGTGTCGATCGGCATCCATGTCTATGGCGCCGATATCGGCGCGGTCGACCGCTCCGTATTTACGCCGGAAGGCGTCGTCAAACCTTTTCGTTCAGGCTACGCCAACTAACTACATTGATTGTCCAGACCATGACCCAGAATCCTGCAACAAACAATCTGCTTGTTTTTCCCCGCCGCAGCTACCAGCAGGTGCGCGCCGAACTGCTGGCCGGGCGCGAGATCGCGCTGCTCGACGTGCGCGAGGAAGACCCGCACGCCCAGGCCCATCCGCTGTTTGCCGCCAATTTTCCGCTGGGCCGCATCGAGCTCGACGCCTGGACCAGGCTGCCGCGCCGCGACGTGCCCGTGGTGCTGATCGACGGCGGCGAAGGGCTGGACCAGGCGGCGGCGGAGCGCCTGCGTACCCTGGGTTATACGGATGTGTCGCTGTTCGACGGCGGCATGGACGGCTGGCGCGCGGCCGGCGGCGAGTTGTTCCGCGACGTCAATGTGCCCAGCAAGGCTTTCGGCGAACTGGTCGAGGCAGAAGCGCATACGCCGTCCCTCGGCGCCGAAGAACTGCAGGCGCTGATCGATGCCAAGGCCAATATCGTGATCCTCGACGCGCGCCGCTATGACGAATACCACACCATGAGCATCCCCGGCAGCACCAGCGTGCCGGGCGCCGAGCTGGCACTGCGCGCGCTGGCGATTGCGCCCGACCCGGCCACCACGATTGTCGTCAATTGCGCCGGGCGCACGCGCAGCATTATCGGCACACAGTCGCTGCGCAATGCGGGCGTGCCGAACCCGGTCGCCGCGCTGCGCAACGGCACCATCGGCTGGACCCTGGCTGGCCAGCAGTTGCAGCACGGCCAGACGCGCGTGTATCCCGAGGACGTGACGCACGGCCAGCAGGAAGCCGCGCGGGCGCTGGCCAATCGCGCCGGCGTGCAGCGCGTCGATGCGGCTGGCCTGGCAGCTTTTCAGGCCGATCCCGGGCGCACCACCTATTACCTCGATGTGCGCAGCCCGGCCGAATTCGCGCTGGGCAGCCTGGCCGGCTTTCGCAGCGCGCCCGGCGGCCAGCTGGTGCAGGAAACCGAGCAGTTCGGCCCGGTGCGCGGCGCGCGCTTCGTGCTGGCCGACGACGACGGCGTGCGCGCCAACATGACGGCGTCATGGCTGCGCCAGATGAACCATGAAGTGCATGTGCTCGATGGCTTGCAAGGCGCCGATTTCAGTGCAGCCGAGGCCTGGAGCGCGCCGTTGCCGCCGCAGCCGGTGGTCGATGAAGTAAGCGCTGCACAGCTGGCGCAATGGCTGGCCGAGGAGCCCGTGCATACGGTGGTGCTGGACTTTACCAGTGGCGTCAACTACAACCGGCGCCATATTGCCGGCGCCTGGTTTGCGCTGCGCTCGGACCTGCGCGCGGCGCTGGGCAAGCTGCCGGCCGGCACGCGCCGCTATGTGCTCACTTGCGGCAGCAGCCTGCTGGCCCGCTACGCCAGCGCCGACCTGCGCGAAATCACGGGCGAGCCCGTCTTCGTGCTGGCAGGCGGCACGGCAGCGTGGGCCGCACAGGGCCTGCCGCTGGAAACCGGGCCGACCCGCCTGGCCTCGCCGCTGATCGACCGCTACCGCCGGCCGTATGAAGGCACCGACAACCAGCACGAGCAGATGCAGGCATATCTCGACTGGGAGTTCGGCCTGGTGGCGCAGCTGGGGCGCGACGGCACGCATGGCTTCAGGGTGCTGCACGATTAACTGTTTTTTTCCTGCACTGCGTCGCCATATCGGGCGCGCCGTGCTGGCCTGATCGGCTAGCATGGCGGCAAGGGGGATGGAACGATGAAGCTGAAATCCATGGTGAGGGTGACGACTGTGCTGGCGGCCTTGCTGGCGGCGCACGGCGCTTTTGCAACCAGGCCTTGCCCGCCGGAGTTTGCCGAGTGCGGACCGAATCCGTTTTATTCGCTGGTTGCCGGCATGTCGCAGGTGTGCGCCGCGCGCGATCCTGCGCGCGCCGCGCTGTACCAGTCCATATTGGCCAAGGTCGTGGCCCAGTATCCGCAGGCCTATGCGCAGCTCGATGCCGATCCTGGCTTTCGAAAGGAGCTGGCGGAGGTGGTGCAGGAGCTGGGCGCCATGAACGCGGAAAAAATCCAGAAGGAGTGCGGCGGCTTCCTGGCCGATGGCCAGGCGCCCGCGATTCATTCACCCACTGGTTCCGCTCCGGGGTCGAGGTGAACCAGGAAATTTTTTTTGCATGGTCTGCATCCAAAACCGCATCCGGTGGGTAGTGGAAGGGTGCGCTCCCTGTTTTCGCAGGCGGGTGGCACCCTTACAACATACCTACAGGAGCCACGACCATGCCCCAACTGCCGTTTGCCAAGCTGCTGCTTGTTTCCTCGATTGCGCTGTCCCTCGCCGCTTGCGGCGGCAGCAACAACGACAATGACGACGTTGTCGTGCCGCCACCGCCGCCGGTGCTGACGGCGGGCGATACCTTCGTGCTCACCGCCAGCAACAAGCTGATCTCGTTCGACCGCGCATCGCCTGGCGCGGTGCGCACCACGGCTGCCATCACGGGCCTGCAGTCGGGCGAAAACCTGCTGGGTATCGATTTCCGGCCGGCCGACGGTCAGTTGTATGCCGTCAGCAGCACGGGGCGCATCTATGTGATCAACGGCGGCACGGGCACGGCGACCCTGAAGTCGACCCTGGCGGCCGATGCCGCCGACACCACGGCGCCGTTCACGGCGCTGGCCGGCACCGCTTTCGGCGTCGACTTCAACCCGGTCGCCGACCGCCTGCGCATCGTCAGCAATACGGGCCAGAGCCTGCGTATCAATGTCGACACGGGCGCCACCACCACCGATGGCAATATCAACGGCGGCGCGGCCAATACCGCCATCACGGCGGCCGCCTATACCAACAGCTTTGCCGGCACGGCCAGCACCACGCTGTTCGTGATCGACGCGGCAAACAGCACCCTGTACACGCAAAATCCACCGAACAACGGTACCCTGGCAAGCCCCGTGCCGCTGGGCGTCACCGCCACCGCCGTGACCGGGTTCGATATCGATGCGCGCAGCAATACCGGCTACGCCATCATGACGGTGGGCGGCGTGCGCAATCTGTATTCGGTCAACCTGTCGGCCACTACGGCGCCGGCCACGTTTGTCGTGCCGGTGGCCGGCGGCGAAGAGCTGCGCGGCATCGCCCTCAGGACGCCGGCCGCGCCGGTCGCTTACGGCTTGACAGACGACAGTCGCATCGTCACCTTCAAGACTGCCACGCCGAACACGCTCGATGCCAATGTGGCGGTGACCGGCCTGGCTGCGGGTGAGCGTTTGCTGGGCTTTGACGTACGGCCCAAGGATGGCCTGCTGTACGGTATTTCGTCGAACGCGCGCATCGTCACCATCGACCCGGCCACCGGCGTGGCGAGCGTCAAAGCGACCCTGGCGGCCGATGCCGCCGACACTACCGCGCCGTACACGGCGATCGCCGGCACCGCGTTTGGCGTCGACTTCAACCCCGTGGCCGACCGCCTGCGCGTGATCGGCAACACGGGCCAGAGCCTGCGCATCAATGTTGATACGGGTGCCACCACCACCGACGGCGCCATCAACCGCGCCGGCGCGCTGCCGGTCATTACGGCCGCCGCCTATACCAACAGCATTGCCGGCGCCACCACCACCGCCTTGTACGATATCGATACGGCCAGCGCCAGCCTGGCGCTGCAAAATCCGCCGAACGACGGCACCCTGGTCAATCTGGGCCTGCTGGGCGTGCTGCCGGCCGGCGACGTCGGCTTCGATATCGCCGGCGGCGCCAATGGCCTGGCATTGGCCGCGCTGCGCACCACGCCGACCGGCCCGAGCTCGCTGTACCGCATCGACCTGGCGACGGGCGCGGCGGTGCTGAGCGGCGCCAGCGCAGCCGTTTCGCAGATAGGCAGCGGGCAGGTGGGCCTGACCGACCTGGCGATCGCCATCAAGTAAGGCCGACTATGGTGTAACAACTCGGCCCGGCCAGCTTGCTCCCGCAAGCCGGCCGGGCTTTACATTGCTTCTATATTTCGACTATTATTGAAACATCGAATCAATTATCAACTCTTATGCAAACCCAACACGCACTGGCCGCCCTGGCGGCGCTGGCCCAGGAATCGCGGCTGGCCATTTTCCGCCTGCTGGTACAAACCGGCCCGGACGGCATGGCCGCCAGCAAGATCGCCGAACACCTGGGCATCGCGCCGTCGTCGCTGTCGTTCCACCTGAAAGAACTGTCGCACGCGCAGCTGGTCACGGCGCGCCAGGAAGGGCGCTTCATCATTTATGCCGCTCAAATGGACAGCATGAACGCGCTGATCGGCTTTTTGACCGAAAACTGTTGCGGCGGCGCGCCATGCTGACCTCCTTTGCCATCTTTGCCGCGACCCTGGTGCTGGTGATCTGGCAGCCGCGCGGCCTGGGCATCGGCTGGAGCGCGCTGCTGGGCGCGGCCTTGGCGCTGGCCACCGGCGTGATCGCGCCGTCCGACATTCCTGCCGTCTGGCAGATTGTGTGGAACGCCACCGGCGCTTTTGTGGCCGTCATCATCATCAGCCTGCTGCTCGACCAGGCCGGGTTTTTCGAGTGGGCCGCGCTGCACGTGGCGCGTTGGGGCGGCGGCAGCGGGCGCCGGCTGTTCGTGCTGCTGGTGCTGCTGGGCGCGGTGGTGGCGGCCATCTTCGCCAATGACGGCGCGGCGCTGATCCTGACGCCTATCGTGATCGCCATGCTGCGCGAACTGAAGTTTTCCGCCAGGGCCATGCTGGCCTACGTGATGGCGGCCGGCTTTATCGCCGACACGGCCAGCCTGCCGTTGGTGGTGTCGAACCTGGTCAATATCGTTTCGGCCGACTATTTCCATATCGGTTTTTCCCGCTATGCGTCCGTGATGGCGCCGGTCAACGTGGTCGCCGTACTTGCCAGCCTGCTGGTGCTGCTGGCCTTTTTTCGCCACGATATCCCGCGCGACTACAACCTGGCGCAGCTGGGCCGGCCGGCTGATGCCATCCGCGACGGCGCCACCTTCAAGGCGGGCTGGCTGGTGCTGGCGCTGCTGCTGGCCGGCTTTTTCTGGCTCGAGCCGGCCGGCGTGCCGATCAGCGCCGTCGCCGCGGCGGGCGCCGGCGTGCTGTTGCTGGTGGCCGGGCGCGGATCGGTGATTTCCACCCGCGCCGTGCTGCGCGGCGCGCCGTGGCAGATCGTGATTTTCTCGCTCGGCATGTACATGGTGGTGTACGGCTTGCGCAATGCCGGCCTGACCGGCTACCTGACGGGCATGCTCGACCATTTCGCGCAATACGGCGTGTGGGGCGCGGCCATGGGCACCGGCGTGCTGACGGCGCTGCTGTCGTCGGTGATGAACAATCTGCCGACGGTGCTGGTGGGCGCGCTGGCGATCGAACCCACCGCCGCCCACGGCGCCGTGCGCGAGGCGATGATCTACGCGAACGTGATCGGCAGCGACCTGGGGCCGAAGATCACGCCGATCGGCAGCCTGGCCACCTTGCTGTGGTTGCATGTGCTGGAGCAGAAGAACATCCATATCTCCTGGGGCTATTACTTCCGTGTCGGCATCGTGCTGACGGCGCCGGTATTGCTCCTCACCCTCGCGGCGCTGGCGCTGCGGCTCAGTTGAAAGGCCTTGCATGGACATCACGATTTACCACAACTCCGCCTGCGGCACCTCGCGCAACACGCTGGCGCTGATACGCAATACCGGCATCGAGCCGCAGGTCATCGACTACCTGCAACACCCGCCATCGCGCGAGGTGCTGGCCGGCCTGATCGCGCGCGCCGGCCTGACGGTGCGCGACGCGCTGCGCCAGAAAGGCACGCTTTACCTGGAGCTGGGCCTTGACAACTCGTCGCTGGACGATGCGGCGCTGCTGGACGCCATGCTGGCCCATCCCATCCTGATCAACCGGCCATTTGTCGTCACGCCGCTGGGCGTGCGCCTTTGCCGGCCGTCGGAAGTGGTGCTCGATATTTTGCCGCTGCCGCAACTGGCGCCGTTTATCAAGGAAGATGGACAGCGCGTGGTGCAGCATGACTGACAGCGCCAGCCTGCCCAACCTCAGTGCGCTTCACGTCGATACGCCGACGATTGAAAAACTCTCGCCAGCGGCGATGACGCACGCGCCGCGCATCCTGCTGCTGTACGGCTCCCTGCGCGAACGCTCGTTCAGCCGCTTGCTGGTGCTGGAAGCCGAGCGCCTGCTGCGCCATTTCGGCGCCGAGACGCGCGTGTTCGACCCGCACGGCCTGCCGATGGTCGACAGCGTCGGCGCCGACCATCCGAAGGTACAGGAATTGCGCGAACTGTCGCTGTGGTCGGAAGGGCAGGTGTGGTGCAGCCCCGAACGCCATGGCGCGGTGACGGGCGTGTTCAAGTCGCAGATCGACTGGCTGCCGCTGGAACTGGGCAGCGTGCGCCCGACCCAGGGCCGCACCCTGGCCGTGATGCAGGTCTCGGGCGGCTCGCAATCGTTCAATGCCGTCAATGGCCTGCGCGTGTTGGGTCGCTGGATGCGCATGGTGACGATACCGAACCAGTCGTCGGTGGCCAAGGCCTGGCAGGAATTTGGCAAGGATGACCGCATGAAGCCGTCGGCCTATTACGACCGCCTGGTCGACGTGATGGAGGAATTGTATAAATTCACCCTGATCGTGCGCGAGCGCAGCGACTATCTCACCAGCCGCTATAGCGAACGCAAGGCGGCACACGAGGATTTTCCGTTGTAGCCGACCGGCCCCATGTTGTATCGTGTGGCATCGAATATGAAGAGAGATCGTCATGAAATTGCTACTGGCAGGCGCCACCGGCCTGGTGGGGCGGCATGTGCTGCGCCTGGCGCTGGCGGATGCGCGCGTGACAACCGTGGTGGCGCTGGCGCGCAAGCCCTTGCCGGCGCACCCGAAACTGATCGCGCCGTTTGTCGATTTTGATGCGCTGGCGCCTGACGCGACCTGGTGGCGCGCTGACGCCGTTATCTGCACGCTGGGCACGACGATGAAGGTGGCCGGCTCGCAGGCCGCTTTTCGTCGCGTCGATTTTGACTACCCGCTGGCCGTGGCGCGCCTGGCGCGCGCTGCCGGCACGTCAGCGTATGTGCTCAATTCGGCGACCGGCGCCAACGCCTCTTCGCGCTTTTTCTATAATCGGGTCAAGGGCGAGCTGGAACATGCATTGGGCACGCTGGGTTTCACTTCGCTCACGCATGTGCGCCCCGGCCTGATCGGCGGCGAGCGCGATACCGTGCGCGCCGGTGAAGCGTTGATGGCCGTCGTCTTGCGCGTGCTGGCGCCGGTGCTGCCCGCGCGCTGGCGCATCAACCCGGCAGAGCGCATCGCGCAGGCGCTGCTGGACGCGGCGCTGCTGGCTACGCCCGGGGTGCGCGTCATCACCTCCGACCATTTGACTTAAAAACAGGAAAACCATGCAAAGCCATCTCAAGGAAGTCCCGCTGGAAAAAGCCTACCGCCTCATCAACCACGGCCCGGCCGTGCTGGTCTCGGCCCGCCATGATGGCGTCGACGACGTGATGGCCGCGTCGTGGGCCTGCGCCCTCGATTTTGCACCGCCCAAGCTGACGGTGGTGCTAGACAAGGCCACCCGCACGCGCGCGCTGGTCGAAAGCAGCGGCATCTTCTTGATCCAGGTGCCGACTGCGGCGCAGTTGCAGCTCACGCATGTCGTCGGCACGCACAGCCTGGCCGGCATGCCCGACAAGCTGGCGCGCGCCGGCGTGGAACTGTTCGATATCGACGGCCATGATCAGCCGTTCGTGGCAGGGTGCTCGGCCTGGCTGGCCTGCAAGCTGGTGCCGGAGCCGCACAACCAGGCTACCTACGATCTGTTTATCGGCGAGGTGGTAGGTGCCTGGGCCGACACGCGCGTGTTTCGCGACGGGCACTGGCATTTCCAGGATGCCGAGCCAGGCTGGCGCAGCCTGCACTATATCGCCGGAGGCCAGTTTTATGCGATCGGCGAGTCGCTGACGGTGTAAGCGCGTAAAAGTCAACGATCTATGCGGTATTCCAGAAAGAAAGGATAATAGCGCCTAACTCTTTCAAGCAAAATATTGGATTACCTCATGGAAATTAAAGTCAACTTTCTCGACAAGCTGCGTCTCGAAGCCAAGTTCGATGATTTCACGGTCATCGCCGACCAGCCGATCCGCTACAAGGGCGATGGCTCGGCGCCTGGCCCGTTCGATTATTTTCTCGCTTCGTCGGCCTTGTGCGCAGCTTATTTCGTGAAGTTGTATTGCGATACACGCAATATTCCGACTGAAAATATCCGCCTGTCGCAAAACAATATCGTCGATCCGGAAAACCGCTACCAGCAGATCTTCAAGATCCAGGTCGAGCTGCCGGCCGACATCTCGGCCAAGGACCGCCAGGGCATCTTGCGTTCGATCGACCGCTGCACGGTCAAGAAAGTGGTGCAGACCGGACCCGAATTCGTGATCGAGGAAGTGGAAAACCTGGACGCGGACGCCCAAGGCCTGCTGATGCTGAACGCAGACGCGCAGGCAAGCACCTATATCGCCGGCAAGGACCTGCCGCTCGAGCAGACCATTGCCAATATGTCGGCTATCCTGGCCGGCCTGGGCATGAAGATCGAGATCGCCTCGTGGCGCAATATCGTGCCCAATGTTTGGTCGCTGCATATCCGCGACGCCCATTCGCCGATGTGTTTCACCAACGGCAAGGGCGCCACCAAGGAAAGCGCGCTGGCGTCGGCCCTCGGCGAATTCATCGAACGCATGAATTTCAATCATTTTTATGGCGGCGCTTACTGGGGCGAGGAGATCGCCAACGCGCCATTCGTCCATTATCCTGACGAGCGCTGGTTCAAGGCCGGCCGCAACGACAAGCTGCCGAAAGAGATCCTCGACAAGTACAGCCTCGCCATCTACAACCCCGATGGCGAATTGCGCGCCTCGCACCTGGTCGACACCAATTCCGGCAATGCCGAACGCGGCATCTGCTCTCTGCCATACGTGCGCCAGTCCGATGGCAAGGTGGTGTATTTCCCGTCCAACCTGATTGAAAACCTGTACGTGAGCAATGGCATGAGCGCCGGCAATACGCTGGCCGAGGCGCAGGTGCAATGCCTGTCCGAGATTTTCGAGCGCGCCGTCAAGCGTGAAATCCTCGAAGGCGAAATGGCCTTGCCCGACGTGCCGCAAGAGGTGCTGGCAAAATACCCGGGCATCGTGGCCGGCATCAAAGGCCTGGAAGAGCAGGGCTTTCCGGTGCTGGTCAAGGATGCGTCGCTCGGTGGCCAGTATCCGGTGATGTGCGTGACCCTGATGAACCCGCGCACCGGCGGCGTGTTTGCCTCGTTTGGCGCGCACCCGAGCCTGGAAGTGGCGCTGGAACGCAGCCTGACGGAATTGCTGCAGGGCCGCAGCTTCGAAGGCCTGAACGACCTGCCACGGCCGACCTTTGCCAGCAACGCCGTGACCGAGCCGAACAACTTCGTCGAGCACTTCATCGATTCGAGCGGCATCGTTTCGTGGCGCTTCTTCAGCGCCAGGGCGGATGTCGAGTTTGTCGAATGGGATTTTTCCGGCCACGGCGAAAACTCGAACGCGCAGGAAGCGGCCACCCTGTTCGGCATCCTGGCCGAGATGGGCAAGGAAGCCTATATGGCGGTCTACGACAACCTGGGCGCCGCCGCCTGCCGCATTCTGGTGCCAGGCTACTCGGAAGTGTATCCGGTGGAAGACCTGGTCTGGGACAACACCAACAAGGCGCTGCTGTTCCGCGAAGACGTACTGAACCTGCACCGCCTCGACGATGACAGCCTGGAAGCGCTGCTGGACCGCCTGGAAAACAGCGAGTTAGATGAATACGGCGACATCGCCACCCTGATCGGCGTCGAATTCGATGAAAACACGGTCTGGGGCCAGCTGACGACGCTGGAATTGAAGCTGCTGATCCAGCTGGCGCTGCAACATTTTGACGAAGCGCAGGAACTGGTCGAAGCCTTCCTGCAATACAACGACAACACCGTCGAGCGCCGCCTGTTCTACCAGGCATTGAACGTGGTGCTGGAAGTGGAGCTGGACGACGAGCTGGAACTGGACGACTACCTGGTCAATTTCCGCCGCATGTTCGGCGACGCCCGCATGGACGCGGTGCTCGGTTCCATGGACGGCAGCGTGCGCTTCCATGGCCTGACGCCGACCAGCATGAAACTCGAAGGCCTGGACCGCCACCAGCGCCTGATCGACAGCTTCAAGAAATTGCATGTGGCGCGGGGCAAGGCTGCAGCTTCCGGGCAAGCCTGACCTGCCATCCATGATGCCGGGGGAATTGGACTATAAAGGTCCGAAGCTCTCGTGCATTGCCACGATGTCGTGATCGTGGAGCAAGTCGTGGTGCCGCTGGTACAAGCCGGCCAAGGCAGGCTTGTTCAAACCGAAGAGGGACGCTGGAGCATAGGCCATCAAGTGGACAAGAATGCGTTCCTCTCCGGCAAAAACGTCATCGCAAACGATGGTTGCCTTGCGCAGCGCTGACAAGGCCATGTCCAGCGGACTGCCTCCCTCCGACAACTCGAAGCGCAGCCCACCGGGAAAGCGATAGAACAGGGCATGTCGATAGGTGTTTCCAACAATTTCCTGGGTTTTTATTTTGTAGCTCATGCGATTTTCTGAAAAGGGGGACTGTGCAGACGGCTACCAGCAAGCAGTATCTGCCGCCGCAGGATCAAAATCATCGCCCATTACCTGCAACACAAGCTCATGGCTTGATGACGGCGCGAACAAAGGTGCGCAGGCAAATGCAGTCGCCTGCCGATGCCGCAACGAGACAGGTGTCCACGCTATCGGACAGTTCTTGAAGCGCTTGTAAAGGTCCAGCTATCCAGTGATCCGTGATTTCCGGACTCGACCATGTTCCGATTTGAAGATAATAATAAGGCCCCAGGTGCTCGTGTTCCGACAGGGCCGCATGGTTCGGGTGCGCTGCATAGTCGCGCAAAGCGCTGGCGAATTTCTGCAGTCCGGCCCTGGAGCCTTGCAGCCGCCATTCCTTGATGTCGTCATTCCGCTCGTAGAAAAAGCCCAGTTCAAGCCATTCCCGCTGAGTCATTTGATTGATCTCATTACTCGACATATCACTCCCCATGCATCTATGTTCACATGCCAGTCAGGACCGGTGGCCAAAAGCCGATTTTAAAAATTTCATTGCTGTTCAATCTGCTGATATTATTATCACAGTCAAATTCTGATGCTCCTGCGATGGTAGCGTCTTCCAGGTTGAATAATGAAATATGCCGCTTTTTTTATTGTCATTGCTGTGCACGGGCTAATTGTATTTTATTTTTCAAGCCGCAAGGAAGAATTACCTGGCAGTGGCGATCGCGTTTATTTTTCCGCCGTATTGATGCTGCCGAAAAATAAGAAAGAAATCGCCGCGCCACCAAATGAGTCAAGTGAACGGGTCGATGTCATGCGTTTTCCCGCTCAAAGAATATTTATTCCAGATCATGAAATTTTTTTGATTGATCGTGCCGACAGCTTGATCGCTGTACCGGAAGCAGGAAGAAAGGCCCAGGCAATGGCCAATGACACCCCGGTACCGGCCAAGATATTCAATCGCGACAAGGTCGACCTTGCATCAATCGATAAAGAACTGCGGGCAGGCAAGCCGGGCGTGCCCAAGGAGCGGCCCGATACGCCACAGCGAAGACTGGAAAGAGGAATTGCCGATGCATTTGTCGGCTATGCCGAATCCGTCACGGATCACTATACGTCACCGGACGGCGTTGTTTATACCCGCACCACCAAAAATGGCAGGTCGTCGTGTTTCATGAGCGGCGGCAGCAATGTCATTCCCAGCATAATGCATAATGGATCGGGCGCATCGGGAGCGAAATCGGTCAATTGCCCACCGCCTGATAGCGGCTGGGAAAAGTGAATCACGGTTTGTTATCTGCCTCGATCTCGGCAATAATACTGGACAACGGCGGTACGCCAGCGGCGGCGCGCTCCGCATCGCTGATCACGCCCGGCAAGACCGGGTACAGCGTCTTCTTGCCGGTGTCTTTCACGATTTGTGATTGAGTGCCGTACCATTGCGGCTGTTTTTTCCACATCATGTAACGGTCCAATGAAGCGGCGGCAAGCCATTTTGGCGCGGGGTGTTCCGGCGCCAGGCGCGCCGAAATGATGGCCAGCGCGTGGGCCAGCTGGATATCTTCGGCGCTGCCGCCATGCTGGAATGCCATGGCCGCGTTATAAAAATCTTCCGCTGTCTGCACTTTGCCAGCGCGTAGCAGCGTCATGACTTCCGCTGCGCGCGTCGTGTCGCGCTGGTCCACTGCGGCCCAGTTGATATGGGCTGCGCTGCGGTCGGCCTGATCGGCGCGTAGCAGTTCTTTCAATTGCTCATTCGAGGCATTTTGCGCGGCAAGCGGCATGCTGATAACAAGCAGCCATAAGGCCAGGCACTTTTTTGACTTGCGCTGTTTCATCGCCGCTCCATCAGTCAAGCACCACCACCCGGTCATTTTCCCCTGCCACACAGCCCTCGGCCACCGGCTCCCAGCCCCTGTGCACCACCACCTGCTTGCCATCGTGGCAGATTTCCACGCGCTCGCTGGCGGGCAGGCGCTGGCGCACCAGGGTTTCCAGGGTCGACGGCAGGCTGACCTGTAGTTGCATCGTATCGATGGCTTCCTGCGGGTGGTCGGACAAATGCACCAGCGGCACGAAGACGGAACCTAACATCAGCCAGCGCGAGGGAATCGTCACAGGTTCGGGGGTGTAGGGGGCGGTGCGCAGCCAGGCCTGGGCGCGTTCGCGCAGGTCGGCGCCGTCGGGCAGTTCGCCCCAGGCGGCGCCCAGCAGTTCCACCACCCATTGATTGCAGTTCTGGTATTGCAGGCCATACGCATAGGCGTTGGCGCTGTAGCTGCCGGCCAGCAGGTGTTGCACGCGGGCCGGGTCGAGCAGGGCGCGGCGCAGCGGCGGCACTGTTTCGGCCGGCAGGCGCACGATGGAGATATAGCCGAGCTGGGGATTGTCGGTGCCCATCGCAAAGCCGGCCGTTCCTTGATCAAAAATGCGCGGGCGGCCTTCGTCGCAGGCGTAATACAGCTGGCGCGCGGACCAGCCGGCGTCAGCCTCATGGCGCCAGGCCAGTGCGGCATGGGAATAGCGGATGCCGAAGCGGGACAGGTCCAGGCCCGAGCGGCTGATCAGGGCCACGCTGCCTTCGGTGGCGGCCAGTTCTTCGCGCACCACGGCGGCAAAGCGCAGCAGTTTGTCCTGTTCGCTAGCAGTCAGTTCCTGCGAGCGGTCGCAGAAACGCGAGGAAGACAATGAACCGCCGGCATGGGCGCTACCTGCGGCAATCAATAGCAGGGCTGGCGCCAGGAAGCGGCGCAGCTTCACATGCTGACCGGACGCGTACCCAGTTCGCCGTACCACTCGTCGGCCAGCACCAGGAAGAAGGCGGCGCGCGTATCGTTGCGGGAAAATTCAATGCCGTAGGCGCGGTTTTGCGCATGCACCATATCGCCTTGCGCCAGTTGCTGCTGGTCAAAGGTTGCTTGCGGCAGGTCGAGCACCAGCGGCTGCTGGGCTGCTTCGGCTTGCATGGTCAGGCGCGTCATGCCGGCGTGGCCAGGGGTGGCGGCGATATCGATGATGCGGTAAGGGCCGTTGTCGACGCGCTTGTCGGTTTTCGAGCTGTTGCTCGAACCGCTCAGCGAGTCGGATACGCTGCCGCTCGACGCCGAGCCGGCGCTGGAAGCCGAGGAGGCAAAGCTGTCGGCGTGGGCGTTGCAGGCCACGGTCAGTGCTGCGGCCAGGCCGAGCATGCGAAAAGAGATAGTCAAGGCAGTATCCAGTGCTGATGGTGCAAGTCAGGGTAAGCCGAGTGTGTCCTCGGCAACTTTCCCATCATAGCAGATCACATCAGGCCAGCAAAACCGCGATCAGCTCTTTTGCCTCGTTTGACGGATTGTTGCGTAATTCCTGCAACACAGGGTCTTGCTCCAGATATTGCTGCAGCCTTTCGTTGACGGCTGCCGGCATTTGTGGCAATGGCGAGGCAACCGGCGCGATCGCCTTGGCCAGCAGCAGGGTGTCGCGCAAGCCGCCCGCCGGCAGCAGCACGGTGGCGCCGGGCAGGGTGGCGACGGCGTCGGCCACCTGGCTTGGCACGATCAGCTGGCGCATCAGCGCGCGGCCGACGATTTCCAGCACCGGCGCCATCTGCGTTTCCAGCTGCTGGTACAGGCCCGGCGTCTTGTCGGCTTCGGCCAGCAGGTACAGGCCGCCCACTTCATGCACGATGCCGGCGAACACGGCGGTGTCGGGGTCGACATGGGTAATGGTGCGGGCGATTTCATGCGCCAGCACCGCCACGTGCACGCTGTGCGCCCACAGCTGCGAGGCCCTGGCGCGCAGCGCGGCGTCCTTGATGCCGGTATTCATTTGCCGGATCACGGCCGCCGTGGCCAGCGACAGCAGGTTGCGGTAGCCCAGGCGTTCGACGGCGGCGCGCACGCTGGTGACGGTGGGCGTGTGGCCGTGGGCAAACATCACCGAGTTGGCCAGCGACACGGCGCGCGCCGACAGGCCCGGCTCGGACAGCAGCAGGCGGTGGATGTCGGCCGCGTGGCAATCGGGATTGCCCAGTTCCTGCTGCAAGCGCAGGGCCGTATTGACGTTGGTGGGGAACGCCAGCGTCTCGCTGTGGGCGCGGGCGAGGAGCTGGGACAGGCTGCTGAGGGTATCGGCTTGCATGGATGGTGTGCTCAAGAGGATGATTGCTTGAAAAGGATGGTCCTATTATCGGTCAAATTGGCCGGCGGTGTCGTATCGCCGGCTAGTCGTGCGCCGCGCCGGCCAGTATGCCCAGGAAGGCCGCCACCAGCCGGCTTTTCTCGTCGGCCCGCGTGACGGCCACCACGGTGGTGCTGGCGCGGATATCAATCACCGGCAGGAACATCACGTCGGTGCGGTTGTTTTCGGCGATCGAGCGCGCCACCAGGGTCGCACCAAGGCCGGCGGCCACCAAAGACAAGGCGGTGTAGATTTCCACCGCCGAATATGCCACGGCCGGCTCGGCGCCGGCGGCCTTGAGCGCGGCGACGATCTGCTGGCCGAACGGGCTGATCGGATCTTTCGGGTACAGGATGAAGGGAATTGCCGCCAGGTCCGCTGCGCGCACGGACGCCTGGCCGGCCAGCGGATGGTGTATCGGCAGGGCGGCCACCAACGGGTCGTCGATCGCCAGCGCGTGGCACAGGTCTGGCGGCGCGTCGAACGGGCCGATAAAGCGCGACAGGCCGATATCGATGCGGCCCTGGCGCAGCTGCGCCGGCTGGTATTCGGACAAGGCTTCCACCAGGTCCAGCTGCACGTCGGGCCAGGCGGCGCGGAACTGCCGGATTGCCCTGGGCAGCACGGAAAACGTCGCCGAGCGGGTAAACGCGATGCCCAGCCAGCCATGGCTGCCGCTGGCGATGCCCCTGGCTTCGTCATCGAGGCGCGCCGCCTGCAGCAACAACTCCTTTGCGCGCGGATAGAAAAAGCGGCCCAGCGCGGTCGGCTCCATCGGCCGGCGCGAGCGGTCGAACAGCTCGCCGCCAAGGTGGGTTTCCAGCTGGCCCAGCTGCATGCTGATGGCCGTCGGCGCGACATGCAGCCGCTCGGCCGCATGCGCGGCACTGCCGGCTTCGACCACTTCGCAAAAATAGCGTATCTGCCTGAGGTTCGTCATAAGTTCATTTTAATTGATTCAAGAGTCAATAATCGATGTTTGATATTGAATTCACTTTATATGAAACTGGGCTTCACGACAACAAGATCGATGGAGACTTTCATGGAACAAGATCAATTCGCCAAGGCGCGAGGCTTGAGCAGTGCGGAAGTGTCGGACGCGCTCGATTATTTCGGCTTGCCCGGCAGCGCCGTCGGCGTCCAGCCGGTGGCCGGTCCGCGCAAGCTGTTCGGGCCCGCCTTCACGGTGCGCTTCGGCCCGGTCGATACAGCCCAGCCCGGCACGGTGGGCGATTACCTCGATGACATGCCTGCCGGCAGCGTGGCCGTGCTCGACAACGCTGGCCGCGCGGACTGCACGGTATGGGGCGGCATCATGAGCCAGCTGGCCGCGCACCGCGCCATCGGCGGCACGGTGGTGAACGGCGTGTGCCGCGATACACAGGAGGCCGATACGGCCGCTTACCCGCTGTTTGCGCTGGACCGCTTCATGCGCACCGGCAAGGACAGGGTACAGGTCGACGCCGTTGGCGGCCCCGTGACCGTGGCCGGCGTGCGCGTCGCGCCCGGCGATATCGTCGTCGGCGACCAGGACGGCGTGGTGTTCGTGCCGGCGGGCAGGGCGGCCGAGGTATTCGAGCGTGCGCTCGTCATGCAGGCGCTCGAAGCGCGCATCGTCGCCGCCGCGCTGGACGGCATGCCGCTGGCGCAGGCGCGGCGCGAATTCGGCTACCACACCTTGCAGCGCAAGCCCGGGCAAGACGCCTGAACCATTTCAACTTGAATACAGGACATGATCATGGACCAACAAGTATCCATAGCGACCCTGCACGCGTTGCGCCAGCTCGGTGCTGCCACCGTGCACGAAGCACAGGGCGGCAAGGGCGCACTCGACAGCGGCATCAAGCCGATCGCCGCCCACATGCGCCTGGCCGGCCCGGCCTTTACGGTCGATACGCGGCCGGCCGATAATCTGATGTTGCACTACGCCATGCTCAAGGCGCAACCGGGCGACGTGCTGGTCGTCGACGCCAAGGGTTTCCTCGAAGCGGGCGTGTGGGGCGACGTATTTACCGAGCAGGCCCAGCGCATGGGCCTGGCCGGCCTGGTGATCCACGGCGCCGTGCGCGACGCCGCCGCCATGACCGAAGCGGGGTTTCCCGTGTTCAGTCGCGGCCTGTCGATCAAGGGCACCGGCAAGCACCAGCCGGGACGCATCAATGTGACGGTCACCATCGGCGACGTCAGCATCAATCCGGGCGACATCATCGTCGGCGACCAGGATGGGGTGGTGGTGGTGCGCCGCGGCGAGATCGGGCAGGTGCTGGCGAAAAGCCGGCAGCGCGAAGAGAAAGAGGCGCATTTCCGCCAGCAGATCCGAAACGGCGCAACGACCGTGGAACTGCTGGGACTGGAAGAGACGCTGCGCCGGCTGGAACTGAACTGACACCGGCGAACAACCAGAAAAATCAGGAGACACCCTCATGCACACCATTACACCCGCCGCGCCAGCCGCAGCACAGGCAGCATCGCGCCCCACGCGCTACCGCTGGATCGTTGCCGCGCTGTTCTTTATCGTCTACACCATCGCTGCCGCCGACCGCGCCAACCTGGGCGTGGTGCTGCCGTTCCTGCGCCAGGAATTTGAAATGAGCAATACCGATGCGGGCGGCCTGGTCAGCCTGTTCCTGATCGCCTACGCGCTGGCGCAACTGCCGTCGGCCTGGCTGCTGTCGAAATTCGGCGTGCGCAAGGTCTTTACCATTTCCATGGTGCTGACCTCGATCGCCACCGGGCTGACCGGCCTGGTCGGCTCCCTGTTGTCATTGAAGCTGTGCCGCATCGGCCTGGGCCTGGCTGAAGGACCGCTGCCGATCGGCGTGACAACCACCATCAATCACTGGTTTCCTTCGCGCGAAAAGGGCACGGCCTCGGGCATCTTCCTGTCGTCGGTGAAATTCGGCCCGGTGATCACGCCGATCCTGGGTGCCGCGATTATCGCCGCCTGGGGCTGGCGCGAAGTGTTCATCTGGTTCTCGGTGCCCGGCATCGTGCTGGCCATCGTCTGGTATTTCCTGGTCGCCAACAAGCCGGCCGAGAGCCGCCATGTCAACGCGGCTGAACTGGCCTGCATCGAAGAGAAAAGCGCCGATGGCCGCAGTACCGGCGAAGCGGCCACGTCCAGGCCGATGCCCTGGCTCGACAAGCTGATCCGCGTGCGCAAGCTGCCCACGGTGACCACCAGCCGTGGCGTGTTCAAGTCCTGGAACATTATCGGCTGCGCGCTCGGCTACTGCTGCCAGCTGGGCATTTCCAGCGTGCTGCTGGCCTGGATACCGACCTATCTGCTGACGGTAAAACAGTTTTCCATCATGAACATGGGCATGGTGGCGGCCGCGCCGTGGGTCGGCGCCGTGTTCGGCAATATCCTGGGCGGCCTGCTGGCCGACCGCGTGCTCGACAAGCGCAGGAAACCGGGCATGCTGATCTCGGCCCTGTCGACCGCCGTCATGATGTATCTGCTGATCCATGCGCCGGCCGATCCGCTGCAATACGGCGCACTTTTATTCCTCACCGGCGTGCTGCTGAGCATTGGTTTTTCCGCCTATATGGTCTATCCGATGCAGTTTGTATCGAAAGAAAAATTCCCGGTCGCCAATGCGGTGGTCAATATGGGCGCCCAGTTGGGCGGCGCGGCCACGCCGTGGATCGTCGGCATGCTGCTCGATCATTATGGCTGGGACTATGTATTCGGCTTCATGGCGGCGATTTCATGTTTGACCTTCATGGTGGTGCTGACGATTGCCGAACCGTTGAATTTAAGGCAGAAAATCATTCATTGAGAAGGCGTTCCTGGCAACACATGCCACCAAGCAGGATCGGCTGATTGCGTCGCGGTGCAGGCGACACCTTATGTATACCCGCCGGAAGAATGGCGGACGCAGCAGGAAAAGCGGTAGAGTAAACAACTCCACCTATGCCATGAAAGCCACTCCATGACCCTGATCACGCCGCCAGCACTGGCGCCACATATTGCCGAGCGCGTGCGAGAAAGCTTCGATTTGCAAAACGCCATGGTGCTGATACGCGCCAGCCTGCCCGTGCTGGGCCATGGCAGCGCGGAAATCCATGTGCCGCACTGGAGCGGCATCGAGCAGCAGCATGGTTTCGTGCATGGCGGGGTGGTGGGCATGATCGCCGATTCAGCCGCCGGCTACGCAGCCATGACGGTGGCGCCCGAAGGCGCTTCCGTGCTGACGGTGGAATACAAGATGAATTTGCTGGCCCCCGCCGATGGCGACATGTTGATCGCGCGCGGCAAGGTGGTACGGCCTGGACGCACCCTGATCGTCACCCAGGCCGAAGTGTTTGCCGTGCGCGATGGCAAGGAGACGCTGTGTGCGCTGATGCAGCAGACCATCATGGCGATGCAGGGCAAGGCCGAAAAGCCGAAGGGTTAGCCAGGCCTGGCCGGATAGCGCAAGGCATCGAGCATCAGCGTAAACGCCGGCGTCGGATGGCGCCGGCTCGGATAGTACAGCTTGTAGCCGGCATACGGCGGGCACCAGTCTTCCAGCACCCGCAGCAAGGTACCGGCGGCCACGTGCGGTGCAGCGACGTCTGCCGGGATGCATGCCAGGCCCAGGCCGCCCAAGGCCGCCTGCAACCGCACGGCAAGATTGTTGTAGACCAGCTGGCCTTCGACGCGCACATTGATTTCCTTGCCGTCTTTTGCAAACTCCCACACGAACAGGCCGCCATGGGTGGGCAGGCGCATGTTGATGCAATTGTGCATGGTCAGGTCCTGCGGCATGGATGGCTTGGGGCGGCTGGCGAAGTAGCTGGGCGCGGCCACGATGGCCATGCGAAAGTCGCCGCTGATGGGCATCGCAATCATGTCCTTGGCCACCTGCTCGCCCAGGCGCACGCCGGCGTCGAAACGGTTGGCAACAATGTCGGTCATGCCGTTGTCGACCACCACTTCCACGTTAATGTCGGGATACAGCGGCAGCAAGCGCGCGATCGCCGGCTGCAGCACCGTCAGCGCCGCATGCTCGCCGGCGCTGATGCGGATGGTGCCGGCCGGTTTCAAGCGCCGCTCGCTGAGCATGGCCAGCTCCGCTTCGATCTCTTCGAAGCGCGGCGCCACCGTGCGCAGCAGGTGTTCGCCGTCTTCGGTGGGCGAGACGCTGCGCGTGGTGCGCACCAGCAAACGCAGGTCCAGCCGCGCTTCCAGGGCGCGGATGGTCTGGCTCAGCGCGGACTGCGACACGCCCAGCCTGGCCGCCGCTTTGGTGAAACTGCCTTCGCGCGCAACGGCCACGAAGGCCAGCAGATCGTTGTAATTGGTCTGGGCCATTGATTAGCTCCGCTAATAAGTTCATGCGGACTTTAGCATCTAGTTCTTGCAATCACCAGTGTTTACAGTGGGGCATGAAAAACTCCACCATCCCCGTTTCCAAGAACGCGATTCTTGCCATTATCCTGGTCAGCTATGTGATGATCGTGCTCGATACGTCCATCGTGCTGACCGACCTGCCGAACATCCACCGCGAGCTGGGCTTTGGCGACACCGGCCTGGCCTGGGTACAAAGCGCCTATACGCTCGGTTTTGGCGGCTTCATGCTGCTGGCCGCCCGCGCCGGCGATACCTTCGGCCGGCGCCGCATGCTGATGCTGGGCCTGTCGCTGTTTACGGTTGCCTCGCTGGCGATCGGCCTGGCCCGCTCGCCGGCGGCCATGGTGGCCGCGCGCGCCGTCCAGGGCCTGGGGGCGGCGATCCTGGCGCCGTCCACTTTGGCCTTGCTGCAAACCACGTTTGCCGAGGGGCAGGAACGCACACGCGCCATCTCGTTATATAGCGCGGTGGCCGGCATTGCCGCCAGCGTCGGCCTGGTGCTTGGCGGCGTGCTGGCCGAATGGCTGTCGTGGCGGGTGGGCTTCTTCATCAACCTGCCGATCGGTATCGCCATGCTGTGGGCGGCGCGCCGTTTTATCCAGGAAAGCGAACCGGTCAAGGGCCGCTTCGATGTGGCCGGCGCAGCCAGTTCCACCCTCGGCATGACGGCGCTGGTCTACGGCCTGATCCGTTCAGCCAGCGCCGGCTGGGGCGATACCTGGACGCAAGTCTCGCTGGCAGCAGGCCTGCTGTTGCTGGCGGCGTTTATCCTGATCGAAAAGCATGCCAGCCAGCCCATCATGCCGCTGCGCCTGTTTGCCAGCCGCCAGCGTTCGGCCGCCTATGCGGCGCGCGTGCTGTTCCTGGGCGCCATGATCGGTTTCTTCTTTTTCGGCACGCAGTTCCTGCAGGTGGTCAAACATTACTCGCCGTCGCTGACGGGCCTGGCCTTCCTGCCGATGACCCTGGTGAACTTTGCCGTGGCGCTGCGCGTGCCGGCGCTGACGCGGCGCTTCGGCAATGCGCTGCTGCTGGCCGCCGGCCTGGCCTGCACCCTGGCCGGTATGGCGTGGCTGAGCCTGGCCAGTGGCGATACTGCGTACTGGCTCGGCGTCGCACTGCCCATGGTCCTGATCGGCGCAGGGCAGGGCATGGCCCTGAGTCCGCTGACGGTGGCCGGTGTCCAGGGCGTGCCCAAGGCGGACGCTGGCGCCGATTCCGGCATCGTCAACGTGGCGCATCAACTGGGCAATTCGCTGGGGCTGGCGGTGCTGGTGGCCGTGGCCGCCATCGGCGCCGGTGCCAGGACGGGCGTGGCGCTGATGGCGCACCGCGTCACGTTTGCCCTGTCGAGCGCGGCCGGCATGCTGGCGCTGGCCTTGCTGCTGGTGCTGGCACTGCTGGTGCGGCCAAGGCGCAAGACGGCTGGTCTATAATCGCGGCAACGTTGCCACCGATGGCGCGACATATAAAGATGGAAGCGCGCATGCACAAATTGATTTCTCAACTGGCCAGACTCTACCTGCTTGAAGGCCAGCAAGATACGGATGGCCGGCCTGTTACGCCCGAAGTGCTGGCGCGCCAGGTGGCCGGCGGCCCAGCCGTGGCAGCCAACCTGGTCAGCGATGCCGGCCTGACGCGCGCCCTGGTGCTGGAGTTTGGCGGCAAGGGCGGCGGCGAAAAGCACTGGAGCGACTTGTGCGTGATCGCCAACGCCGTGCAGCATGAACTAGACCTGCCGGCACCTGCCGTCAGCATCTCGGGCCGCACCTCTTTTTACTTGTGGCTGTCGCTGGAAACCCCGGTGCCGCAGTCTCAAGCGCGCCAGTTCCTGCAATTGCTGCGCACCGTATTCCTGCCCGCCAGCACCGACATCCTGACCGCCGCACCGGCCGCCTTCCTGGAATCGGTGGAACTGCCGCCATGCCTGCAGCCCTCGGGCAAATGGGCGGCTTTTATCCACCCCGGCATGGGCGCTTCGTTTGCCGACGAGCCGGGCCTGGACATGCCGCCGCCGTTGCCGGCCCAGCTCGGTTTCGTGGAAAGCCTGCGCAGCATGACAGCTGCGCAGTTCGCCAAGGCGCTGGCCGTGCTGCAACAGCATGCCGGTGTCGCGCCGGTAGCTGCTGCTCCCGCTCCCGCTCCCGCTCCCGCTCCCGCTCCCGCTCCCACTCCCGCCATCGCCAAGGCGCCGCCATCAAATGGTGGCTTGCTGCTGCAGGACGCCACCCTGGAAGATATCGTGCAATGGCTGCATGCCCGCAATATCGAGCCGACCTTCCGTCATCGCCTGCCTTGATAGTGCGCCATGATGCCGGAAGTGGCACTTGATATCGTCGAGGCACGCTTGCTGGGCGAGCACGCCATTCCTGTCAAGATCAGCACGCCGTGCCGAACTGTACGATGCAGGAATGGCAATCGAACCTCTGGGCTTACTAGTCGCATAAAAATTTAAAAGGATCCTAGTGAAAGCCACCGAAGCAAACCTGCTCAAGTTTCTGCGTAAGTCTCCTCAATTTGTCATTCCGATCTATCAGCGCAACTATGCATGGACAGCTGCGCAGTGTCGCCAGTTGTGGGGTGATCTGATGCGCGCTGGCCGCGATCCGAATGTGACCGCGCATTTCATCGGTTCTATCGTCTATGTGGAGCGCGGCCTATCATCGGTCACCAGTCAGGAAGCATTGCTGGTCATCGACGGACAGCAGCGCCTGACTACTAGTGCCTTGCTCATTGCGGCCTTGGCCGGACACTTCGAGACCCAAGGGTTGGGGGAAGTGCTCGATGCATTTTCGAACAAAAAGCTTCGCAACTACTACCTGCTCAACCCGGACGAAGAAGGTGAGCGCCATTTCAAATTGATCCTGTCAGAAACCGACAAGGAAACCCTTCTCGCTCTGCTGCAAGGCACACCGTTGCCGGCGGAAGCCAGTAGCCGCATTACCGAAAACCATACCTTGTTTCAGAATTTGATTGCGGAAAATCAGTCGGAACTGGAAGCCATTTGCCACGGCCTGGCCAAGCTCATGATTGTCGATGTGTCGCTCGATCGTGCCCAGGACAACCCGCAGATGATCTTCGAAAGTATGAACTCCACAGGTCTGGAGCTTAGTCAAGCGGATCTGATCCGCAATTACATCCTGATGGGGCTTGAGCCGAAGCTGCAAACCAACCTCTACAAAGCTTACTGGCGGCCAATGGAAAAGGCCTTCGGCCAAGCTGCCTACGTGCTGCACTTTGATGCCTTCATGCGACATTACCTCACTGCGAAGACGGGAGACATCCCTAACGTCCGTGACGTATATGATGCGTTCAAGGCCTTTGCACGCAACTTCAAGGGCGACATTTCTGATCTGGTGGCCGACATCTACGTTTATGCATCCTACTATTGCGCCATGGCCTTGGGTACGGAGACCGAGGTGCGGCTCAGGCAAGCTTTCCACGACCTGCGCGAACTAAAGGTCGATGTGGCATATCCTTTTCTGCTAGACGCTTACCACGACTATAAGCAAGGCCGTCTGAACGCTGAGGAAATACTGCGAATTATTCGCTTGGTGGAAAGTTACGTGTTCCGGCGCGCTATCTGTGCCATTCCCACCAATTCAATGAACAAGACCTTCGCAGGACTGAGCCGAACGTTAAAGAAAGACCGTTACCTTGAGAGCGTACAGGCTGCATTTATGATGCTGCCGTCGTACCGCCGCTTCCCAGGCGATGACGAGTTCCAGCGAGAGGTCAAGGTGCGTGACCTGTATAATTTCCGGAGCCGTAGCTACTGGCTGCGCCGTTTGGAAAACAACGAACGAAAAGAACGCGTCGTCGTCGAAGAATACACCATTGAGCACATCCTGCCTCAGAACGAAGATCTGTGCGACGAATGGCAGACAGAGCTCGGCAAAGAATGGCAGCGTGTTCAGCAGCAATGGCTACACACCTTGGGCAATCTCACTCTCACAGCTTACAACAGTGAATACAGCGATCGTCCTTTCGCTTACAAGCGTGATCGTGTCATTGACAAGAATGGCAACCCGGTTGGATTTGCTCACAGTCCATTGAAGCTGAACCTCGGGCTTGGCAAAGTGCAAGCATGGGATGAGGCAGCCATCATGGCTCGCGCCGAGCGCCTGTCCAGTGATGCCACGCGCGTTTGGATATCGCCGCAACTGGCGGAAGATGTGCTCGACGCCTACAGGCCGCGCTCAGCCAAACCTGGCCAGACATACAGCATTGCTGATCATCCGTTCTTGGCGTCGGGCTCTATGCGCGAATTGTTCGAGGCGCTGCGAAAAGCGGTTCTGGCGCTGGATCCATGCATCAATGAAGAGTTTCTTAAACTTTACGTGGCCTACAAAGCAGAAACGAACTTCGTTGACGTTGTCCCTCAGGCCAAGCGTTTACTGCTGGTACTCAACCTTGGTATTGAGGACATCGAAGACCCCAAGGGCCTGTGCCGTGATATCTCCAATATAGGCCGATGGGGGAATGGCGATGTCGAAGTCGGGTTGAACAATACCGATGAACTGCCATATATATTAGGCTTGGTCCGGCAGTCTTTCGAGCGACAGATGGGTGGTTCCCAAAACGACTGATTTGATCAGGATGTGTGGCGGGTGTTGGGGTCGGATCTGCCATTGTGGACGCACGCTTGCTGGGACCGCAACTCATTCCTGTCATGGTCAGGTTCAGGACTGAAGTCACGGAACACGGGATCGCCGAGCTGTATGCAGCGCTTGATTTTCTGATCGTGCACTGCCAGGATCACGACACCGTGCCGAAGACGTTGGCAGTGCCCTTTGTCTATATCTACAACGGCTCTGTGCAGGGTGAGGCCGAGCTGGTCCCGCAACATCAGCGCCGGCTGGCGGATGTGGTGAGTGCCTTGCAGGACAAAGCGTATCGGCTGTTTGGCGCATGAGTGCTACCGCAGAGCGTGGAATCGTTCAGTCTCGAGTGAGCGCTGCGCGTCAGCGCTTAAATGCAGTGCATTGACCCATCTGGCGATCGCCGTGGAGTCCGGATCCATGGATAAATAAGCCTCGGCGGCTGGCCAGAATTGCTGTATCGAGAACGTGCCGAGTTTGACCAACGCGTCACCCAATAGCGCTTTATTGGTGTAAGCCGATTTCCGGTAATGATGGAAAAGCGTGGCAAGCGTATCGCGATAAAAGGCCTGCGCTTCATCGTCCGCGTGCTCGGTGGTCAGAAAAGAGCGCAGCACCTCAAGCACTGGCGCTGGAATTTCCAGGTCGCCCGCCGGCTGCCAACGTGTTGCTGCCAGCCAGTCACGCAATATCTGCTTATTATCTGTCATCATTTTGGGTTTCAGGTTGATCTGTTGTCGGACATTCATGCGTCTTTTTCAGGCATTTTAATCCGTTCCATACAATCGATGCGCCACCATGAGTAACGCAGCGTCCTGGAAAAGCCGTGGCAATATCATTGTTGAACAAACAAAAAACCGCACCCCTTTCGAGGTGCGGTTTTGTTCATGGTAGAACAGATAGATTAATTCGACAGCAGGATCTGCGTAATCACGCCGGTGGCAATCGCTGCCAGCACATAATCATTGCCGGCACGCACCCAGTGCTGGCCGCGTGGCGGCGCGTTCAGGTGACGAGCTTTCCAGTCGCTGACGACGTAGCGGTTGTCGCGGTATTCCTGGCTCAGACGCTGGCCGCGGCGCAGGTCGTGTTTGGGACCGCCGCCGCGCGAGTCGTCGCGCCTGAACTTGCGCGCATCGTCATGGCGTCCGTCATTGTCGTGTTGCTGGCCGTGGTCGTTGCGGTCATTATGGTCATTGCGGTCGTGGGAGTCGTTGCCACGCTGGGCCAGGGCGCTGCCGCTGGCGGCGATGCTGATTGCAATAAGGGCCGATACGATCATTTTCGATTTCATTTTTGTTCTCCTTGATAACACGGTTGCGATGTGGTGAATCCATTACACCGTGATTCCGTCCTAACAGATAAGACGTTCCCGTAAGAAATGTTACAAGACGTTTCACGCGGCCGTGACATTTGCGACCGCCTGGCAGCCGCTTTTGAACTCCTACAAACCCGGCGACATGCCGCCATCGACCCGCAGGTTGGTACCGGTAATGTAGCCGGCCAGCGGGCTGGCAAGAAAGGCCGCCAGATTCGCGATGTCGTCGATCTGCCCGACGCGCCCGACCGGCACCTGTGCGAACAAGGGCAGCACGGTGCGTTCAATCGTGGCCCATGGTGCATCCATGTCCAGGCCATGCTGGAGCGCGGCCTCACGGAATTTACGGTCCAGCGTGGCGCTGTGGATGGTACCCGGGGAAATTGCGTTCACGGTAATGCCCTCGGCTGCAACAGCCTTGGCCAGCGATGCGGTCATGGCATTGATCGCCGCCTTGCACGCCGCATAGTCGGGGCCGCCCGCTGGCGGCATCGTGGCGGCCAGGCTGGAGATATTGATGATGCGGCCCCATCCGGCCTGGCGCATCGCCGGCAGCAGGCGGGTGGTAACGCGCAGGGCGGCGAGCACGTTGCGGTCATACGTCGCAGCCCAGGTTGCCGGCTGCGTCGCGGTCCAGTCCTCCTTGACGGTACTGGAGCCACCGGCGTTGTTGACCAGGATATCGATCATGCCGGCCTGCCGGGACGCCTCGTCGAGCAGGCCTTGCACGGCATCGTCGTGCGTCAGGTCGCCCAGCACCACGTGGGCGCGCCCGCCATGTCCGACGATGGCATGGGCGACCTCGTCGGCCTGCGTGCGGTCACGGCCATGTACGATGACGATGGCGCCTTCCAGTGCAAATTTGCTGGCAATGCCGGCGCCGATCCCCTTGCTGCTACCGGTGACCAGTACCTTTTTTCCGTCCAGTTGCAAGTCCATCCTGCTGCCTTCCTTTCAGTGTGAGGAAGTTGCATGCTAGAGTGGGGCGATGAACCAGACAAGTACGCACCTTTTTGTACCCATCAAGATAGCTTCCGCGCAGCATCGTGCAAATTGCCTCGGTCCGGACGGCGCCGTTGCCCACGTCAGCCGGGTGATCCGCATGATTCAGGGTCGCTGGAAGCTGCCGATCCTGTTCCGTTTGTATGCGGGCGAGGCGATGCGCACGCTGCAAATGAAGCGAGACCTGCCTGGTATTTCGCAAAAGGTGCTGACCCAGCAATTGCGCGAACTGGCGTCCGATCTTCTTATCGAACGCATCGACTTCAATGAAAAACCGCTGCGCGTCGAATATCGCTTGTCTTCGCTTGGCCGCGAACTGATGCCGGTGCTGATAGCTGCGCGCGCGTTTTCGGTCCAGCACGCAGCCGAAAGCGACACACTGGCTTGAAGCTCCAGGCAACAGTTTTTATCAGGTTTTTCGCTCCGCTCCGCCCAGCCATTGCGCCACCGTCTGCGCCACCCAATGCGGCTGGTCGAGCGGCAAGTCGTGGCCCGCGTCGGGATGGATTTCATACGCCGTCTGCCAGGCGCGCGCCAGTTGATGGGAACAGCCGGGGTCGACCAGCCGGTCGCGGCTGCCTGTCAATACCAGCAACGGCATCGGCGGGCAACTGGCCGGGGCGCGAAAGCGGGCCGCCGACAGCAACTGGCGCAGCGCATTGCGCCGGCTCACGGGATATTGCTGCTGGTACTGTAACCACCGATTTACCAGTGTCGCATTGCCCGTGCCATATTTAAAACTGGTCAGCCGCAAGATCAGCGCTTCCTGGCTGGCCTGGTCGCCGAATAGCAACTGGCGCAGCAGGGCCGGATAATTCTGCCAGCGCAGGCGGCGGTAGAATGGGCTGTACGGTCGCATGCTGGTATTGATCAGCACGCAGGACGCTATCTCCTGCGGATAGGTGCTGGCCCATGCGACGGCGACCATGCCGCCCAGCGACAGGGCCAGCAATCGATACGGTGGCGCCAGCCCTAGCGCCAATAAATCCTGGCGGCAGAACGCCACCATGTCCGCCACGCGCGTGGCGCTGTCGAGCAGATGGCGCTGGCCGTTGCCGGGCAGGTCGGGGGTAATAATCAGCGCATCGGGCAGGGCCGCGCCCAGCGTCGCGGGAAAGTCGCCCCAGTGCCGCTGCTCGCGCATCAGGCCACGCAGCAGAACCCAGGTGCCACTATTCATGATTCATACCACTGCGCCAGCGCGCGCTTGCGATGGGCCTTGCGCGCCAGGCCTTCCGGCATCCAGCGGCCGTGACTGTTGGCCGCGCGCATCAAAAAGTCGAACCACACCAGGTGGCGCCGCAGCACGCGCTGCAATCGGTGCGCGGCGGTCGGGTTGAAAATGCCGGCGCGGTTGAACAGCTGGCGCGGATTTTTCTTGACCCATAGCCAGGAACCCATTTCCAGCGTCAGCGGCAGGAACACGCGCTCGCTGTCGCAGGTAGCCCGCAAATACAGGTAATCCCACAGGTCGCCATGGGTGCGGTATTGCCGGCTTTGCGGCTCGAACACATAGTTGTGGTTGGGGTAAGTGCGGCTGTACAGTTCTTCCAGTGCGCCGATATCGGCCAGGTGGGCAATCGGCGTGGCCGTGTGGGCGTGCGGAAACCAGATGCGGTCGCGCAGGCCGAAGCCGGAATGGCAATCAAGGGCGATGCTGAACTGGCGCGACAGCAATTCGCGTTCGACCAGCTCGCACACGGCCTGGCTTTCCACCTGCATCGGCGTGCCTTCCTGGCCCCGGTACCAGGGCAGCTTGTTGCTGTAGCGCTGGCCGCCGAGCAGGAAGGGCACCGCTTCACTGGCGGACAACGGCGCATTGCGCATCAGGTCCACGCCTTGCGGATTGCTGCGCGTGCCTTGCCACATGCCGCCCGGGTTGACCAGCGGCATGAAGACCAGGCGCATCGATTCAAGCTGCTGGTGCAGGGTGCTGTCCCATTGCAGGCGCGCCAGGATGCTTTGCAAAAAGGCCAGGATCACTTGCGTGCCGATCCGCTCCAGCCCATGGATGCCGCCAAAAAATCCCAGCACCGGCACATCGGGACTGGGGTTGCCCAGCGCAATCGTATACACGGGAAAGTCGCGGCCATCGATGGGGATGCTGCAGGGTGCGGCCACTTCCAGGTGGCGGCCGCCTTCGTCGATCAGGCGCCGTAGCATGACCAGTTCGGGGAGATTCTTTTCGATCATGGGTGACGCGGAAAAAGAAGGTGCCCCAGTGTAGCCGATATGGCCGGGTTTCAGCCGCTCTGCGTTCAATAATGTACGTTCGCGTACAGACCTTTTTTCCTCTGCGCCTTACACTGATTCCTGGGCCGGCATGCGCCCACCCAGCCAATAGCAGCGAGCGACACAATCAGCCAGGAGGACGCAAGGATGGACAAGGTCAACAACAAGATGAGCGATATTAATACGGGCCGGCGCGATGTGCTGATTGCGGGGGCCTTGTCGGCCACTGCGGCGGCGATGCCGGGCATGGCTGCGGCCCAGGCTGCCAATGGGTCGGCTGCCGGCACCGGCGCCCCATCAGCGCCACCCGTGATGGCCGGCGTGCACTTCGAGATCAACGGCAAGGCGCATGCGCTGGAGCTCGACACGCGCACCACCTTGCTCGACGCCTTGCGCGAACACCTGCACCTGACGGGCACCAAGAAGGGCTGCGACCATGGCCAGTGCGGCGCCTGCACCGTGATTGTCGACGGCCAGCGCATCAATTCCTGCCTGAGCCTGGCAGTAATGCACGAAGGATCGAAAATCACCACCATCGAAGGGCTGGGCACGCCGGAAAAACTGCACCCGATGCAGGCCTCGTTTATCCGCCATGATGGCTATCAATGCGGCTACTGTACCCCGGGCCAGATCTGTTCGGCGGTGGCGGCGCTCGGTGAGATCCGCCGCGGCATTCCCAGCCATGTCAGTGCTGACCTGAACGCGAAACCGGAAGTCACGCCGGAAGAATTGCGCGAACGCATGAGCGGCAATATCTGCCGCTGCGGCGCCTATTCGAATATCGTCGACGCGATTACCGATGTTGCAGGGAGGCCGGCATGAAGGTCTTCAGCTACCAGCGCGCCACCACGCCGGCCGAAGCAGCGGCAGCTTCGCTGCGCACGCCGGGCGCCAAATTCATTGCCGGCGGCACCAATCTGCTCGACCTGATGAAGCTCGAGATCGAGGCGCCGCCGCACCTGATCGACGTCAACGGCCTGGGCCTGGACCAGATCAGCGCCACGCAAGACGGCGGCCTGCGCATCGGCGCCCTGGTGCGCAATACGGCCCTGGCCGCCGATGACAAGGTGCGCCGCCACTACGGCGTGCTGTCGCGCGCCTTGCTGGCCGGTGCTTCGGCCCAGTTGCGCAACAAGGCCACCACGGGCGGCAACCTGCTGCAGCGCACTCGCTGCCCGTATTTCTATGACACCAATCAACCCTGCAACAAGCGCAATCCCGGCAGCGGCTGTTCGGCGATTGCCGGCTTCAGCCGCCAGCTGGCCATCGTCGGCGGCAGCGACGCCTGCATCGCTACGCATCCCTCCGACATGGCGGTGGCGATGCGCCTGCTTGACGCCGGGGTTGAAACCGTGCGCCCCGACGGCGCCACGCGCACCATCGCGATTGCCGATTTTTACCGCTTGCCGGGCAATACGCCGCAGATCGAAACGGCCTTGCAGCCGGGCGAACTGATCACCGCCGTGACCTTGCCGAAACCGCTGGGCGGCACGCATGTGTATGCCAAGGTGCGCGACCGCGCCTCGTATGCGTTTGCGCTGGTGTCGGTGGCCGCCATCGTCATGCCGGACGGCTCTGGCCGCGTGGCCTTGGGCGGCGTGGCACCGCAGCCGTGGCGCATGGCGCAGGCGGACCAGGCGATGGGGCAGGGCGCCGCCGCAGTGAGCAAATTGTTGCTTGCCAACGCCAGGCCGACCAAGGACAACGCCTTCAAGGCCACCCTGGTGCAGCGCACCCTGGCTGGCGTGCTCAGTGGAGTGCCGACGCAAGCGCGCGATTCTGCGCAGAAAGTGACATCATGAAATTTACCACCCCCGCCACTACCAATCCCATCGACAAGCTGCGCTATATCGGCCGCGCCACCGACCGCATCGATGGCCCCCTGAAAACCACCGGCACGGCGCCCTATGCCTATGAACAGCACGAAGCGGCGCCGAACGCCGCGTATGGCCATGTGCTGGGTGCGGCGATTGCCAAGGGCCGCATTGCGTCGATGGATACCAGCGCCGCACTGCGCGCACCGGGCGTGCTGGCCGTTGTCACGGCCGACAACGCAGGCAAGCTGGGCAAGGGCAAGATGAACACCGCCAAGCTGCTGGGCGGCCCCGAGATCCAGCATTACCACCAGGCGATAGCGCTGGTGGTGGCCGAAACGTTCGAGCAGGCGCGCGCCGCGACCAGGCTGATCGAGGTGAAGTATGTAGAACAGAAGGGCAAGTACGACCTGGCTGCCGCGAAAAGCTCGGCCACCAAGCCCAAGGATGAAAAGCCCGATACCAGGGTCGGTGATTTTGCCGGCGCTTTTGCCGCCGCGCCGGTGCGCGTCGACGCCATCTATACCACGCCGGACCAGTCGCACGCCATGATGGAGCCGCATGCTTCGATTGCCGCCTGGAACGGCGACCAGCTGACGGTCTGGACCTCGAACCAGATGATAGACTGGGGCAAGGGCGACGTGGCGCTGAACCTGGGCATCCCGAAAGAAAAAGTGCGTATCGTCTCGCCGTATATCGGCGGCGGCTTTGGCGGCAAGCTGTTCGTGCGCGCCGAAGCCGTGCTGGCCGCGCTCGGCGCGCGCGCCGCCCAGCGCCCGGTCAAAGTGGCGCTGTCGCGCCCGCAAATGATGAACAACACCACGCATCGCCCCGCCACTATCCAGCGCCTGCGCATCGGCGCCACGCGTGCCGGCAAGATCACCGCCATCGGCCATGAATCATGGTCGGGCGACCTGGAAGGCGGCAAGCCGGAAACGGCCGTAATGCAGACGCGCCTGCTGTATGCGGGTGCCAACCGCATGACGGCGATGCGCCTGGCCGTGCTGGACCTGCCCGAAGGCAACGCCATGCGTGCCCCCGGCGAAGCGCCGGGCCTGATGGCGCTGGAAATCGCCATGGACGAGCTGGCCGAAAAACTCAAGATGGACCCGATTGCATTTCGCATCCTGAACGATACCAAAGTCGACCCTGAAAAGCCGAGCCGGCCATTTTCGCAGCGCCGTTTGATCGACTGCATGCGCACCGGCGCGGTGGAGTTCGGCTGGAAAGAGCGCAGCGCACAGCCCGGCGCCAAACGCGACGGCCGCTGGCTGGTCGGCATGGGCATGGCGGCTGCCTTCCGCAACAATATGGTGATGAAGTCGGCCGCCCGCGTGCGCCTGAATGCCCAGGGCGTGGTGACGGTGGAAACCGACATGACCGATATCGGCACCGGCAGCTACACCATCATCGCGCAGACGGCCGCTGAAATGCTCGGCGTCGAGCTCGACAAGATCGTCGTCAAGCTGGGCGACTCGGACTTTCCCGTCTCGGCCGGTTCCGGCGGGCAGTGGGGCGGCAACAGTTCCACCGCCGGCGTGTACGCAGCCTGCGTGAAATTGCGCCAGGCAGTGGCTGGCAAGCTGCAGATGGACGCCAATGAAGCGCGCTTTGCCGACGGCCAGGTCAGCGCGGGCGACCGCAACGTGCCGCTGGGCCAGGCTGCCAAGGATGGCGAAATCGTGGCCGAAGACCATATGGAATACGGCGACCTCGACAAGAAGTTCCAGCAATCGACCTTCGGCGCGCATTTTGTCGAGGTGGGGGTCGACGCCTACACGGGCGAAGTACGCATCCGGCGCATGCTGGCCGTGTGCGCTGCCGGCCGCATCCTCAATCCCAAGTCTGCCCGCAGCCAGGTGATCGGCGCCATGACCATGGGCGCCGGCGCGGCCCTGATGGAAGAACTGGTGGTCGACCAGCGCGGCGGTTTTTTTGTGAATCACGACCTGGCCGCCTATGAAGTGCCGGTGCACGCCGACATTCCGCACCAGGAAGTGATCTTCCTGGAAGAAACCGACCCGATGTCGTCGCCGATGAAGGCCAAGGGCGTGGGCGAACTGGGCATTTGCGGCGTGGCGGCGGCGATTGCCAACGCCATCTATAACGCCACCGGGGCCAGGGTGCGCGAGTATCCGGTCACCTTGGACAAGTTGCTGGATAAATTGCCGGCAGTTGCCTGAGTAATTAACCCAGCGCCGGCGCGCCGCCGGCCGGCAAGCTCAACGTTGCCGGCTTGCGGCGTGCCTTGCGTACCGCGCTGGCGGCCGGATGCGCCTCTTCAGGCGCCATCACCACCGCATCGTCGACCGTAAAGAAGCCCACCACGCGCAGCAGGGTGGCTGCTTCGCTATGAACCGATTCGGCGGAAGCGGCCGCTTCTTCGACCAGCGCTGCGTTTTGCTGGGTGACATTATCGATATCGGTGATGGCGGCGTTGATTTCGCCAATACCCGATTCCTGCTCGGCGCTGGCCGAGGCGATCTGCGCCATGATGCCTGTCACGCGCTCGACGCTGGCCACGATCTCGGCCATGGTGTCGCCAGCCGCATGGGCCAGCACGCTGCCGGTTTCAATCTTGTCGACCGAGGCGTTGATCAGCTGCTTGATTTCGCGCGCCGCCGTGGCCGAACGCTGGGCCAGGTTGCGCACTTCGCCGGCGACGACCGCAAAGCCGCGTCCTTGCTCGCCGGCACGGGCCGCTTCGACAGCAGCGTTCAGCGCCAGGATATTGGTCTGGAATGCAATGCCGTCGATCACGCCGATAATGTCGACGATCTTTTTTGCCGCCGCGCTGATGTCGTCCATGGTGCCGACCACATCATCGACCACGCTGCCGCCTTTTTTAGCCACCTGCGAGGCCGACAGCACCAGTTCATTGGCCTGGCGTGCATTACTGGTGTTGCCTTTCACGGCGGCCGTCAGCTCTTCCATTGACGAGGCGGTTTCCTGCAGCGCGCCCGCCTGGTGCTCGGTGCGGCGCGACAGGTCCAGGTTGCCGGTCGACAGTTCGCGCGAGGCGGTGTCGATGGTTACGGCGCCGTCGTGCACCAGCTTGACGGTCTCGCCCAGGCGCACGGTCATATTGTGCAAGGCGTTAAGCAGCTGGCCCACTTCATCGTTTCGTTCCTGAACTTCAATATGGCGCAGGTCACCCTGGGCGACGCGCTCGGCAATATGCACCGCATGCTGGAGCGGGACCACGATGCTGCGCGTAATCGCCCAGGCCAACGCGGCACCCGTGATCAGCGCCAGCGCGCCAAAGGCCAGCAGGGTGGCCACGCTGCTGTTGTACTGGCTGGCCGAGGCGGCTGCCAGGGCGTTGGCTTCTCTGGTCTGGTATTCGAGCAGCCGGGACAGCGCCGCGGCATATGCCGTGAACGTGGTTTTCATGCTGGTGCCGGTCAGTTGCTCGACCTCCTGGGTGCGGCCCTGGTCCTTGAAGGTGAATACTTCCTTGCGCACGGCAAGATAGGCTTTCTGGCTTTTGGCGAACTCGTCAAACAGCGCCGCCTCGGTGCCGTTCTTGGGCAAGGCTTTCATTTGCACCATCAAACGCTCGACGGTCTTGTCGCCCAGGGTCAGCTGGGCCTGGAAATATTCGCCCGTTTCCAGGCTGTCGCTCTTGGCGATCGACATGGCGCTATTGCCATTGAGCTTGGCATTGCCCAGCAGTTCGGAAGCGAGCTGCTGCTTGGCCAGCTTGTCCTTGACCAGGTAATCGGTATTGTCATTGGCCGCATGCAGGCGCCACAAGGCGATGCCGGTAATGCAGGCCATGACGAACAACACCATGGCGAACGAGATCAGGACCCGGGGTCCGGTTTTCAACTGGATGAATTTCATGGTGTGGGAGCGCTTTTCGGTTGTCTGCTGACGGATTGCTGATGAGAGCAAGCGTAGCAGGCCAGTGTGACGCAATCATTACATCATGGAAATTATTTTTGTTGAAAAATCATTATTGCTTTTGGGCGAAAGGGGCCTGCGTCATCATCCTGTCAAAGTGCGTGGATAAGATGGCAAGCCTGAACCCCGCAGGCCGTGCCTGTTTCAACTGGAGACTTATATGCAAGATGACATGCAGGAAAAAGTGTACAAGGTGCTGTTTGTCTGCACCGGCAATTCGGCGCGCAGCATCATGGCGGAAGCCTTGCTGACCACCATGGGCAAGGGGCGTTTCAAGGGCTATTCGGCCGGCAGCCAGCCGAACGGCACGGTCAACCCGCATGCGATCGAGCAGGTGGCGATCACCGGCTACCCGCTTGGCGAACTGCGCAGCAAAAGCTGGGACGAATTTGGCGTGGCGGGCGCGCCGCAGATGGACTTTATCGTTACCGTGTGCGACAACGCGGCGGGCGAAACCTGCCCTGTGTGGCCCGGCCATCCGATGTCGGCCCACTGGGGCTTTGAAGACCCCGCCGCCGTTACCGGCAGCGACGAGGAAAAGCGCGCCGCCTTCCACCGCATCTTCCGCCAGATCATGACGCGCATGAATATCTTTACCAGCCTGCCGCTGCATATGCTGGAAAAGAATGCCATCCACCAGGAAATGCAGGCAATCGGCGCACGCGCGGCCTGAGCCGGCAAGGCATATACAGCGGCGCAAGGCCCAGCGTTGCTCCCCTTGTCTTGTGAAACGATTAACGGAAATAACTTTCTTTTCCGCTATACTGGCCGTCCTCCCCAGCAGCCAGCACGCATATCATGGACTTGAGTCAACACGCCGCCGTCGTCAATTGCGAAGCCTATCGCCACGGCAAGAAGCTTGCCCACTTTGATATCGACAAGGTCGGCGATTTTCTCGGCGATCCCGATTGTTTTGTGTGGATCGGTCTGGCCGGCCCCGACAGCGCGGCCATGCAGGCGCTGCAATCGGCGTTCGGCCTGCATGAACTGGCGGTGGAAGATGCCGAAGGCGCGCACGAGCGGCCCAAGCTGGAAGAGTATGGCGACACCCTGTTCATGGTGCTGCACACGGCCAGCCTTGACGGCCAGACCATCGTTTATGGCGAAACCCACGTGTTTCTTGGCTGCCGCTTCATCATTACCGTGCGCCATGGCCCGTCGGCTGGCTACTCCAAGCTGCGCGAGCGCAAGGAAACCGTGCCCGAGAAACTCGCCAGTGGCCCCGGCTACGTGCTGTATTCCATCATTGATTTTATCGTCGACCAGTACCAGCCCTGCATCGACATGCTGCAATCGAAGTTCCAGCAATATGAAAGCCAGTTATTCAAGCCCAGCCTGAACGAAGACAAGCTGCAGGACTTTTACCAGTTGAAAACCGAGCTGCTGAAGCTCGACGCGGCCGTCAACCCACTGCATGAAATCTGTACCCAGCTGATCCGTTTCCACGGCGATATCGTGCCGAAGGAAAACCGCATCTATTACCGCGACATCCTGGACCATGTAAAGCGCGTCACGCATACCGCGAACCAGATGCGCGAAATGGTCAACGCCGCCATGCAGGTGGCGCTGGGCCAGATTTCGATCCGCCAGAACGAAGTGGTCAAGCGCCTGGCCGCCTGGGCCGGCATCCTGGCCGTGCCGACCATGGTGTTCAGCCTGTACGGCATGAACTTCGAGTTCATGCCGGAACTGAAATGGCGCGGCGGCTATCCGGCCGTGATGGCGGTGATCGTGGCGGGCTGCTATTTCCTGCACCGGCGCCTGAAGCGGGAAGGGTGGTTGTAGGTTTTACTTCAGTCCGTCATGACGATGTCGCGCAGCGCTTTGCCGTCGTAGTACAGAATCCGGCACGATGCTTCACCAAAGCACAGTCCGATTGCCTGGTTGCCGATATGTACCGTCTCGCATGGATGGCCGGGATGGCAAGCCGGCTGGTAGTGGCCAGGCGCTATCAGCGACAAAGCTGGAGGATTGGCATCGCCTTCCTTGTACCTGAACGATTTCAGCAGGCTGGAGTAACCACCGCCAGGCGTAAAGGTGACCATCACCACGCCGACCAGCTGTTGGTCATCGTTGTACATCAACTGGACGTTATCGTCGGTATCTGCATTCTGGACATGGCCCCTGATGGGCAGCAAAGGCATCAGCCGCCAGCCGGCTGGCGTCTGCACGCCCGCCGGGCCCTGAGCGTCGGCAGCGGTGGCGTTGGTGGCCGGCGCGACGGCAAGCGTGAACAGACAGGCGGCGGCGATCCGGGTGAACCGGTGAGAAAGGTGGAAGTGGCGCATGGCGAACTCCGGTTGTATGCGGACGGGTTGCCGCATTTGCAATCCATGCTAGGCAGTCGCTGCGGTGGCGTCAACCATTCTGGCATTACAAATCGGCAATGTTCAGCGTTGCCATGCCGAGATGGCCATGCCAAAATAATTATCATGACTATCACAATGGCTCATTTACAATTACCAGGCCAAGCTGGTTCCCGCCGATGACCTTGATTGAAAGATGACCATGATGAAGCCTGCATTATTCGCCATCCCCTTTACCCTGGCGCTGGCCACCGTGCCTTGCTCCGCAGTGGCCACCAGTGCCGCGCCACTGCCCGGCCTGGGCGCCGACCTGAACCATATTGCTGTTTCCGGCCTGTCGTCGGGCGCCTTCATGGCGGCGCAGATCGCCACCGCGTATTCCGCCGAGATCAAGGGCGTGGCAGTGATTGCCGGCGGCCCTTATGACTGTGCCTCGACCTACCCGCAGCAGCCGCTGCTCGTGAACGCAGCCACCGTCTGCATGCAGCCGGCTTCCGCCAACACGGCGGCAGACGCCATGGTTTCCTGGCGCAATGCCCAGCGCCAGGCGGAGCAGGGCAATATCGACCCGGTGGCGAACCTGGCGAAGCAGCGCGTCTACGTCTTCAGTGGCAGAAGCGACCGTGTCGTCAAGACCATCGTGGTCGACCAGGTGGAAAAATACTATTTGCTGGCGGGGGTGGCGCCGAAGGCCATCGTCTACGACAAGAGCGTCAACGCCGGCCACGCCATCCTGACGGATCGCCCCGACGACGGGCCGTGCGCCACCACCCAGGCGCCATATATCAACAATTGCGGCTTCATGCAGTCGCACGACTTGCTGCGCCACCTGGCTGGCGGGGACAGCCAGCCACCGAACCTGGGCCAGTCCACGGGGCAACTGATCCGCTTTGACCAGGCCGAATTCCTCAAGGGCAGCCGCAACAGCATGGACGATATTGGCTACGCCTATATTCCGCTTGATTGCCGCGACAATGCCTGCGCCGTGCACGTGGTGTTTCACGGCTGCCAGCAGGGCGCGAGAAACATCGGTGCCCGTTTTTACGCCGGCACCGGCTATAACCAGTATGCCGATACCAACCGCCTGATCGTGCTGTATCCGCAGATTCGGCCATCGAATGGCATCCCCGCCAACCCCCAGGGCTGCTGGGATTTCTGGGGATACTCCAGCGACGATTCGTCCAAACCAAACTTCCAGACCCGGCAAGCACCGCAGATGGCGGCCGTGATGGCCATGGTGCGCAGGCTGGGCCAGGCACGCGCGACGCCGCGCTAGACTTGCGCGATCATTTCGCCCAGCGCATCGCCTCGATGGCGGCCACCACCGTGCTCTCGTACTCCATCAGGAAGTCGCTGTGATTGGCGTTGGCGATGGTCAGCAAGGTGCTGCCCGGCAGCGCGTGGGCGATGCGTGCGCAGTCCGCGGCATGTGCCTGGCGGTAAGCGCGCAGGTAGCGGCTCGCTTCCGCGACCACGGCGGGCGCGCTGTGCGGCGTCACCCACGGCAGCATGTCGCGCACGCTGCCCGGGTCGGCGTGCACGACCAGCGCCGGGGCAAGCACCGCCCGGTAATCGGGTGAAAAAGCATGCGCCAGCAGATCCATCGAGGCGGCCACGTCATCCGGTGTATTGGGCCGCACCGAGCCGTCCGGCAGCACGGCCAGCGAGTCGCGCCAGTACGCTTCGGTGGCCGGCCACCAGCGCTTCTGCAGCAGCCTGGCGTAGGCGATCGAGGCGGCCATCGAGGCCATGTCGGCCGGCGTCGGCGCAGGTGGCGCCAGCAGTTCCTCGTCGATATCCTTGTCGATCGGCCATGGCGCCGGGGTGGCATAATCAAACGTCGTGTCGAGATACACCACGCCGCGCACGCGCTGCGGGTGGCTGCCGGCGAACAGGGTGACTTCATTGCCGGCGATCGAGTGGCCGGCCAGGATCACGCGCGGTATGTTCAGCGCGTCGAGCACGGCCAGCAGATCGGCCGCCAGGGTGGCCGGCGCGTAGGTGCTGGCGTCGACCGGCGCCGGTTTGCCGGATTGGCCATAGCCGCGCTGGGTGATTGCCAGCACGCGGTGGCGTCGCGCCAGCGCCGGCGCCAGGCTGTCATACGCATGGGCGTTGGCGCCCAGGCCGGTCAGTAGCACAATCACGTCAGTGTCATCGTGCTGGAAGTTGGACCAGTCGCGCACATGCAGCGTGATGCCAGCGTTGATCGCGATATGGCGGTCGGTCACGGCGGATCGCGGTGCCACGGCGCCACCGCCGCCGCAAGCGGTCAGGATAGCCAGGGCGGGGGCGGTCAGCAGCAGGCGCCGGCGCAAAGGGGAAGATAAACGGGTCATGCGGTACTCCTGGAAGGAAGAGGGCATGACCAGTATCGACGGCGCGCATGAAGCTGCGCTGAGGGTAGCGTGAAGGTAGAATGAAGAGCGGCGGCTGCGTCAGAAAGCCTGGCTGACGGAATGGATCAGCAGCCCGGCCAGCCCGCCCACCACGGTGCCGTTGATGCGGATGAACTGCAAGTCGCGGCCGATCGCCAGTTCGATGCGTTCGCTCATCTCTTCCTTGCTCCACAGCGCCAGACGGCTTTCGATGAAGGCGCCCACTTCGCCGCGGTAGCGGCGCACCAGCGCGCTGCTGCCGGCAACGATGGTGTCGTTCAGCCACGCGCTGGCCTGCGCATCGCTGGCCAGCACCTTGCCGGTATTTTCCGCCATGCTGGCAATCGTGCGCGCCAGCGCCGGCTGTTCGCTGCCCAGGTCCGCCTGCAGGCGCTCGACCAGGGCATCCCAGGCTTCGCCCAGCATCGCCTGCACCTTGTCGCTGGCCAGCGCCTGCAATTGATAGCGCTTGACCGTGTCCTGCCAGTGCGCGTCCTGTTTCAGGTGCAGCGCGCTGTCGGCGATCCAGCCCGACAGCTGCTTGCGCATCGGGTGCTGCGGGTCGGCGCGCACGGCAACCAGGAATTCCTGCAGCGAACGTATCATGCGCGCCTCGTACAGCACCAGGCCCGCCTTGATCAGCTTGTTTTCGATATGGAAGGCGTTCAGCGCGAAGTCGCCGATCGCGGCATGGTGGCTTTCGTCGGCCAGGTAATCGGCGCCCTTGTCGAGCACGAAGTCCAGCAGTTCCTGCGGCTTGCCGTCGGCGATCAGGGCGTCGATGCAGTCGGCCGCCACGCTGGACAGATTCAGTTCGCCCAGGTAGCTGGTGGCCTTGCTGCGCAGCAGTTCGCGCATGTGCGCATGATCGAGCATGGCCAGCAATTGCCTGGCCACCCCGGCGCCAGACTGGCCCAGTTGCTGCGCATTGCCTGGCTCGCGCAGCCAGGCCCCCAGCAGCCCGGCCGGATTGGCCCCGGCGATGCGCTCGGCAATGCCTTGCTCGGTAATGAAATGGTTTTCCACGAAGGCGCCCAGGCTGTGGCCTATGTCGTCCTTGCTGTTCGGGATGATTGCCGTATGCCAGACCGGAATGCCCAGCGGGTGGCGAAACAGCGCAACCACCGCAAACCAGTCGGCGATCGCACCGACCATCGACGCTTCGGCAAACGCTTCCAGGTAGCCCCAGGCCGGGTGGCCTGCGCGCTGCGAGCGGGCCAGCGCATACAGCAGCGCGGCCGCCACCAGCAGGCCGACCGCCACCCACTGCATGGTGCGCAGGCGCGCGCGCTTGCGCTGGTCGGCGCTGTGTTCCAGTGATTCGGTCAGGATGGGGGATGGCGGCATGGCGAAACTCGTCTTGAGGTAGAGAGTGCCATCATAACTGCGGCGCGCGACAAGGGCTGTCGCGCACGTGCAGTGTCATGCAAGGATCAGGCTTTCGGGTGCAGCAGCGAGCGCTTGCGGGCATAGCCGAAATAGATCGCCAGGCCAATCACCAGCCAGATGCCGAAGGCGATCCACGTGACCAGGCTCAGGTAGCTCATCAGGGCCACGCAAAAAATCACCGCCAGCGCCGGGATCACCGGCACTCCCGGGCAGCGGAACGCGCGCGGCAGGTCAGGGCGCTTCTTGCGCAGCACCACCACCGCGATCGCCACCAGCGTGAAGGCGGCCAGGGTGCCGATATTGATCAGTTCGGCCAGGATGTTGAGCGGGATCACGGCGGCGATCAGGCCGAACACGATGCCGACCAGCCAGGTGGCGAAGAACGGCGTCTGGAAGCGCGGGTGCACGGTCGACAGGCGGGCCGGCAGCAGGCCGTCGCGCGACATGGCGAAAATGATACGCGTCTGGCCGAAGGCCATCACCAGGATCACGGTGGTCATGCCCAAAATGGCGCCCAGGTCGACAAAGCCCGCGATCCAGTTTTCACCCGCATATTGCAGCGCAAGGGAGACCGGGTGGTCGACGCCAAGGAATTTCTGGTACGGCACGATGCCCGTCATGATGGCCGATACCACCACATACAGCACCGCGCACACTGCCAAGGACCCAATAATGCCGATCGGCAGGTCGCGCGACGGCTTCTTGACTTCCTCGGCGGCCGAGGTGACGGCGTCAAAGCCGATAAAGGCAAAGAACACCAGCGCCGCCGCGCTCATCACGCCGTTCATGCCGAACGGCATGTAAGGCTGCCAGTTGGCCGGCTGCACATGGCGCGCGCCGAAAATGATAAACAGCAGCACCACGCCGATCTTGATGGCCACCATGACGTTGTTCAGGCGCGCCGATTCGCGCACGCCCCAGCCCAGCATGGCGGTGAGCAGCAGCATGATCACCAGCGCCGGCAGGTTGATCCAGGTGGCAACCCCCGGCAGCGCACCGGGCGCCGCCGTCAGTTCCACCGGCAGCGCGATGCCGAAACCGGCGATCAGCGACTGGAAATAGCCGGACCAGCCGACACACACGGCAGCGGCCGCCAGCCCGTATTCGAGCAGCAGGTCCCAGCCTATCATCCAGGCCGCCAGCTCGCCCATGGTGGCGTAGGTGTAGGTATAGATCGAACCGGCGACCGGCACGGTGGAAGCAAATTCCGCATAGCACAGCGCGGCAAAGCAGCAGGCCACGGCCGCGATCACGAACGACAGCGACAGCGCCGGGCCGGCCGTCAGCGCGCCGGTGCCGGTCAGCACGAAAATGCCGGTACCGACGATGGCGCCTATGCCCATCAGCACCAGGTCGAACGGCCCCAGCACCTTCGCCAGCCCGCCCGGCTTCTTGCTGTGGGCGATCATGTCATCCAGATTCTTGGTTCTCAATAAGCTCACTGTCACTCCCGTGCGTTTTTATAGTGGTTTTGTCATCCTGGCCGCCTCGTGGGTGGCCAGGGGAAGGCAGATTCTAGCGCAGGGGAGGAGGATTCTTGAAAGAAATGTGCGAGTGCCCTGCCTGAGCACAGAATGCGGGTGTGCCGGCCTTGCAGTCCTGTTATCGAACCAGGCTGCCTAAAATGCGTTCGATATCGGCAGTTTGGACCGGCTTCGTGAGATGAAAGTTGAAGCCTGCCTCTTTTGCCTGGAGACGGTCAACTTCAGCTCCCCATCCTGTCAGCGCTACAAGGCAGGCATTTTTCCCTTGTTCCTGCCGACGCATGACGCGCGCGGCTTCATATCCATTCATGCGCGGCATGCCGATGTCGAGAAAGACGAGTTGAGGCACGAAATGCTTTATCTGCTCCAGCGCGTCCAGCCCGTCATGGGCCGTCTTTACACGATGACCTTGCATCTCAAGCAACATCGATAGTGTCGTCGCGGCATCAACGTTGTCGTCGACGACCAGGATCTCAAGGGGCACGTCCCCGGCGCTGCGCGCATTGTCGGGCGACTGTGCCGGCACCGGCTCGACAAAGTCGACCATTTGCTGCGCCAACGGCAAGCGGATGGTGAACGTGGTGCCCAGCCCAGCCCCGGCACTGCTTGCGAAAACGCTGCCGCCATGCATTTCCACCAGACGACGGACAAGTGACAGGCCGATGCCCAGCCCTCCCTGAGAGCGGTCGAGTCCGTGCCGGATCTGGCTGAACATTTCAAACACACTCGTCATCGCTTCCGCAGGTATGCCGATACCGTTGTCGCTGACCGATATCACCGCAACGTCACCGTCGCGCCGCAAGGCGAGTTCAATTTTTCCACCAGACGGGGTATATTTTGCTGCGTTGTTGAGCAGGTTTCCGACAACTTGCGCTATCCGTGTAGCATCAATCTCGGCCAGCATTGCGTGCTCGGGCAGCGCGACATGCAGCACGTGCTTGCCAGCTTCGATATGGGGCAGGCTGACCTCGACCGCATTCGACAACGCCAGCTTCAAGTCCATGCTGGCTTTCTTGAGCACCAGTTTGCCTCCAGTAATGCGCGCAACGTCGAGCAAGTCATCGATCAACGTCACCATATAGCTCACCTGGCGCTCCATCACGCCGCGTACTTTTGCAACCGCTTCAACGCTATCGCCTTTCATGGACAGCACGGTAAGGCCACTGCGAATCGGCGCCAACGGATTTCTCAGTTCGTGCGCCAGGGTGGAAAGAAATTCGGTCTGGCGTTGATTCGAGGCGCGCAGCGATTCTTCCGCGCGGGCACGTTCGACAGCGTCCCAGGTCCGCTCCGCAACGTCGGCAATGACCGTCATGTCGTCCGCAGTCCATTTTCGTGCCGAGCTGTGCGCAACGTTCAGATTTCCCCGTAATTGATCGTTGCGAATCAGCGGAACAATCACGATGGCGCTGATGGCAAGCGCGCTGTAGGCCTGGTCGAACCCGGCAAAACGGGCATCGGCCGACAAGTCATCGACCACCACCATCTGGCCCTGGCGCAGCGTCTTGAGAAGATAAGGGCTGAATTCATCGATGATGCCGCGCGCAGGCAGTTGCGGAAGGCCGGTGCCTTGCGCCCAGCGCGACGGGATGTTGAAGCTTGACGTCTTGTCGTCTATCTCGGCATAAAAGGCGCGCGCCACCTGCAGGTGCGCGCACAGCAGTTCCGTTGCCGTTGCGATAATTTCATCGGGAGTCGCCAGGCCGCGCAGCCTGTCCGCCAGCATCAATTGAAACGCGGTCCTGCGCTCCGCACGTACCCGCTCGCTGGTCTCTACCGCTGCGGTAAACATGCCGTCGATCTGGCCATTGATATTGCGAATCGGGCTGTAAGAGAAGGTAAAGTGACACAGTTCAAGATAGCCGTTCCGGTCAAGGACCAGGGGCATGTCCTCTCCCTTCACCGCAATTCCCTGGTGGACGACCTGGTCAACCATGGGGCCGATGGTCGGCCAGATGTCAGGCCATGTGCCAAGCGCAGGATGTCCGAATGCCTGCGGATGTTTGGTCGCGCCAAGGATGGGCCGGTAACCATCATTGTAAAATTGGATCAGGTCCGGCCCCCACCAGACGGCAATCGGAAACGCCGACTCAAAGCAGAGATTGAGCTGCAAGCGCAGCACTTCCGGCCACGTCGATGGATGCCCTAGCGCGGTGGATGACCAATCGGTGTTCCGCAGCATGGCGACCATCTCGCTATCCTGGGGCAAATGATCGAATTCCGGCGCAAGCTGTGACATAGACGAATTGGAAAAAGTTTCAATGCTTCAGTATGCCTTCAATTCAAAATGGATGACTTCAGGATGGCGTACAGTGCCGGACTCGGAAAAGGTCCGCCCGGCGGTGCGATCAGCTACCGCTTTTCCTTGTTAATCAGTTGCACCAGCTTGAACGCTTCGTGCTCGATCACCGGTTCGGCTTCGTCGAGTTCCTTGCTGGCCTTGACATAGGCGGCGCGCTTGCGCTCTTTCTTTTCTTCCGGCGGCACGGCTTTCGTCGCGCCAGGCATGATGAGCTGGGCACCGGAGTTGTACTTCTTGTGGATGACCTGCTTGCCGTAAGGGGTAGTGTAAAAGCGGACCATCTCGAGCGCAGTGTCGGCGGAGATGGCGTTTGTCAGCGCTGGCGCCAGGCGCTGGTAAATCTCGGCGGGCGCAATTTTGTCGAGTTTGGCGAGCACCGCCTGTTTCTGTCCTTCGGTCGGGTAGCGGCTGCGGGCGGCCACGCCTTTGAGTACCTTTTCGATCTGCATCGCGCCCAGCAGGTCCTGCACGGCTTTGATGTGGGCAGGCTTGCTTATTGCAAGCGGTGTTGCGGGTGGCGTGGCGGCGGCAAATGCCGGGTTGGCAAAAGCCACCGACAGGCCCAGTACGAGATGGACTGCAAATTTCATGGATTCCTTCTGGATGAGGATGTGAACGCATTACGCGAGGAAATACGCAAGTAACTGCAAACTGGTGTTGTTTCGCTATTTTTGCACATTTTCTTCTGATAACTTTAATTGCGTATCGAGGGCGCCAAAGGCAAGGGCGGGCACGAGATCCTTGACGACGCCGCAGACCCACTGGACAAAGACGTCCTTGTCGCGCGTTGCGTGCGAAACGAGGGCGATCTCGATGGTGGGCAGGTCGAGCGGAATGGCGGCGGACAGCAGGCCGAAATCGTTTTCCCAGATGGGCGCCAGGCCTCCCGGCACGGCCGCCACCGCGTCCACCCGTTGCAGCACCCTGGGCAAGGAAGAGAAATGCGGACTGGTATACACCACGTTGCGCGACAGCCCGAGCGTGGCCAGGGCCTTGTCGACGCGCCCTTCGAACGCCCCCCGGTGCGAGACGAGCAAGTGCGACAGCCCGGTATACTCTGCCAGCGTCATTTTTCCGCCGCGACCGATGACGTCCGGGCGCCCGACGCAGCGAAACGTCATCGACGCCAGCCCGGCACGCCGCTGCCAGGGCGGTCCCTGGTCGAACGCGCCGATGGCAAGTTCGATCTCCTCTTTCGCCAGCATGTCCGAGACGGTGTAAGGGTCGGTTTCAAGCACCCGCACACGCACGTGCGGCGCTTTGCGGCTGAGCGCGGCCAGCAGCGGTGCCAGCAGCCAGGTGTCGATCCAGTCCGGCATGCCGATGGTGATCGTGCTGGCCACTGTCAGCGGATCGAATGACGGCGGCTGGAACACGGCGATGTGCATCTCCTGCAGCGCCTCGCCCACGGTGCGTTCAAGTTCCAGCGCGCGCGGGGTCGGCAGCATCCCGGCACCCGTGCGCACCAGCAGTTCATCGTCAAACAGGCTGCGCAGGCGGGCCAGGGCGCCGCTGACCGCCGGCTGGCCCAGGTGCAGCCGCTCGGCGGCGCGCGAGACGCTGCGCTCGCGCAGCAGCACCATCAGCGTGACCATCAGATTGAGGTCGACGCCACGAAAATCATTTTCATTGATATTGTTTATCATAACAATCGATTTGCATGATGATACGGGAGGGCCTATCGTAACACCGTCCCACCACAACCCAGGAGTTATCGTGTCCCATCATTTTTTCAAGGCCAGCGCCATCCGTCGCGCGCTCGTTTCCACCGCGTTCCTCGTCCTCGCAAGCAGCGCGGCAGTCATCCCCGCGATATCGCACGCCGCCGCCCCCATGGCCGCTACCCAGGCGCCAGGCTATTTCCGCATGATGCTCGGGGCATTTGAAGTGACCGCCCTCAGCGATGGCACGCTCGACTTGCCGGTCGATACACTGCTGTCCGCCGACGCGCGCCAGACCCGGGCCGATGTCGCCAGCCTGCATCTCGAGGTGCCGCTTGAAACGTCGTTCAACGCTTACCTGATCAACACGGGCGAGAAACTGGTGCTGATCGATACCGGCGGCGGCGCGCTGTTTGGCAGCCGGCTAGGCCAGCTGGCCCGGCATATCGAGGCGGCGGGTTACCAGGCGAGCCAGATCGACGAGGTACTGCTTACCCATCTGCATTCGGACCATATCGGCGGCTTGATGTCGGACGGCCAACCGGCATTTGCCAATGCGACGGTGCGGGCTGACGGGCGGGAGTCCGGCTACTGGCTGTCGGCCGAGGCAAGGAGGCACGCGGCGGCGAATGATTTGCAGTTTTTTGATGCGGCGGCGGCGATGTTGACGCCGTATATCGCAGCTGGAAAATACCAGCCATTCAAGGCAGGCAGCCAGATCGTGCCAGGCATATCCGCCGTCTCCGCCGATGGCCACACCGCGGGCAGCACGGTGTATCAAATCGAAAGCAAAGGCAGGCGCCTGCTGCTGATTGGTGACCTGATTCATGTCGGGCCGGTGCAGTTCAAGCGGCCCGACGTCACAATCGAGTTCGATGTCGACCGCGACGCCGCGCGAGCGACCCGGGTGGACGTGTTCCGGCGGGCCGCGGTATCGGGCGATCTGTTGGGCGGCAGCCACTTGCCATTTCCTGGCCTGGGGCGCCTGCAAGCCGAAGGCAAGGGCTACCGGTGGCTGCCGGTTGACTACACCACGCAGGTGAAATAACGCGATAAAATCAGGTCCGCTTCGACTTGCCGATCACGCTCGCCACTTTGGTGGTAATCATGTCGACCGCCGGACCGTTGGCGCCATGCGGCAAAATGATATCGGCGTTGCGCTTGGTCGGCTCGATGAATTGCTTGTGCATCGGGCGCACGGTTTCCAGGTACTGCTCGACCACGCTTTCCACCGAGCGGCCGCGTTCGGTGATATCGCGCTGCATGCGGCGGATAAAGCGCACGTCGGAGGCGGTGTCGACAAAGATCTTCAGTGACATCATGTCGCGCAGGTCTTCGTCATACAGGGCAAACAGGCCTTCGACCACGATTACCGGTGCCGGCTTGACGGTAATGGTCTTGTCGGAGCGGTTGTGCAGCGTGAAGTTATATTCAGGCATCTCGATCGCCTCGCCGTTGCACAAGGCCTTGAGGTGCTGTACCAGCAACGGCCACTCGAACGCCTGCGGATGGTCGTAGTTCTGCTGGGGGCGCACTTCCGGTGCGAGATGGGTCTGGTCGCAGTAGTAATCGTCCTGCATCACGACCGACACCATGTCGGCGCCGAACGACGCCAGTACCTGCTGGGATACGGTGGACTTGCCGCTGCCGCTACCGCCAGCGACACCAATAACAAACGGTTGGAAAGGGATAGTATTCATCCCCGAATGATACCGGAACTGCGAGCGAACCGACAGTGGCCGGCCGGTTCCTCCACGAAGTTTCAGCTGTCCGTGTCGCCTTTCAAGTTGGTGGCAGCAGCGGCAAGTCGTGGCGGCGCACGCCTGTGGCCTGCGCCAGCGCATTGGCCAGCGCCGCCGCCATCGGTCCCTGCGCCGCCTCGGCCACGCCGAGAAATGGCAGGCCGGGCCGGTCGATCAGGGCCACCTCGATGCGCTCCGGCACGCCGGAAAAGCGCAGGATCGGATAACTGCTCCAGTCGCCGCTGGCAATGCCATCGGGGCCGTAGCGCAATTGCTCCTGCAAGGTCCAGCTGGCGGACTGGATGATGGCGCCTTCGAGCTGGTTGCGCGCGCCGTCCGGATTGACCACCTGTCCACAGTCGGCGGCGCACACCACGTTCAGGATGCGCACCGTATTGCGGTCCGGGTCGAACAGCACATCGACGGCGATGGCGACATACGCCATCAGGTTCTTGTACTGGCCGAAAGCGAAGCCGCGTCCGCGCCGCGGCAGCCTGGCAGCCCCCGCGCGCCAGCCGAACATGGCGGCGGCGCGCGCCACCACCGCCTGCGCGCGCGGGCTGCTGCGCAGGTGGTCGAGGCGGAAGCGTACCGGATCGGCATGCGCCAGCGCGGCCAGCTGGTCGATCGTGCTTTCGATGGCCGTGATGTTCAGGTGCGCGCCAAGCGAACGCATGGCCGAGGTGCGCAGCGGCGTCACCGGCAGGAAGTGGTTGACCACGCGGGCGTTGGGAATATCGTACAGGGGCAGCGCGTTGCGGTCGCCGCCGCCTTCCGGCTGCGGCATCGGCAGCGACCGGCTGGGCAGGATCGGCCGCGCGCGCAGCCCTGCCGGCACCAGCTTGCCGGCGTTGCCGGGGCGTTCATTGTGCGAACCGCTCCACACCTCGTATTGCCATTGCGCGATGCGCCCGTTGCCGTCGAGGGAAGCTTGCACGGTCGTCACCATGGCCGGCGCATACGGCTCCCACAGGTTTTCCTGGTCGCGCATCAGCTGCACGCGCACCGGCTGGCCCGGCATGGCGCAGGCCAGCAGGGCCGCGTCCGCCGCCACATCGTCGGCGCCATTCTGGCCGTAGCATCCCGATCCTTCCGCATGGATGCAGCGCACCTGGTCGATCCGCATGCCGACCAGTTCGGCCAGCGCCGCGCGCAGCGGATACACGCCCTGCGTATGGGTCCAGACGGTGAGCGTGCCGGCGGCCAGTTGCGCCACTGCGCAGGACGGCCCGATCGAGCCGTGCAATACATATTGCTTGGTGTAGCGCGCCTTGACCTGCGGGCCGCGCGCGCTGCCAGGCGCGCCGCGCTGCAGGATCACCAAGTCCTCGGACGGCAAGGCCTGCAGGGTGGCGTGGATGTCGCCGGGGGCGGGCAGGGGCGTGCCGCCTTCCCAGCGCGCGGCCGCCGTCAAGGCGCGCATGGCGGTGATCGCGCGCCATTCATCGTCGGCCAGCACGGCCAGGTAATTGCCGTCACGCACCACCTTGCGCACGCCCGGCAGGCGCGCCACCTGGGCGGTATCGACGCTGGCGAGCCGGGCGCCGAGGCGCGCCGGGCGCACCACGCGCGCGTGCAGCATGCCGGGCAGCCGCAGATCCTGCACGTAGGCGGCGCCGCCACTGACCTTGGCCGGGATGTCGACCCGCGCCAGCGGCTTGCCGATTACCCGGTAGGCCTGCGGCGCGCGCAATGGCGACGTCGCGCTGGCCATGCGGTGCAGGCCGGCCGCATCGAGTCCCTTGAGGGCGGCGCCATAATGCATGCGTCGCCCGCCCGGCGCCATGACGTTGCCGGCGTCCAGCCAGACTGTTTCGGCACCCAGCTTCCACTGCGCCGCCGCGCCCGCGCGCAGCAGCGCCGCCACTTGCGCCGAGGCGTGCAGCAGCGCGGTGCCGCTGTCGGCGATGGTATGGCTGCCGGCGGTGTAGCCCTCGTTGGGCGTGAGCGCCGTATCGCCGCCGACGAAGCGGATGGCGCCCGGCTGCAGTTCCAGCTGTTCCACGGCGATCTGGATCAGCGCGGTGCGCACGCCGGTGCCCAGTTCGACCTTGCCGCTGCATACCGTCACCTTGCCGTCCGGCGCCACCTGTATCCAGGCGTCGAGCAGCGGCGTGTTTTTCAGGCTGCCGGGCAGGCGCGGATCGGCCAGGGCGGGCAGGCCCATGGCATTGAATTCCGCATGGGCCAGCGCCGGCAGCATCGAAAAGCCGAGCAGCAAGGCGCCGTTCTTCAGCAGCGCACGGCGTTGGTTGTCAAATTCGTTCATGGCTGGCCTTCTTTGGCAACTTCGCCGATGGCGGCGAGAATACGGTGGTGGGTGCCGCAGCGGCACAGGTTCGGCTCCATATGGCGCCGGATCGCCGCTTCGTCCGGATGAGGGTCGCGCTCGAGCAGGGCCTGGGCGCGCATCAGCATGCCGGCGATGCAATAGCCGCACTGCGCGGCCTGGTGCTTGATGAAGGCCGCCTGCAGGCGGCCCGGCTGCGCGGCGCTGCCCAGGCTTTCAACCGTGCGCACGGCGCGCCCGGCCAGTGCGCCGACCGGCGTGATGCATGAAAACACCGGCTTGCCGTCGACGATGACGGTGCAGGCGCCGCATTGGCCCATGCCGCAGCCGAATTTGGCGCCGTTCAGTTGCAGGTCGTTGCGCAGCACGTACAGCAGCGGCGTGCCAGCGTCGGCCGCCACGTTTTTGCGCTGGCCGTTGATAGTGAGTTGTGTTGTCATGGATGCAGTTCCTTGCGTAGTGTGGCGCTGGTTTTTTGCACATCGGTCCAGGCCTGCTGGCCGGCGCCCTGGCGTACGTAGCCGGCCAGTGCGGCAATCTGCTGGTCGTTCAGGATATCGGCGAACGGCGGCATGTAGACCTGCGAGCCGCGTTCCCAGGCGATGCCCCCCAACACGGTTTGCACGAAGTTGGTGGCGTTGCTGCTGGCCAGCGCGCTGCTGCGGGACAGGGGAGGCCTGCCGGACAGCGCCATCATCGGCGCTTCCGGGCTGTGGCAGCCGGCGCAGGCGGCGGCAAACAGCCTGGCGCCATCGGCATGGACCTGGGTTGCGGGCACGGGCGCGGCAGGCCTGGCCGGCGCCTGGATCGACATCAGGTAGCTGGCCATGGCCTCGACGTCTTCACGCGGCACGCCGGCCAGGCGTTCGGTCACCGGCCGCATCGGCCCTTTTGCGGCGCCGTGGGCCAGCGACAGGCCGCTGCGCAGGTAATCGGCCAGCTCGTCGCGCGTCCACGGGTTGGCGCCGTGCGTCAGCTGCGTCAGCGCGGGCGCATCCCAGTCGTCGATATTGCCGCCCTGGAAAGGCGGCTGGCGTTCGCCGCCGATCAGGTTCAGGCCACTATGGCACGATGCGCAATGGCCGAGCGTGTCCACCAGATAGCGGCCGCGCTCGATCGTCGCGGCCGCTCCCGTTTCCGTTTCCGATCCTTGTCTTGTCAAAGGCTCAGGCGCGGTGGGGCCGGGGCGCAGATACAGCGCATTCCAGAATGCCAGCATGGGCCGCATTTTCAACGGCAGCGGCAGGTCGTTCTCGGGCTGCGCCACCTTGACCGGGGTGCGCGTCATCAGGTAGCCGTAGGCCAGCGCGATGTCCTCGTCGGTCATGCGCGTGTAGTGGATGTACGGGAAGGCCGGGTACAGCAGGTGGCCGTCGCGCGAGGCGCCCTCGCGCAGCGCGCGCGTGAACGCCTGCAGCGACCAGCTGCCGATGCCGGTTTCGGGATCGGGCGTGATATTGGTGCTGTAGATGGTGCCGAACGGCGTTTTCAGGCCCAGGCCGCCGGCGTACGCGGCGCCATCCCTGGCCGTATGGCAGACCATGCAGTCGCCCAGCGCCACGATGCGCGCGCCGGCGGCCAGCCTTGCCGCCGATGGCGCCGGCGGCAGGGCGGTCAGCGGTGCGATCGGCGCCGGAGCGGCCCAGCGGTACAGGGCGGCGCCCAGCACGGCCAGTGTCAGCACCGTCACGCCGGCGCGCCGCAGTGTGCGCCTGCGGTTGGTGGCAATTTTTCGGTAGATGCTCATGCGCTACCCTTCAGTGTTGATATTGCAGGCGTGGCGGCGCCATCGGTGCCGGCGCGGACGCCGCGTCCAGTTTGAAACTGCTGACCAGGGCCGACAAGGTCGCGGCCTGGTCGTGCATGCTGCCGGCGGCGGCAGCAGCTTCTTCCACCAGCGCCGCGTTCTGCTGGGTGACGGCGTCCATTTCCGTGATGGCCGTGCTGACGTGTCCGATGCCGGTGCGCTGTTCGGCCGAGGCGTCGGCGATGGCGGCGATAACGGCGTTCACGCTCGCCACGCTGGCGACGACTTCCTGCATCGTCGCGCCGGCGCGTCCGGCCATGTCGGTTCCGGTGGCCATGCTGGTGACGCTGGCGTCGATCAGAGCCTTGATTTCCTTGGCCGCCGTCGCGCTGCGCTGGGCCAGGTTGCGCACTTCGCTGGCCACCACCGCGAAACCGCGGCCCTGGTCACCGGCGCGCGCCGCCTCCACCGCGGCGTTCAGCGCCAGGATATTGGTCTGGAACGCGATGCCTTCGATTACGCCGATGATCGCGACGATGCGTCCGGCGCTGCCGTGGATGGCGTCCATGGTGCCGACCACCTGGCCGACGGCGCTGCCGCCGCGCCGGGCGGTATCCGAGGCCGACACCGCCAGCAGATGGGCCTGGCCGGCGTTGTCGGCGTTCAGGGCCACCGCCTGGGTCAGCTGTTCCATCGACGCCGCCGTTTCCTCCAGCGCGCTGGCCTGCGCCTCGGTGCGGCTGGAAAGATCCATATTGCCGGCGGCGATCTGCGCCGCCGCGGTGGCGATGGTATCCGAACTGGCGCGGATCGCGGCGATCATGGCGGCCAGGTTTTCCTGCATGGTCCGCATCGCGAACAGCAGGCTGGAACGGTCCGCCGGCGCGGTCTGCACACGCATGCTCAGGTCACGCGCGGCGATCTTCATCGCCACCTCGGCCGCGTATTCGGGGCTGCCGCCAATGGCGCGGTGCAGGCTGCGGTTGACCGCAACGACGATAGCCGCCAGCAGCGCGCACACCAGGGCCATCACCAGCAGCGCCTGATTCAGCGCGGCGTAGAACGCGGCGTTGATATCGTCGACGTACAGGCCGCTCACCAGGGCCCAGCCCCAGGGCTTGTACGCCACGATGCGCGCCAGCTTGTTCGACGGTTCCATCTGGCCCGGGCGCAGCCACAGGTACGACAGGAAGCCGGCGCCGTCGGGGCCTGCCGCCATGTGCGCGATCTCGCGGAAGACGTAGATGCCGTTCGCATCCTGGATGCCGCTCATGTCCTTGCCGTCCATCTCGGGACGGCCCGGATTCTGAATCGAATGGGCATCCATGCCGACGATGGCGATGTAGCCGTCGTCGCCATAGCGCATGGTGTTCAGCACCGCCCTGGCTTCGGCCTGGGCGGCGGCCTGCGTCATTTTTCCGGCCGCCGCCTGCGCCGCAAAGCCCTGCACGATCGACAGGGCGGACTTGTCGACGTCGGCCAGGTTCGACCTGCGCTCGCTGAAGCGCAGGTCGCGCGCCTGCAAGGTATAGAACAGCGCGGTGGCGCACAGGCACAGCAGGCTGGCCAGCAGTGGCAGCCACAGTTTCTGGCGGAAGCTCAGGCGTTTCATGTGGCCGCCCCGGTGCCGAGCGCAGGGTAGTCCAGGTAGCCGCCGTCGCCGCCGCCATAGAAGCGGACGGGGTCCGGTTCATTGTAAGGGCCGCCGCGTTCCATGCGCGCCACCAGGTCGGGGTTGGCGATGAAGCTGCGCCCGAACGACACCATATTGGCATTGCCCGAGGCGACCAGCGCGCTGCCGGACACCGGATCGAGGCCGCCGTTGGCGATGATGGTGGCGCCGAAGTTGGGACGCAGGATGCCGAGGATGCGTTCCATGTCCGGCGTGCCGCCCCAGGCATTGGTGTCGGCGGCATGGATGTAGGCCACGCCTGCGGCGCTCAGGACCCGCGCCAGGTAGGCGTAGGTATCGGCGGCGTGTGGATCGGGCGCGTTGTTATAGCCGGCAAACGGCGAGATGCGCACGCCGACGCGCTGGGCCGGCATTTCCTCGAGCACGGCGCGCAGCACCAGGTCCAGGTAGCGGATGCGGTTGACCAGGCTGCCGCCGAAAAGGTCGGTGCGGCGGTTGGTGTGCGGCGACAGGAACTGGTGCGGCAGGTAGCCGTTGCCGGCATGGATTTCGACGCCGTCGATGCCGGCCCGCATCGCATTGCGAGCGGCGATGCGGTACTCGTCGATGGAATGGTGGATCTCGTCGAGCGTCATTTCCCGGGAGGGCGAGGCGGCAATCCGGGTGTACGCGCCGTTGCGCAAGGCGCCGTAGGCCTGCACCAGATGCAGGTCGTCGTTGACGCTGGATGGCGCCAGTGGCGTGCGCCCGTCCAGCAAGGCCCAGGAACTGACGCGCCCACTGTGCCACAATTGAGCAAACAGCCGGCCGCCGGCGCCATGGACCTGTTCCATTACCTGGCGCCAGCCCGCCACCTGCGCTGGCGTGTGCAGCCCTGGCGCGAGTTCGAACGCGGCCGAATCGGGCGACACATTGGTGGCCTCGCTGATGATCAGGCCGGCCGACGCGCGCTGGGCGTAATACGCGGCGTTCGCTGCGGTCGGCACGCCGTCGCGGCCGGAGCGGGCGCGCGTGACCGGCGCCATGGCGATGCGGTTGGGGAGTACCAGGTCGCCGAGGCGGATGGGTTCGAAGATGCTTGCCATTTGTTTGCTCCATGTGAAAAGATGTATTCACTGTAGCCGCGTATCCGGCGCCTGATAATCGGTCGCCGGCCGATAACACCGTTGCTTCAAAGGCAAAGATAAGATGGATCGTTTCGCTGAAATCAAGACGTTTTGCACCGTGGCGGCCAATGGCGGCTTTTCGTCGGCCGCGCGCCAGCTTGGCCTGGCCACGTCCTCTGTTACCCGACTGGTCGATGCGCTCGAAGAGCGCCTGGGGGCCGTCCTGCTGAACCGGTCGACGCGCAGCGTGACGCTGACCGACCGCGGGCGGACCTATTACGAGCAGTCGCTGCGCGTGCTCGAGCAGCTCGACGCGGCCGACGATTCGGTGCTGGATCAATCCTCGGAACTGAGCGGCACGCTGCGCATCGCGGCACCCGTGACCTTTGCCGCGATGTACCTGGCGCCGGTGGTGACGCAGCTGCGCACCCGCTACCCGCGCCTGATGCTCGACTTGCGGCTCAGCGACACGGCGGCCCACCTGATCGACGAGTCGATCGACGTCGCCATCCGCATCGGCAGCCTGGAGCCGCATCCGAACCTGATTGCCCGATGCCTGACCGGCCACGAACGGGTGCTGTGCGCCAGCCCGGCCTACCTGGCGGCGCGCGGCACGCCGCAGCATCCGGCCGACCTGGCCGGCCACGACTGCCTGCAGTTCGTCTTCGCCGACAACCGGCGCATCTGGCGCATGCGCCGCAGCGACGGTATCGGCGGCGTGAATGGCGTGGCGGCGGCCGACATGCCGGTCGAGGAAATCGCCGTGCGCGCCGTGATCCAGGCCAATAACGGCGAGGTGCTGCGCCAGGCGGCCGTCAATGGCATGGGCATCGGCATGCTGGCCGACTGGCTGGTGCGCGCCGATTTGCATGAAGGGCGGCTGGTGCGGGTGCTGGCCGGCTACCAGATCAATCCGGGCCCGATGGACGTGGGACTGCATGCGCTGTACCAGAGCAACCGGCGCGGCTCACAGAAAATCCGCATGTTTGTCGATATGCTGGCCGACTACCTGGCGCAGCCGGACCTTGAAGGGTTGGCGCGCACGCTGCCGCTGGTCTCAGGCAGCCGGTCGACCGCCTGAGCTTCAGGCGGTCACACTTCCCACTGGAACTTGATGGTCAGCGCCTGGTTGGTGACCGTAGGCGCACGGGTTTTGTCGCGCGAGTAGCCAACCGACATCGAGCGCCCGTGGCGCCACAAATGGCGGTACAGCAGCGAGCGGTGCAGCTGCTTTTCGGTCCATGGTTCCAGATTGCTCACGCCATCGTCGCGCCGTTCGCCGGCCGTGTTCTGCACCAGCAGGCGCAGCGAATCTTTAGGGGTGAAGTGCAGCATGGCCAGCACGCGCCAGCCGGTGTCGGTAAACGCAGGCTGTCCCAGGGTGCCTTGCACCCAGGCGCGGCGCCAAAGCTGGTCCAGTTCCAGCGCCCAGCCATTGGGCAAGGCGCGGCGCCAGCCCAGGTCCAGCGTGACGTTGCCGCCACGCCCGACCCGGTCGGCGTCGACGTCGAGCTGGCGCCCCAGCGTGACTTCCGCATTCAGTTTGGGCAGCCAGGGCAGGGGCGACGATTCGAAGCCGAAATGCAGCGCGGTTGTATCGTGCAACTTGCCCAGGCGATTCGCGCGCTGCTGGTCGAAGCCCAGGTTGGCCCAGAAATTGAGCTGGCGCGGACCACGGAACCACACGCCGGGCTGCAGCTTGCGCTCGACCACCTGGCCACCAGGCTGGCCGCTGACGCGGTCGCCGACGGTGCGGATCTCGTGCAGGCCCAGGTGCGCTTCGGTCTCGTACAGGTCCAGCGCCAGGTCGTTCCAGGCCGGTCGCTGCGCACCCATGCGGCGGTTCAGATTGATGTCGGCCTTGGCGACGCCGGTTTGCGGCACGAAGCCATTGTCGTTGACAAAGCCGCCGCTGCTGGCCTCGAAGGCCGCGTCGTTCCACCAGGCGTCACTGATGTGCGTGAATTTGCCCCAGCCATAAACGCCACGGCGGGTGGCGACGCGCCGTGCAGGCCCGGCCTCGTCGGCCAGAGCGACATTGCTGTTCGATTGCATCAGCAGCCACGCCGCCTGCTGGCCGTCGCCGCGCCACTGGCCGTCAAGGCCGAAGACGGTATTGGCGCCGGCGCGGCCGTTATCGTGACTGTACCCGCGCTGCGAGGCGAAAGCTCCCAGCAGCACGCCACCGCCATCCCCATGCCAGCGCCCGCGCAGCAGGCTGGCCAGGGTGCGCGTGCTCTGGTCGTACTGGGCAGTTTCATACGGGCCGCCGCGCAGCACCACGCCGCCGGGCTGGTCGCGCAGGCTCATGGCGGTGGCGTCCATCTGCGCGCCGCGCCAGGTGGCGCGCAAGCCCCATTCCGGGTCGGCCACGGTGCGCGAATAAAACGCCGCCAGCGGCAGGCCCAGCACGTCGGCGCTTTCGAGGAAAAAGCCCCGTTTTTCCGGCAGGCTGAGGGCAATCCGGCTGGCCCCCGACGATGTCGGTTCGTCGATTTCCACCTGCGAGTAATCGGGATTGAGCGTGCCATTGAAGACCCAGTCCGCGCGCGGGCGGGCGTTCACTTCCAGGCCCAGGCTGGCGCGGTTGGCGCGGCGCCGGCCGTTGGCATCGTCGTCGCGCGTGGCACGCAGGGTCAGTTCGGGCTTCAGTTCCAGAAAAGCGCGGTCGCGCACGCCGGCCACCGTGTCACCCATGCCATCGATTTCCTGCAAGGCGGCGATATGGCTCAAGGCGTCGCTGCTCAAAGGTGTGCTGGTCAGCAGCAGGCCGCCCGCATGCGGCACGCTGCGCTCGATCATGGCGCGCCAGGTCTTGCCGCCCTCGTAGGGAAAGCGCAGGTTCGACAAGGGCCAGCGCACTTCCATGCTGTAGCCGTCGTCCAGCAGCTTGACGGCGGCGTCGATCGGAAAATCGGGCCCCAGGTCGGACAGGTCCTCGTCGGCGCGGTACATGCCGTCGCTGATTACACCGAGGGTATTGATGCGCACGAACTGCGCCGCGCGGCCGTGGCCGGTAGGGTCGAGCCAGATGCCGATAAAGTCCTGGTCCGTGCCCACCTTGTCGCGCCGCGCCAGCGCACCCTGGCGCTGGTGTGGAGCGTCGTCCCAGGCGCGGATGCCGAACACCAGCGCGCCGTCGACCACCAGCAGCTGCACCGTGGTGCGCAGCTGCGCGGGCGCCGGCCGGCCGTTTTCGGGCAGGTATTCGTAAAAGGTGTCATGCACGGGCGCCTCGCGCCAGGCATCTTCGCTGAGTGCGCCATCGAGTTGTGGCGGGGCGCTGGCAGACACCATGGCGGGCAGGGCGATGGTTCCCGGCACGCTGGCCTCGCAATTGGCGGCGGCGCTGGCAAGCAGCAGCGCCGAGATCAGCTTGTTAGTGGTCTTGAAGATGGATGGCACCAGATCCCTTGCAGTCGATGCAGCCACGCGCACGGATGTGGCGTGGCTGGGGCCGCAAGTGTACGCGATTTCATGTTATATAGGCAAGTACACCTGCGGCTACCGTCATAGCCTGCCAAATACCAGGCTGGCGTTGACGCCGCCAAAGCCGAAGCCGTTCGAGATGGCGTAATCGGTGGCGATCTGGCGCGCCGTGCCGGTGACGATATCGACGCCTTGGGTGGCCGGATCGGGCTGCGCCAGGTTCAGGGTTGGCGGCGCCATCTGGTCGCGCAAGGCCAGTACCGTGAAGATTGCCTCCACGCCGCCGGCCGCACCCAGCAAATGGCCGGTGGCCGACTTGGTGGCCGAGACGGCGGGGCCGCTGCCGCTGCCGAAGATCGCCTTGATGGCTGCCAGTTCGCTCATGTCGCCCACCGGGGTGGAGGTGGCGTGGGCGTTCAGGTGGCCGATCTGGCCGGGCGCGATATTGGCCTGCCGGATCGCCAGTTCCATGGCGCGCCGTCCACCGGCGCCGTCTTCCGGTGGCGACGTCATGTGATGGGCGTCGGCGCTGGTGCCATAACCGAGCAGTTCGACGATGGGCGTGGCGCCACGGCGCAAGGCGTGTTCCAGTTCTTCGATCACCAGCATGCCGGCGCCTTCGCCCATCACGAAGCCGTCGCGGGCCATATCGAACGGGCGCGATGCCTGGCCTGGATGGTCGTTGAAGCCGGTGGACATGGTCCTGGCGGCGGCAAAGGCGCCAAAGCTGACGCGGTCGATGCAGGCTTCGGCACCGCCGCAGACGGCGATATCGGCTTCGCCGGCGCGTATCAGGCGCGCAGCATCGCCGATGGCCTGGGCGCTGGCGGCGCAGGCCGTCACAGGCGCGCCCAGCGGGCCGCGAAAGCCGTGGCGTATCGAGATGTGGCCGGCCGCCATATTGGCCAGGAAGTTGGGCACTGTAAACGGCGAAAGCCGTTTCGGACCACGGCCATCGGTGGTGCGCACGGCGTCGACGATGGCGCCGAAGCCGCCCACGCCGGAGCCGACGATGGTGGCGGTGCGCTCACGCGCGCTGTGGGTATCGGGCTGCCAGCCGGCCTGCTGCAAGGCCTCCTGCGCGGCGGCCAGCGCAAACACGGTAAAACGGTCCATTTTCTTGAGGTCCTTCGCTTCCACGGCGAGTGCCGGGTCGAAGCCCCAGGGGCGTTCCGGGCTCAGGCCAGGCACGCTGCCAGCCACCTTGGCGGCGATGCCTTCGGTGACGTCATCGGGCAGTATCGCCAGTCCCGACTGCCCATCGAGCAGGCGGCGCCAGACCGCTTCGACTCCGTTACCCAGTGGCGTGACCATGCCCATGCCGGTCACCACAATGCGTCGTGTATTCAATTCGTGCTCCTCTTTGGACCGATGCAGACGGGTCCATGTAAACAGATCATTAACAATAAGCAAAATGCGCCATGGCAGCCCTCAGGCAGCATGGAAATAATGTGCCAGTATAGGGAAATGAAAACGGAAAGGTTGCCACTTCACGCCATTGACTATGCAAAATGCGCCATAATCATGGCATGACTTCCTCCTGGAAAAACTCGCTGACGGTTTCCGCACACTTCCTGCACGCCATGCTGGACGGCGTGCGCAGCCGCCATGGCGAGGACGCTGCGGCCAGGGTGCTGGCGGCCGCCGCCATTCCCGCTTCCTTTCAGCATCAGCCTGACGCACGGCTGACGCGCCAGCAGTACGTGGCGCTGTACCGCGCCGTGGCGGCGACACTCGATGACGAAATGCTGGGCTTGTGGTCGCGGCCGGTGCGCACCGGCACCCTGAAATACCTGATGCTGAGCCTGCTTGATGCGCCCACCGTGCTGGTAGCGCTGCACCGCTTCGTGCGTTTCTGGAATTTGCTGCTGGACGATTACCGCTTGCACATTGCCAGCAAAAATGCGCTGGTGCGCTTGGCGCTGCTGGAGCGCTCGCCTGGCACGACGGTCACGCCGCTGGGGCATGAACTGATGATGAAGCTGATACACGGCATCGCTTCGTGGCTGCTGGGGCGCGAGCTCGGCCTGCGGCTGGTCGAGTTCAGCTTCGCCAGGCCTTTGCATGCGCCAGACTACGGCTTGCTGTATCCGGGCGAGGTGGGCTTCGACGCCGCCGCCACCAGCATCCACTTTGCCTACGACGACTGCGCGCAGCAGTTCAAGCGCGAAAAGCACGAGCTGTGGGCCTTCCTGAAACGCGCGCCCGAAGACTGGACCTTCAGCGCCATGCACCGTGCGTCGATTACGGTGAGGACGCGCGCCTATCTTGAGCGGCACCTGGCGCAAGCGGCGACGATACAGCACCTCGCGCAAGCGTTGCACACCACCGTGCGCACGCTGAACCGGCGCTTTGCCGATGAAGGCACGCATTTCCAGGCGGTCAAGGACGCACTGCGGCGCGATATCGCCGTGCACCGCCTGGCCAATTCCAACACCAGCGTGGCGGCGCTGGCGTTTGATCTTGGCTACGCCGACGCCACCGGCTTTTGCCGCGCCTTCAGGCAGTGGACCGGCAGCAGCCCGGCCAGTTACCGGCAAGGCGCCCGCCAGGGCGAGTGATGTTGCTGATCGCCGGCAGGGCCGGGCAGTGCATTTCAGGCACGGCCAGGCCAGGTGGAAAGTGCTTGCTCAGCTACTGCTTCCAGCGTGGCGCGACAGAAGCCCGCCTTTGCCTGCACAGCCATGCCGTGCAACACCGTCAGGATAAATGCGGCCAGCACGGCAGGGTTGGCGCTTTCCGGCAGGTCCCCCGTCTGCTGCGCCTGCTCCAGGCGCAAGCGCAGCGATGTTTCGGCTCCTGCACGTGCATCAATCAACGCCGTTTGCACCGGTACGATATCGTCTGATCCCGCCAGGGCGCCGTGAATGCCGAGGCAGCCCCTGCGATCGGCGTAGCGGGTATGCAGCTCGGCCGCATTGCGCAGCATGTGTTCGACGACCTTGCGCGATGTCGGCTGCTCCAGCGCGGCCGGAAAGAAATTCAGATAACGCGTGTAATAACGCTCAAGGGCACGGCGAAACAAGGCTTCCTTGTTGCCAAACGCGGAGTACAGCGCCGGCCGCTCAACGCCCGTAGCCTGCGTCAGGTCCGTGTACGACGCACCTTCATAGCCCATGCGCCAGAACACATTGAGCGCGGCGTCGAGCGCTTCATCTATATCGAACTCGCGGTGGCGACCCATCTGTTTCCTCGATTTCCATCTTTTCGTAACGACCGATATTAAATTAACCGGCTTGCCAGGTCAAGAATGCTGTCATCCATGGAGCCGTTCACACGCCGCTCAGCGACAACTTGACAGCGTTTATTTTATAACGTAACGTTCGTTACCGTACTGATCGTTATGATTCGGCGAATCTCGCTGAAAGTCGATCAGTCATTTGAAAAGGACACATCATGCAAAAGACTTTCGAAGGAAAAACCGTGCTGATCACGGGCGGGTCACGCGGGCTTGGCGTCGCCATTGCCCATGTATTTGCCGCTTACGGCGCAAACATCGCCATCAGTTACGCGGCATCGGCCGACAAGGCCGAGGAGGTCGTGGCAAGCTTGCGGGCGAAGGGCGTGCGTGCCCTCGCCATTCAAAGCGATCAGTCGGACCTGAGCAGCGCCAAGCCGCTGATCGATGCGGTGATCGCCGAATTTGGCCAGCTCGATATTCTCGTCAACAACGCTGGTATCGCAACCCAGGGTCAACTGGTGGATGATGCGGGACTCGACGAAGAAAAATACAATCGCCAGTGGCAGGTCAATGTATTGGGCTCGATTGCCAATACGCGTGCGGCGGCATCGAAATTGACAGATGGAGGCCGCATCATTTTCATCGGCTCCCTGCTGGGTGACTACGTGCCGTTCAAGGGCGTGGCCGATTACGCCGGAACGAAGGCGGCCCTGGCCGGCTACGCCAGGGGCATTGCGCGCGACCTCGGCTCGCGCAACATCACCGTCAACGTCGTGCAGCCTGGCGCCATGCCGACAGACATGAACAAGGAGGTCGCCGGTGAACTGCCGGACATGGACACCTTCCTCGACATGCATCCGATCCGACGCTTTGCCAGCCTGGAAGAGGTGGCTGAAGTCACCTGTTTCCTGGCTGGCCCGCATGCCGGCTATATTACCGGCGAGACCATCAATGTAGCGGGCGGACTCGGAATCTGACGCATGGCAAGCGCTTGATCAGGCAAGCATGAAGGTGCGCGGCACTTCGCCGCACCTTTCACGCTCGCCTGGCTGCATCCACCTGCGCCTGCACACCACGAAAATACGTCAGCGGCCGCTCGATTGTCACGCCCATCAGGGCGGCCGCCTGGATGATGTCGGCGGTGTCGCGCCGGTACACGACCAGTGCATCCATGTTGTCGGTGCCGGAACCTTCGATCTGGATCAGGTCGTAACCGCCTTCTTCCACGGCGCGCTGCGCCAGTTCGGCGTCCAGCCACTCGTAATAGGGCAGCACGCCGCGCTCGCGGTCCTTGAGCAGATCGTAGGGGAAGTCGGGAAAGTCGTCGAACATGTCCTGGATCTGCTCGTGCAGTTCGTCGATCTTGTCGCTCGAAGCGATATAGCCGCCCAGCTGGCTGATGATCTCGAGCGCGTAGGCTTCGGCATCGCTGTCGATCCATTCCTCCTGCGGGTTGGACGGCGCAGCGGTAACCGCGGCGACGGCTTCCTCGAGTTCTTCGCCTTCGAGGTCGCCGCAGGTCATTCGGGTCAGCAGTTCGGACAAGAGCATGATTGCCTTTCAGTGGTGGACGCATGGCCGGGATGGCCGGCTGGTGATGCCTGAAATAGTAGCATTGCCGGATTGGTCGCGCTGTTCCTTAGAACGGCCATGGCTGGCGCGTCACGGCCACCGCCACGATATACGCGAACACCAGCAGGGCAAGCACGAACGCGGTGGCGCGCACGGCCAGCGTCTTGCCGCGTTTCAGGGCGACGGTGCCCAGCACGATATACGCCACCAGCGCACACAGCTTGGCCATCAGCCACGGGTGCTGGCCAGGCGACTGGCCGCTCCACACGGCCAGCGTGATGGCGCTGGCCAAGAGGGCCGTATCGATCAGGTGCGGCGCGATTTTTACCCAGCGCTGCTGCAGCGCGGGCGAAGCACGCAGCATCCAGGCACCGCGCAAGAGGAACAGGGCGCCGCTGGCAGCGGCGCAACCCATGTGGAAATGCTTGAGGCTCAGGTAATCCATGTGCAGGTTTTCAAGGCGGTGAAAGAGCGGCCAGCATAGCCTGTATTGCCCTGGCCGGCCATATGTCAGGTGAACTAGAGGCCTGCCGGGCGCTGAATAAATCGTGAAAAAAAGCCGCACCCGGCATAGAATGGCAGTTCAGAATGCCACAGGGAGCAGCGATGCCATTGAAGACGCCGGGCGTGTATCTCGTCGCAGAGAATAAGCTGTCCGATTCCTTGCCTGCCGCCGCTACCGGCATGGCGCTGTTCCTCGGTTATACGGAAAAACCGGGCATGGATACCGCCGCCGGTCCTGTCCTGGTCGAGTCGATCAGGCAGTTCGAGCAGCAGTTCGGTGGCCAGCACGCACCGCAATTTTCGCTCCATGTCGAACCAGGCACGCTGGAGCTGCTGCCGGCGCACCACGACCAGGCGCGTTTTTTCCTCTACCTCGGCTTGCAGTCCTACTTCGACAACGGCGGCGGCCCGGCCTATGTGCAATCGACCGGCACGCATGCGGATGCGATCGCGCGCGGCAAGCGCAAAGAAGACTTCCTGGAGCGAATCGACGCCCTGAAAAACCTCGCCGGCGTGGGCCTGGTCGTGGCGCCCGATGCCACGCTGCTGGGCAGCAGTGACGAGTGTCATGCGGTGTGGCAGGCACTGCTCGATCATTGCGGCGCGATGGGCGACCGGATGGCGCTGATCGATGTCTACGGCGGCGGACAGCCACGCACCAGGCATCCGCAGGACGACATTATTTCGGGTAGCCGTCATGGCTTGCGCGCGTCGCTGCACGGCAGTTTTCTGAGCTTTGGCGCCGTCTATTATCCATGGCTGCATTTCAATCTGGCCGACCCCTTGAGCATTACCTGGGACAATCTCGACGACGCTGCGCTGGCGCTGCTGTCCGAGGCGCTGCTGCGGGAACTGGCCATGCAATCGCCACCGCTTTCGCCAGCGACCAGCGATGCGCTCGCGGCGCTGTTCCATGGCTTGGGCCAGCGCCTGCCTGCAGGCCAGGACAACCGTGCCGCGCTGGTTGCCGACACTCACCGCACATTGTTGAAAACCAGTGCGCTGTACTATCGGCTGGCCGCGCTGCTGCTGGCGCTGGCCAACCAGCTGCCGCCAGGCGCCGCGATGGCAGGCGTATACGCGCGTACCGATGCGCAGCAGGGCGTGTGGCAGGCGCCCGCCAATACCGGCATCGTCGGCGCCGTTGCACCGGCCGAAGAGATCTCGCAGCAAGACCACGAAGGACTGAACCTGCCGCCGGACGGCAAGGCCGTCAACGCCATCCGCAGCTTTCCAGGGGCCGGCCTGCTGATCTGGGGCGCGCGCACGATGGACGGCAACAGCGACGACTGGCGCTATATTCCGGTGCGGCGCACCGCCATCATGCTCGGACAATCGATCAAGGCAGCCATGGCGGCCCATGCATCGCTGCCCAACGACGCCAATACCTGGCAGTCCCTGCGCGCCATGATCGCCGGCTTCCTCACTGCGCAGTGGCAGAACGGCGCCTTGCTGGGCGCCAGCGCAGGCGACGCCTTCCGTGTCGAGGCCGGCCTGGGCAGCACCATGACGAGCGACGATATCGTGCAGGGCACCCTGCGCGTCAGCGTGGCCGTGGCGCTGATCCACCCGGCCGAATTCATCCACCTGTGCTTCGAGCAGCAGATGCAGTTGTCCTGATTGTTTTTCCGGGACGTGACGCCCTGCGCGCCCGTCCTGTCTTCCTTCTCCTGGTCCGCCTGCAGTGCCAGGGTGCCTAGTCACTTCTGCCGACCCCTCTATTCAGATTGCTTTTCCAAAACCACCCTGTGGCCGATAGTGCTGCAGGCAGCTGCCACGTAAGCTGGTCGGGACGGCTGGCCATGCGGCCAGTGCATTCATGGAGAAGCATCGTGGCTACCTTAGATGGCACCAACAATAACAGTAGTAGCAAAATCCCCAACGTACGGCGCAAGCAGCTGTCCGTGCTGGCCAGCAGCACCTTTTCCTTCACCATCTGTTTTGCGATCTGGATGATGTTTGCCGTCCTGGGTATTCCGATCAAGGCCAGCCTGGGCTTGAGCGAAACGCAATTCGGCCTGCTGGCCGCGATGCCGGTGCTGACCGGCTCCCTGGTGCGCGTGCCGCTGGGGATCTGGACCGACAAATACGGCGGGCGGCGCGTGTTCTTCCTGCTGATGCTGGCCAGCGTGGTGCCGATCTGGCTCATTTCCTATGCCACGGCCTACTGGCACTTCCTGTTGCTGGGCATGTTCGTCGGCCTGGCCGGCGGCTCGTTCTCGGTCGGCACGCCGTATGTGGCGCGCTGGTATGAAAAAGAGCGGCGCGGGCTGGCGATGGGCATTTTCGGCGCGGGCAATTCGGGTTCGGCGCTGACCAAGTTCGTCGCGCCCGGCATCGTCGCCGCCTTCGGCTGGCAGATGCTGCCCAAGGTGTATGCGGTGGCCATGCTGGCCACGGCCGTCATCTTCTGGCTGTTTTCATTTACCGACAAATCGCACCTGGCGCCGTCCGGCGAAAGCTTTGCCTCGCAAATGAAAGTGCTGAAAGACCCGCGCGTATGGCGCTATTGCCAGTACTACTCGGTGGTGTTCGGCGGCTATGTGGCGCTGGCGTTGTGGATGACCAAATACTACGTGGCCGAATACGGCTTTGACCTGAAACACGCCGCGCTGCTGGCAGCCTGTTTTTCGCTGCCCGGTGGCGTGCTGCGCGCGCTCGGTGGCTGGGTCTCGGACAAATATGGTGCTGCCAAGGTGACCTGGGCCGTGATGTGGGTGTGCTGGGTATGCTTTTTCCTGCTGTCGTATCCGCAAACGCAGATGGTGATCGAGACCGTCACCGGCCCGCTGGCCTTCCATGTCGGCCTGTCGCCGGTGCTGTTTACCGTGCTGCTGTTCGTGGTCGGCATCGCCATGGCGGTTGGCAAGGCGTCTGTCTTCAAATTCATCGGCGACGACTTTTCCGACAATATCGGCGCCGTCTCGGGCGTGGTGGGCCTGGCTGGCGGCTTGGGCGGCTTTGTGCTGCCCGTGATGTTCGGCGCGCTGGTCGACCTGACGGGTGTGCGTTCGAGCGCCTTCATGCTGCTGTACGGCACCGTCTGCGTGTCGCTGGTGTGGATGCACTTTTCCTTCAAGCCGCTGCGCGCGGCGCCAAGCAAGCAAATTAATCAACCTGCAGGAGTAACAGCATGAGCCGCTATATGATCAATACCTGGGAGCCTGAAACCCCCAGCTTCTGGCAACAGACCGGCAAGGCGACGGCCGGGCGCAATCTGTGGATCTCGATCCCCGCGCTGCTGCTGGCGTTTGCGGTGTGGATGGTGTGGAGCGTGGTGGTGGTCAACCTGCCCAATATCGGTTTCACCTATAGTAACAACCAGCTGTTCTGGCTGACCGCCTTGCCGGGCCTGTCCGGCGCCACTTTGCGCATTTTTTATTCGTTCATGGTGCCGATTTTCGGCGGGCGCCGCTGGACCGCCATTTCCACCGGCTCGCTCTTGATCCCGGCGATCGGCATCGGCTTTGCGGTGCAGGATGTGAACACCGGTTACCCGACCATGCTGGTGCTGGCGTTGCTGTGCGGCTTCGGCGGCGGCAATTTCGCCTCGTCGATGGCCAATATCAGCTTCTTCTACCCGAAAGCAAGCAAGGGTTTCGCACTGGGCATGAATGCGGGCCTGGGCAACCTGGGCGTGTCGGTGGTGCAGTTTGTGGTGCCGCTGGTGATCACCATGGCGGTGTTCGGCGCCTGGGGCGGGGAATCCCTGACGTGGGCCAAGGCTGGCGCCACCAAAGCCATGTGGCTGCAGAACGCCGGCTTTATCTGGGTGCCATTTATCGCCTTGAGTACCTTGCTGGCCTGGTTCGGCATGAATGACCTGGCCTCGGCCAAGGCCTCGTTTTCCGAGCAGGCGGTGATTTTCAGGCGCAAGCACAACTGGCTGATGTGCTGGCTGTACACCGGCACCTTTGGCTCGTTTATCGGTTATTCGGCCGCGTTTCCACTGCTGATCAAGATCCAGTTCCCGGACGTCAATCCGCTCGACTATGCGTTTCTCGGCCCGCTGGTCGGCGCCTTGTCGCGCGTGGCCGGCGGTGTGATTTCGGACAAACTGGGCGGCGCGCGCGTCACCCTTTGGTCGTTCCTGCTGATGATCGCCGCCGTACTGGGCGTGCTGTACTTCATGCCCCACGGTGGCCTTGGTGGCAGCTTCGGCGGTTTCTTCTGGATGTTCATGGTGCTGTTTGCCGGCACCGGCATCGGCAATGCGTCGACCTTCCGCATGATACCGGTGATCTTCCTGACCGAACACCAGCGCGGAGCAGCCGGCAAACCGAAGGCGGTGCAGGAGCAGGCCATCGTCGACGCCAACAAGGAAGGCGCGGCGGTGCTGGGCTTTACTTCCGCCGTGGCCGCCTATGGCGCCTTCTTTATCCCGAAAAGCTATGGCACTTCGATCGCGCTGACGGGCAGCCCGGACGCCGCGCTATGGTGCTTTATCGGCTTTTATGTCAGCTGCATTGCGATCACGTGGTGGTGCTACGCGCGCAAAAACGCAGCGATGCCTTGCTGATCGCCGGGATCGTCATGGAAGAACTGGAAAAATTCGTCAACGGCTTCAGCCTGTTCCAGCAGCAGTATTTCAGCGAGCCGCAGACCCTGTACGACAGCCTGCGCGAGGGCCAGCGGCCGTCAACCTTGCTGATCGGCTGCTGCGACTCGCGGGTCGATCCGATGCTGCTGACGGGCAGCGACCCGGGCGACATGTTCGTGATCCGCAATATCGCCAACCTGGTGCCGCCATGTACGCCCGAAGCGCCGCCAGGCGTCAGCTCCGGTATCGAGTTCGCCGTCTGCAAGCTCGAAGTGGCGCGGGTGATCGTGCTGGGGCATGCGCGCTGCGGCGGCATCCGCGCGCTGCTCGAACCCCAGCCGCGCGCGGAAGGGCAGGAAACCGACTTCGTGGGGCAGTGGATGCGCATCGCCGAACCGGTGGCGCAGCGCGTGCGGCGCGACCTGGGCCACCGCTCGGCGCATGAGCAGCGCCACGCCTGCGAACTGGCCAGCATCCTGCAGTCGCTCGACAACCTGCTGACCTACCCGTGGCTGAAACGCCGGGTGGAGCAGGGCTTGTTGAAGCTGCACGGCTGGTATTTCGATATCGACAGCGGCGCCCTGATGGCGTATTCGGTGCGCCAGCAGCAGTTTTTGCCGCTGGTGTGTCCGATCGAGCGGGCGCGCCATTTGCATGAGCGCCCGTGGCCGGATTCAGTTAAAGCGTAACAACTCCCCGCTGCGGTCAAACGCCAGCAAACGATCGATTCGTCCTTCCTCGATCGACTTGACCATCGACCGCAGCGGCGCTTCGCATTCTTGCGACGCTGGCGGCTGGCCGTTGCTGCCCGCCAGCCCGGCCACGAAAACCACGTCCCAGTGCGCCGGCATCTGTTTCGACTCCTCCAGCAATTGCTCGAAACTGCTCAATTCTTCGGGCAGCTTGTCGGCGCACAGTACCGGCGTGAGCGGCTTGCCCTGGCCGCCCGGTTCGGCTTCAGCGCGCGTAAAGGTAAACAGCAATCGCTGTGGCTGGTCCTGCTGGCGTGCGCTGGCAACCAGGCCGGCGTAATCGGTAATGCTCATGATGCGAACTCCTGTGTGTACGGTAAAGGCTGACAGATATACCGCAGCAGGCGTTTTGCGCCCATAGGCATTAGTGCCTAGAGGGGTGACTAGCTGCCTATGCATTCCTGGCGCCGAAAACCGACTTCTTGCCAATACCGCTCCCGGCACCCGCTCGCTAGACTCATTGCATCGACGCTTGAGCCAATCAGCTTGCAGCGTTTCTTAGACCCGGCGCTGCCTTGCGGCGCATGTGTGGAGGTAGCATGAGTCACTTTCTGGACCGTCTTAAATTTTTCAACAAGAGCGCCGAACCGTTTTCAAACGGCCACGGCACCGTGGTCGATGAAGACCGCACCTGGGAAAACGCGTACCGCCAGCGCTGGCAGCATGACAAGATCGTGCGCTCGACGCACGGCGTCAATTGCACCGGCTCCTGCAGCTGGAAGGTGTATGTCAAGAATGGCCTGATCACCTGGGAAACCCAGCAGACCGATTATCCGCGCACCCGCCCGGACCTGCCCAATCACGAGCCGCGCGGCTGCCCGCGTGGCGCCAGCTATTCCTGGTATGTGTATTCAGCCCAGCGCGTGAAGTATCCGATGATCCGTGGCCGTTTGATGGAAATGTGGCGCGAAGCGCGCAAGACCATGGACCCGGTCACCGCGTGGGACTACATCAGCCAGGACCCGGTGCGCTCGCAGCAGTACAAATCCATCCGTGGCCTGGGCGGCTTCGTGCGCGCCACCTGGGACGAATCGAATGAAATGATCGCGGCCGCCAATGCGCTGACGATCAAGAAATATGGCCCGGACCGCATCGTCGGTTTTTCGCCGATTCCCGCCATGTCGATGGTCAGCTATGCGGCCGGCACGCGCTACCTGTCGCTGATCGGCGGCGTGGCGCTGAGCTTTTACGACTGGTATTGCGATTTGCCGCCGGCTAGCCCGCAAGTGTGGGGTGAACAGACCGACGTGCCGGAATCGGCCGACTGGTACAACTCCACCTTTTTGATGGTGTGGGGCTCGAACGTGCCGATGACGCGCACGCCCGACGCCCACTTTTATACGGAAGTGCGCTACAAGGGCACGAAGACCGTGGCTGTTTCTTCCGACTTCGGCGAAATGGCCAAGTTCGGCGATATCTGGCTGGCGCCCAAGCAGGGCACCGACGCCGCGCTGGCGATGGCCATGGGCCATGTGATCCTCAACGAATACCATAAACACCATCAATCGGCCTACTTCAAGCAGTACGCCAAGCAGTACACCGACTTTCCGATGCTGGTGCTGCTGAAAGAACAGAACGGCATCCTGGCACCCGAATACTTTTTGCGCGCCTCGCACCTGGCCAACAACCTCGATGAAACCAATAACCCGGACTGGAAAACCCTGGTGATCGACGAAGCATCGGGCCGCATCGTGGCGCCGGCGGGCTCGATCGGCTTTCGCTGGGGCGAAGCGGGCAAGTGGAACCTGGAGATGAAAGAGGGCGGCAACAACGCGCCGGTCGATCCGCAACTGTCCTTGCTGGGCAAGAGCGACGAAGTGGTCGCGGTCGGTTTCCCTTATTTTGGCGGCAAAGACAGCAGCGACATGCTGATGCGCCATGTGCCGGCCATGCGCTTGCAACTGGCCGACGGCAGCAGCGTGCTGGTCGCCACCGTATTCGACCTGACGCTGGCCAACTATGGCGTCGACCGTGGCCTCGGTGGCGGCAATGTCGCCACCAGTTACGAAGACGACGTGCCTTATACGCCAGCCTGGCAGGTCAAGCACACGGGCGTGAAAGCGGCGGACGTGATTACCGTGGCGCGCCAGTTTGCCGAAAACGCCGACCAGACGCGCGGCAAGAGCATGGTCATCGTCGGCGCGGCGCTGAATCACTGGTATCACATGGACATGACGTATCGCGGCATCATCAACATGCTGATGATGTGCGGTTGCGTGGGCCAGTCTGGTGGCGGCTGGGCCCATTACGTGGGCCAGGAAAAGCTGCGTCCGCAAACCGGCTGGACCCCGCTGGCGTTTGCCCAGGACTGGAACCGCCCGATGCGCCAGATGAACGGCACCTCGTTCTTCTATGCCCACACCAGCCAGTGGCGCCATGAAAAGCTGCATACCGAGGAAATCGCTTCGCCCACGGCCGGCCCGGACGTGGCGCCCATGACCCTCTTGGACTACAACGCCAAGGCCGAGCGCATGGGCTGGCTGCCATCGGCGCCGCAGCTGCAGACCAATCCGCTGGAAGTGACGCGCGCCGCGAAAGCCGCCGGCATCAATCCGGTCGACTACGCGGTGGCCCAGATCAAGAACAAGCAGCTGGAATTTTCGTGCGACGACCCGGACAACCCGGCCAACTTCCCGCGCAATATGTTTGTCTGGCGCTCGAATATCCTGGGCAGCTCGGGCAAGGGCCACGAATACTTCCTCAAGTATTTGCTCGGCACGCAGAATGCGCTGATGAGCGACGAGAACAACTGCATCAAGCCGCGCGACGTGAAAGTGCGCCCGGCCGCCGAAGGCAAGCTCGATCTGCTGGTGGTGCTGGACTTCCGCATGTCGACCACCTGCCTGTACGGCGACATCGTGCTGCCGACGGCCACCTGGTATGAAAAGGACGACCTGAACACGTCCGACATGCACCCGTTCATCCACCCGCTGTCGGAAGCCGTGCAGCCGCTGTGGCAATCGAAGTCGGACTGGGATATCTACAAGGGCATCGCCAAGAAATTCGAGGAAATCGGCGGAGAGTTTTTGGGCACCCAGCAGGATATCGTGTTGACGCCGCTGATGCACGACACCCCCGGTGAGCTGGGCCAGCCGTTCGACCCGAAAGACTGGCGCGCCGGCGAGTGCGAGCCGATCCCCGGCAAGACCATGCCCAACTTTACCGTTATCGAGCGCGATTACACCAAGATCTACCAGAAGTTCACCTCGATTGGCCCGCTGCTGGAAAACATCGGCAACGGCGGCAAGGGCATCAGCTGGCAGACCGGCCATGAAGTCGATGTGCTGCGCGGTATCAACCGCACCGTGCTGGCCGAAGGCGTTGCGCACGGCCAGCCGCGGCTCGATACGGCCATCGATGCGGCCGAGATGATCTTGTCGCTGGCGCCGGAAACCAATGGCCACGTGGCCGTGAAAGCCTGGGCCGCGCTGTCGAAAATTACGGGCCGTGACCATACCCACCTGGCGCTGCCGCGCGAGCACGACACCATCCGCTTCCGCGATGTGCAGGCGCAGCCGCGCAAGATCATCTCGTCGCCGACCTGGTCGGGCCTGGAATCGGAAGAAGTCAGCTACAACGCCTGCTATACCAATGTGCATGAACTGATCCCTTGGCGCACCCTGACGGGCCGCCAGCAGTTTTACCAGGATCACCGCTGGATGCGTGATTTTGGCGAAGGGCTGTGCGTCTACAAGCCGGCCATCAATACCAAGACCACCACGCAGATGCTGGGCGCGAGCCCGAACGGCAACAAGGAACTGGCGCTGAACTTTATTACGCCGCACCAGAAATGGGGCATCCATTCGACGTATTCGGACAATCTGCGCATGCTGACCCTGTCGCGCGGCGGCCCGCACGTGTGGCTGTCCGAGATCGATGCGAAGAACGCCGGCATCGTCGACAACGACTGGATTGAAGTGTTCAACGTGAACGGCACCCTGACGGCGCGCGCCGTCGTCAGCCAGCGCGTACCCGAAGGCATGACGATGATGTACCACGCACAGGAAAAGATCATCAATGTGCCGGGTTCGGAACAGTCGGGCAAGCGCGGCGGCATCCACAACTCGGTGACGCGCGCCGTGACGAAGCCGACCCACATGATCGGCGGCTATGCGCAGCTGTCGTGGGGGTTCAACTACTACGGCACGGTGGGCTCGAACCGCGATGAATTCGTGTTGGTCCGCAAGATGAACAAGATCGACTGGCTCGAAGGCCCGTTGGAAGAAGAACAAGGGAGCATGGCATGAAAATCAGAGCGCAAATCGGCATGGTGCTGAACCTGGACAAGTGCATCGGCTGCCACACCTGTTCCGTCACCTGCAAGAACGTGTGGACCAGCCGCGATGGCGTGGAATACGCGTGGTTCAACAACGTCGAAACCAAGCCCGGCATCGGCTATCCGAAGCAGTGGGAAAACCAGGACAAGTGGAACGGCGGCTGGCGCCGCACGGATGCGGGCAAGATCGAACCGCGCCAGGGCAGCCGCCTGAAAATCCTCGCCAATATCTTCGCCAACCCGAACCTGCCGCAGATCGACGAGTACTACGAGCCGTTCACGTTTGACTACGAGCGGCTGCAGAATGCGCCTTTGAGCGAAACGCCGCCAACGGCGCGGCCCATCTCGGTCTTGACCGGCAAGAAGATGGACAAGATCGAGTGGGGCCCGAATTGGGAGGATGACCTGGGCGGCGAATTTGCCCAGCGCAGCCAGGACGCGCTGTTCGACAACATGCAAAAGGAGATGTACGGCACGTTCGAGAACACCTTCATGATGTACCTGCCGCGCCTGTGCGAGCATTGTTTGAACCCGACTTGCGTCGCGTCGTGCCCATCGGGCTCGGTCTACAAGCGCGAGGACGACGGCATCGTGCTGATCGACCAGGACAAGTGCCGAGGCTGGCGCATGTGCATCTCCGGTTGCCCGTACAAGAAGATTTACTACAATTGGTCGTCCGGCAAGGCCGAAAAATGCACGTTCTGCTTCCCGCGCATTGAAGCGGGCCAGCCTACGGTGTGCTCGGAAACCTGTGTCGGCCGCATCCGTTACCTGGGCGTGCTGCTGTATGACGCCGACAAGATCGAGGCAGCCGCTTCGGTGGCCGACCCGCGCGACCTGTATCCGTCGCAACTGGGCCTGTTCCTCGATCCGCACGATCCGGCCGTGATCGAAGAAGCGCGGCGCCAGGGCATTCCGGACTCGTGGCTGGAGTCGGCCAGGCGTTCGCCGGTCTACAAGATGGCCGTCGAGTGGAAGGTGGCATTCCCGCTGCACCCGGAATACCGTACCTTGCCGATGGTATGGTATATCCCGCCGCTGTCGCCGATCCAGGCCGCCGCCGAATCGGGCAAGCTGGGCAAGAACGGCATCCTGCCCGACACGGCCAGCCTGCGCATTCCGGTGCAATACCTGGCCAATCTGCTGACGGCCGGCGACCAGCCGCCGGTGATTCGTGCGCTGGACCGCATGCTGGCCATGCGCGCCTACATGCGCAGCAAGCATGTGGCGACGACGCCCGACCTGGAGGTACTGAAGCAGGTGGGCCTGGACGCGGCCACGGTGGAAGACATGTACCACATCATGGCGATCGCCAATTACGAGGACCGTTTCGTGATCCCCAGCAGCCACAAGGAAATGGCCGAGGACAGCTTCAACGAGAAGGGCAGCTGCGGCTTCAGTTTCGGCAACGGCTGCTCGGACGGCGCCAGCGACGCCAGCCTGTTCGGCAAGCGCAAGCACGGCTCGGAAATTTTCATGGCGATGCCGAAGTCACGCAAAAAAAAGGAGAGCCTTGATGTCTGATTCCCTGAACACCATGCAGGGCTACCAGGTGCTGTCGGCCTTGCTGCTGTACCCGGAGCCGGAACTGCAGCAGGAGCTGCCGGCGCTCGATGGCCTGCTGCTTGACACCCTGCCGGCCTGGCATGCGACGTTGCAGCCGCTGCTGGCGCACTTGCAGGCCACGACGCTGATCGACCTGCAGCAGCAGTATGTGATGACCTTCGACCGTAATCCGTCGCAGTCGCTGCACCTGTTCGAACATATCCACGGCGAATCGCGCGACCGCGGCCAGGCCATGGTCGACCTGCTGGCCGAATACAGCCGCCACGGCCTGCAGATGGTAGGCGACGATTTGCCTGACTACGTGCCGCTGTTCCTGGAGTTTTTGTCGCAGCAGGACCCAGGCGAGGCCGAGCGATTGCTGGGCGACGCCATCCACGTGCTGGCGTATATCGGCCGCAAGCTGCGCGCCAATGGCAGCAGCTACGCCTGCGTGTTCGACCTGCTGCAGACCCTGACGCCGGTCCAGGCCGAGGAACTGAGCGAACCGCCGATACGCGACATGGACGAAGCGCTGGAAACCTTCGGACCTGGCGCGGACGGCATCGAGCCGCTGCTCAAGCCTGGTGGCGTTCAGCCGGTCAATTTCTATCCCAAGGCGGCAGCACCGCATCACTGAAGGAGAAGGTCATGAATTACCTGCATCAATTTGTATTCGGGATTTATCCCTATCTCGCGCTGGCGATTTTCCTGCTCGGCAGCCTGGTGCGCTTCGACCGCGAGCAGTACACCTGGAAGTCCGAATCGAGCCAGGTGCTGAACACAGGCATGCTGCGCCTGGGCAGCCCGTTGTTCCATGTCGGCATACTGGGCCTGTTCTTCGGCCACGCAGCCGGCCTGCTGACTCCTGTCTGGGTCTGGGATACGCTGGGCGTTACCCACGGCGTCAAGCAGACGGTGGCCATGGTGGCCGGCGGCGTCATGGGCCTGCTCTGCCTGGTCGGCCTCCTGATGCTGCTGGCGCGCCGCTTCGGCAATGACCGCGTGGCCGCCCGCACCACCTTCAAGGACAAGCTGGTGCTGCTGTGGATCCTGCTCACCCTTTTGCTGGGACTGTCGTCGATCTTTGTGTCGGCCTCGCACATGGACGGCCACATGATGGTGCTGCTGATGACCTGGGCCCAGCACGTGGTCACTTTCCGTGGCGACGCCGCCAGCTTTATCGTCGACGCGCCATGGATCTTCAAGCTGCACCTGTTCATGGGCATGTCGCTGTTCGTCATCTTCCCGTTCACCCGCCTGGTGCACGTGTGGAGCGGCTTTGGCGCCATCGGCTACCTTGGCCGCAGCTGGCAGCTGGTACGCCGCCGCTAATCGTTAATCGTCAATCGAACAGGAGAACATCATGGGTATCTCGGTCAATGGCGTCGATATCGACGACATGCAAGTGGAACAGGAGCTGGCGCATCACCAGGGCGCCGGCAACCCTTTGAAACAGGCGGTGCACGAACTGGTGCTGCGCCAGCTGCTGCTCGATGAAGCGCGGCGCCTGGGCCTGCAGGCCGCCAGTGACGACGACCTGGTCGAAGCGCTGTTTGCGCAGGAAGTGAAAGTGCCGCTCGCCGACGACGCCGCCTGCCGCACTTTTTACGCGCAGCGCCCGCAGCTGTTCCGCAGCGGCGCATTGGTGGAAGCGCGCCATATCCTGTTCCAGGTAACGCCGGAGGCGCCGCTGGACCTGCTGCGCACCACCGCGCAGGCGGTGCTCGACGCCTTGAAGGCCGCACCCGAGCGTTTCGCGGAGCTGGCGGGCCAGTATTCGAACTGCCCTTCGGGCGCGCTTGGCGGCAATCTGGGCCAGCTGTCGCCGGGCCAGAGCGTGCCGGAGTTCGATGCACTGGTATTCCGGCTGGACGAGGGCGAGCTGGCCGGGCGCTTGCTGGAAACGCGCTTTGGCTACCATATCGTGCAGGTGCTGCGCCGCATCGAAGGCAAGGCGATTGCCTATGAGGCGGTGCAGGCGCAGATCGCCGACCGGCTGTCGCGCGCGGCGTGGCAACGCGCCGTGCACCAATATCTGCACCTGCTGGTGGGCAGGGCGACAATCGCCGGCGTGGAGCTCGAAGGCACGGACTCGCCGCTGGTGCAATAGGCCAGAGTGACTAGGACGGTGGCCCGTCTGGTGTACAGCCAGGCGCGGCCCCAGGCCGTACAATCACATGAAGGAGTAAGGTATGTTGCTCGACCGATTTGGCAGGTCCATCGACTATATTCGCTTGTCGGTGACCGACCGCTGCGATTTGCGCTGCAGTTACTGCATGCCCAAGGGTTTTCGTGGTTTCGAAGAGCCGAAGGACTGGCTGAACTTCGACGAGATCGAGCGCCTGCTGGGCATCTTTGTGCGGCTCGGCACGCGCCGGGTGCGCCTGACGGGCGGCGAGCCGCTATTGCGGCGCAACCTGCCGGAACTGGCGGGGCGCTTGTCCTCGCTGCCGGGCCTGCAGGACTTGTCGCTGTCGACTAACGCCACGCAGCTGGGCCGCCATGCGGTGGCGCTGCGCGCCGCTGGCGTGAGTCGCATCAACGTCAGCCTGGACTCGCTCGACCGCGCCTGCATGGAAAAAATCACGGGGCGCGACAGCCTGCAGCCGATACTCGACGGCCTGATGGCAGGCAAGGCGGCCGGTTTCGAGCCGATCAAGATCAATATGGTGGCCATGCGCGGCGTCAATGACGACCAGATCGAGGCCATGGCGGCGTTCTGCATCGAACAGCATTTCATGCTGCGCCTGATCGAGGCGATGCCGATGGGCAGCACCGGCCGCAATGCCCAGTACATGCCGTTGAATGCCGTGCGCGAGCGACTGACTGAAAAATTCGGCCTGGTGCCGCAGGCGGCAGAACTGGGAGGCGGGCCGGCGCGTTATCTGTCGACAGCGGACGGGCAGGCCAGCATCGGCTTCATCACGCCGATGTCGCAGCACTTTTGCGCGACCTGCAACCGTGTGCGCCTGTCTGTCGACGGCACCTTGTACCTGTGCCTGGGCCAGGAAGAAAAATTTGCTTTCGGTCCCATGCTGCGCGGCGGGGCCAGCGACGCGGAGCTGGAAGCGGCCATCCGCCAGGCCATCGAACTGAAGCCGCAGCAGCATGATTTCAATACGCAGCCGGATAAAATAATCCGCTTCATGGCGCAGACCGGCGGCTGAGCAAACTGCCGGGGTCAGACCCGCCGGGACTCGGCGTCCCCGTCTGACCCCGGATTTCTGCTGCGGGGTCGAAACTCTCTCCAATTCGGCGGCATATTAGAAGGAAAACAGGAACAGCATGAGCCTCAACCAAATGATCTCCTCCTGGCAAAAACTGTCGACCAAGATCGTCGGCGCCATGCTGGGCATGCTGGCGCTGGCGTTGACGGCCATCGCCTGCACCCTGTTCCTGTCCTGGCAGCTCGAAGGCAGTTCTGCCGCCATCAATGAAACGGGCAGGCTGCGCATGCAGACCTATCGACTGACCTTGCTGGTGGGCGGCGAGACGCGCTCCGGCGTGCAGCCGCAAGTGCTGCTGGTCGACGAGATGCTGGCCAAGATCGGCCGTGGCGATCCGCAACGCCCGCTGTTCCTGCCGCCGTCCGCCGCCATCAAGACCGAATTCGAGCGTATCGTCCAGGCATGGCGCGGCCAGTTGCGCCCGGCCGCGCTGGCCGTGAACTCCAGCACCCAGGCACGTCTTTTCGAACTTGAAGCGCAGGACTTTGCCGGCCGCGTCGATCAACTGGTGCGCCTGATCGAGCGTGACAGCGAGCAGCGCACTTTCTGGCTGCGCGGCTCGCAGCTGATCCTGGTCGGCATGGCGATTGTCGGCACGGTCAGCATGATCTACCTGATGTTCATGCTGATTATCGAGCCAGTGACGCGGCTGCGCCTGGGCATGCAGCGCATGAAGGAGCGCGATTTCAGCGTGCGCCTGGCGGTCGACAGCAATGACGAATTCGGCCAGTTGGCCAGTGGTTTCAACCAGATGGCCGACCGTTTGCAGGCGCTGTATGGCAACCTGGAGGAGGGCGTGCGCAGCAAGACGGCCACCCTGGAATACCGCAACCGCGAACTGGCGCTGCTGTATGAAAGCGCCGCCTTTTTGCAGCGCCCGCAGCCGCTCGAAGCGCTCTGCGGCGGCTTCATGGAGCGCATCGTGGCTTACTTTGAAGCCGACGGCTCCACCGTGCGCGTGCTCGACGCCGAGCGCGGCAACCTGCACATGGTGGCGCATACGGGCTTGTCTCAAGAACTGGTGGCATCCGAACACTGCCTGAAAGTGGGCGACTGCCTGTGCGGCACGGCGGTGCAGGAAAATGTCGCCAAGATCCACGACATGCGCCGCATCGACCGCGCGCACGAACTGAAATGCCACCGCGAAGGCTTTGCTACGGTTTCCGTCTTCCAGATCCACGCGCATGAACAGCACATGGGCTTTTTCAACCTGCATTTTCGCCATGCGCGCGTGTTTTCGGCGCGCGAGCTGGCGCTGCTGGAAACCTTGGGCCAGTTGCTGGGCATTGCGCTGGAAAACCTGCGCCTGGCCGCGCGCGAGCGCGAGATGGCCGTGTCGGAAGAGCGCAACCTGGTGGCGCAAGGCCTGCACGACAGCATCGCGCAAAGCCTGAATTTTTTGAATCTGCAGGTGCAGATGCTGGACGACTCGGTGCGCAAGGCGCGCTACGACCAGGTACAGGACATCGTGCCGGCGCTGCAGGCCGGCATCAAGGAAAGCTATGACGACGTGCGCGAGCTGCTGCTGAACTTTCGCAGCCGGCTGATGGAGGATGACCTGATCGGCTCACTGCGCGCCGCGCTCGACAAATTCCGCCGCCAGACCGGCATCGCCGCTGAACTGCTGGCCGACGTCGACGGCGCGCCGTTCCCGCGCGAGCAGCAATTGCAGCTATTATTCATCGTGCAGGAAGCGCTGTCGAATATCCGCAAGCACGCCCAGGCCAGCCATGTTGAAGTGCGTCTGGCCGATGACCAGGACTTCGCGCTGACCGTCAGCGACAACGGCGTCGGTTTTGACGCCGCCGCCGTGCTGGAAAAAGGCGAAAGCCATGTCGGCCTGCACATCATGCGCGAGCGCGCGCAGCGCATCGAGGCCACGTTCGAGGTGCATGCCGCGCCCGGACGCGGCACCACCATTGAACTGCACCTGCCGCGCGAACAGCGCCGGGCAGCCTGAATACCTAAAGAAAGACGGAGACCATGACTACTGCCGACAAACCGATTACCGTCATGCTGGTCGACGACCATGCGCTGTTTCGCAGCGGCATACGCTCGCTGCTGCAGCGCCACGATGAATTTTCCGTGGTGGGCGAGGCGGCCGATGGTGTCGAAGGCATCAAGCTGGCGATCCGCCTGCAGCCCGACGTAGTGCTGCTGGACCTGAACATGGCCGGCATGTCCGGCGTCGAAGCGTTGCAACTGATGCAGCAGGACTGCCCCGACACCGCGATCGTCATGCTGACGGTGTCCGAAGACGCCGAGGACCTGGCCACCGCCTTGCGCGCGGGCGCCTGCGGTTACCTGATCAAGAATATCGACGCCGACTACCTGGTGCGGGCGATCCGCCGCGCCGCCGCCGGCGAAGTGGTGATCGCCGAAGCCATGACGGGCAAGCTGGTGGCCCAGCTGCAGGCGGGCACGCGGCGCGAGGAACCAGCCTCGGAGCTGGACAAGCTGACCCCGCGCGAAAAGGAGATCATCGACTGCCTGTCTCGCGGCGAAAGCAACAAGGGCATCGCCCGCACCCTGGACCTGGCCGAAAGCACGGTCAAGATCCATGTGCAGAACGTGCTGAAAAAACTGAACCTGAACAGCCGCGTGCAGGCGGCCGTGTATGCGGTCGAGCATCGACAGGCGAAGTGATCTGCTGCTACAGTGCTTCATCGACAAACCAGGGGAGCGCGGGTGAAGACATATCACGGCAGTTGCCATTGCGGCCAGGTGCGCTTTGCAGCCGATATCGACCTGAGCGAAGCCACCGTCCGCTGCAATTGCAGCATTTGCGCCAAGCTGCGGCTATGGTCGGCTATCGTCAAGCCCGAGGCGTTCCGGCTGCTGGCCGGCGAGGCGGAACTGAGCCTCTATCAATTCCTCAGCAAGACCGAGCAGCATCTGTTTTGCCGGCACTGCGGCGTGCGTCCTTTCGGCATCGGCCAGTCGCCGCGCTGGGGAAAATTCCACGCTGTCAACCTGGCCTGCCTCGATGATGTGACGCCAGAAGAACTGTCGCATGCCCCCATCACCTGTCTGGACGGCAGAAACGACAACTGGGACACGCCACCAAAGCAAGTGCGCCATCTATAAAGGGAAGATGCCGATGATTACTCTGGACGATTTGCAGCGATCGCAGTCAGCAACGCACGACCTGGCCCGGCACTTCGACTTCGATTTGAGCCGGGCTGCCCGCGACAATGCCTGGATCAAACTGGCGCCGCAACAGCCGTTCATGGTGATAGCCGGTGACAGCAGCGGGGGCGTTTTTCTCGCTTATGGAGATGGCGAGATCGAACGTTGCCCGATACTTTATGTCAGTTCCGAAGGCCAGGCCGGCCGTATTGCATCCAATCTCGCGGAACTGCTCTCTCTGATGATGGCATTGCCGGCGTGGCATGATCTGTTGAAATTCTCAGGCAACGGCAATCTGGAAGAAATGCGCAGGACTGCCCGGTTGATTGAAGAGGACGGCCCCGGTGATGACGAGCTTCCCGCCGCCACCAGGCGTATCATGGCGGCCTTTCCCCTTCCGGCCATTGCCGACCCGGTCATGCTGCTGCATGATTGTGTGCACGCCAGCGATTGCAACGTCGTCGCCGATGATGGCTGGCCTTATGAATCGCTGTTCGGGCATTTCAAATCAAGTGATAATCCGTTCTGGAAAAGGGATCAATCATGAGCGTTTCAAAAGCATATTCCTGCTTCATGCAAGAAGCGCCGGCGCATGCGGCCGCGTGGCTGCAAGTGGCCAAATCACTCGATGCCGCCAGTGCGCTCGATAAAAAGACCGAAGAGCTGGCCTATATCGCCGTGCTGGCCGCCACTGGCAATACCTCGGGCATTCCATTTCATGTGCTTTCAGCCAAATCGCATGGCGCATCGCGGCAGGAGGTGCTGAGCGCCGTATTGATTGGCTTGCCTGCAGCCGGCGCGGTGGTCATTGGCGCCTTGCCTGTTGCTGTCGGCGCCTACGATGGGCAAGACCAATCAGTCGTGGCGTGACTACCCCAGCCGCTTTTGCATGAACACGCTGAGCGGATCGTCGCGATAACCCCCAAACGGCCCGCAGCGCTCGAACCCTTGGCGCTGGTACAGCGCGATCGCCTCCGGTTGCGACGGCCCCGTCTCCAGCGTTATCAAAGGACAGGCCGCATCGCGCGCCGCCTGTTCCAGCAGCGCCATCAGTTTCTTTGCCGCGCCCAGGCCGCGCACTTCCGGCTTCACATACATGCGTTTGATTTCGCCATATTCAGAGTTCAATACCACGGCGGCGCAGCCGACGATGGTGTTATCTGCATCTCGCGCCACGGCAAATTTCACATGCGGCTGCAATAGCGCCTGCAAGTCCAGCGCATAGACGGATTCGGGTGGATACAGGCTCAGCTGGTAGGCGTCCAGGTCGGCGATCAGGGCGATGATCTCGGGCTGGTTTGGGGATTCGAAGGCGATCTGCAGCATGGTGTGTCGGTGATAGTTCGGATACCTGATTATAGTAGGTCGGGTTAGCGCTGGCGCGTAACCCGACATCACTACCGGCCCATGCCAACACCGTTGTCGGGTTACGCTGGCCTCCGGCCAGCTAACCTGACCTACTTGGCATACGCGGCATACGCATTTTGGCCGATGACAGCATCGCGCATTTAAAGTAGTATATTGAATATATCTTTAAATGCGAGTCCATCATGGCCATCACCCCGATCAGCGAACCCTCCCATCCCGCAGCTGCAGGCAGCGCCTTGCCCTGGAAGCCGGGCCACCCCGTGTGGCAGCTGGGTTTTCGCCCGTTCTACCTGCTGGCCGCGCTGTTTGCCGCCGTCAGCATTCCGCTGTGGCTGGTCAGTTACATGGGTTTGAGCACAGGGATGTTGCAGGTCAGCATGGGCTGGCATATGCATGAAATGGTGTTTGGCTTTGCAGTGGCCGTGGTGGTAGGCTTTCTGTTTACGGCCGGGCGTAACTGGACCGGACTGCCCACGCCGCAAGGCTTGCATCTGATGGCGCTGGCTGGTATCTGGCTGGCGGGGCGGGTGGCCATGCTGGCGGCGAACGCGCCGGTGGCCGCCGCCGTCGACATGCTGTTCCTGCCCTTGTCGGCCTGGCCCTTGTTCCAGGTGCTGCAGCGCTCGGGCAACCATCGCAACCTGTTCCTGGTCGGCCTGCTGGCGCTGCTGACTATCTCCAACGGCCTGTATCACGCTTCGGCGATGGGTGTGCTGGCGCTGTCGTATTTTGTTCCCGTGCAGGCGGCAATTTTCACTATCGTCCTGATCGAATCGGTGCTGGGTGCGCGCGTCATTCCCATGTTTACACGCAATGGTGCACCTGGCAGCACACCAGTGGCCAGCCCGAAACGCGCGCTGCTGGCGGTTGCCCTGATGGCGCTGGCCGGTATCAGCTGGCTGGCCGGCGCGCCGGGTCTGTTGACGGCGCCGTTGTGCCTGGCAGCCGGCGCCATGTCGCTGGCCAATCTGCTGGCCTGGCAGCCATGGCGCACCTTGCGCGTGCCGCTGCTGTGGATACTGCATGTTTCATATGCCTGGATCGGCATCGGCTTCATGCTGCTGGCCGCTGCCAGCCTGCAACTGCTGCCGGCCAGCGCCGCCTTCCATGCGCTGGCGGTGGGCTCGATGGCGGGCCTGATCATCGGCATGATGACGCGCACCACCCTGGGCCACACGGGCCGCCCGCTCAAGGCCGGCAGGCCGGAAATGGCCATGTACTGGCTGGTGCAGTTGGGCGCAGTCAGCCGTTTGCTGGCGGCGGTTGGCCCATCTTCGCTGGCCATGCCGGCGCTGCTGGCGGCGGGTGCGTGCTGGTCACTGGCGTTCATTTTGTATGCCGTGCAGTACGCACCCTACCTGTGGCGGCCCAGGGTCGATGGCCGCGAAGGATAGGGCGCGCGCACGCCAGAGCAAACTTCTGACGACCAAATCATTATCGGGATAGTATGGTTATTCTTCTCCATCCTTGACCAGGACCATCATGACTCCCTCTGGCTCTGCAACTGCGCGGCCCGGACCACTGCTGCTGGTGACCGGCATACTCTTCATCTTACTGGGTCTGGTATTGGCAGGGGGCGGCATCTGGCTGCTGACCCTGAACGGCTCCTGGTATTACATCCTGGCCGGCATCGGCATGATCATCGCCGGCGCCCTGGTGTTCAAGGGCCGCCGCACGGCGCGCTCATTCCTGGCATTTTTGCTGGCCGCCACCCTGATCTGGTCGATTTTCGAAGTCAGGTTTGACTGGTGGCAACTGCTGCCGCGCCTCGATATCTGGTTTGCCGCCGCCGTCTGGCTGCTGCTGCCCTTCGTTGGCCGGCGCCTGGAGCAAGCCGACCACAGCGTTGCGGCCAGGGACACAGGCAAGCGCGCCCTGCTGGTCGCCGTGGTGGCCACCTTGGCAGTGGGCATCTTCGCGCTGTTCCAGGATTATCACAACCTGCATGGCGAGGTATCGAACGAGAGCATGGCGGCCACGCCGCAGGGCGACTTTGCGCCCGGCGTGGCGCCCAATGATTGGGCGGCGTATGGGCGTTCAGGCTATGGCGACCGCTATGCGCCGGCCGCGCAGATCACGCCGGCGAATGCATCGCAGCTGAAGGAAGCGTGGGTATTCCATACGGGCGACTTCAAGGGGCCGACCGATCCGGTTGAAATTGCCAACGAAGTCACGCCGTTGAAAGTGAACGGCATGCTGTACCTGTGCACGCCGCACAATATCGTCATCGCGCTCGACCCGGACACTGGCAAGGAACTGTGGCGCCACGATCCAAAAATCAACCGTGACGCGGCCAGCTACCAGCACATGATCTGCCGCGGCGTGTCGTACTGGGATGTGAACGCAGGGCGCGCCAAGAACGATCCGGCGCCGGAAGCCGCTGGTATGGAGTGCCCGCGCCGCATTTTCGCGCCGACCATGGACGCCACTTTGATCGCGGTCAATGCCGATACGGGCGAAGCGTGCAAGAGCTTTGGCGAAAACGGCGTGATAGGCCTGTACCACGGCATGGCGATGAAAAAGCGCGGTTTCCTGATGCCCACTTCGCCGCCGGCGCTGTCGCAAAAGATGATCGTGATGGCCGCCAGCGTGACGGACAACGATTCGACGGAAGAGCCGTCGGGCGTGATCCGTGGCTATGACCCGGTCACCGGCAAGCTGATGTGGAACTGGGACGCCTCGAAACCGGACGCCACCGAACCCATCGTGGCCGGCCAGACCTACACCAACAACTCGCCCAATTCCTGGGGCGTGTCCAGCGTCGATGAAAAGCTCGGCATGGTGTATATCCCGATGGGCAACGAAACGCCCGATACCTGGGGCGGCAACCGCAATCCGAACGGCGAAAAATACAATAGCGCCATCGTCGCGCTCGATCTCGCCACCGGCAAGGTGCGCTGGGTCTACCAGACCGTGCATCACGATATCTGGGACATGGATATCGGCGGCCAGCCGACCCTGGTCGATATCGACACGCCCAAAGGCAAGGTGCCGTCGGTGGTCGCCACCACCAAGCGCGGCGACATCTATGTGATCGACCGCCGCGATGGCAGCCTGGTGGTGCCGGCGCCTGAAAAGCCGGTACCGACCGGTAACGTGGCCGCTGGCGACCGCGTCTCGCCGACCCAGCCATTCTCGGCATTGACCTTCCTGCCCGAGAAAAACATCAGCGAAACCGATATGTGGGGCACCACGCCGTTCGACCAGTTGGCCTGCCGCATCATCTTCCGCCAGCACCGCTACGAAGGGCCATTCACGCCGCAGACGGTCGCTTCCGGCAAGACCAAGGGCGCCATCATTTCGCCGGGCCCGCTGGGTATTTTCGAGTGGGGCGGCGCGGCCGTCGATCCGGGCCGCCAGCTGCTGCTGCTGAACCCCGATTACATGGGCTTCCTGGAACGGCTGGTGCCGCGCGCGCAAGCCACCGCCAAGGGCGGCAGCGGCACCGAAATGGGCTTGCAGCCGCAGACCGGCACGCCGTTCGCCGTTGAAATCAAGCCTTTCCTGTCGCCGCTGGGCTTCCCATGCCAGGCGCCGCCCTGGGGCTATGTGGCCGCCGTCGACCTGCGCACCATGAAAAAAGTCTGGATGCACAAGAACGGCACCACCATGGACAGCGCCCCGGTGCCGATTCCGCTGCCGCTGGGCGTGCCCAGCCTTGGCGGCATGAGCACCACCGGCGGCGGCGTGGCTTTCCTCAGCAGCACGCTCGACTACTATATCCGCGGCTACGATGTGCGCAACGGCAAAGTGGTGTGGAAGGCGCGCCTGCCGTTCGGCGGACAGGCCACGCCGATGAGCTATGTGTCTGATAAAACCGGCAAGCAGTATGTAGTGGTGATGGCCGGCGGTCATGGTTCGCTGGGAACCAAGATGGGTGATACCTTGATCGCTTATGCGTTGCCGGAAGGGGCGGCAGCGGCTGGGAAAACCAAATAGGACTTGCTTGCGGCACCGTGCAATGCGGTGCCGCCTGTACGGGTTCAGGTTTTAAAGATCAAGAACAGCGGGCCGGAGACGCGGGCCCGAGAAAATGCCGATGGCGGCGTTGCAGCTTCCTTGCCGTACATGTGTACTGTCTGCGTCGCCGCGCCTTGCCCTCGACATTTTTCAGGCCCGCTTGGCCCGGGGAGGGTGGGCTGCTGCTACGGGCGAATTAGTATTTTGCTGGTTTGCTTATGAAGTAAGCAAAAGGCAGTCGCTATTTGGCGGGTGGCAGCTTTCGCCCCAAACCAGCCCATCGGTGTTTGCCCTCTATCTTCCGAAAAACCGAAGTAATTTATCCGATAATTCGTATTTTCCTGGATGTATTTTTATATATAATTATCTTTTAGATAAATTGTCCTTAACCTTTTTGGAAATATGATGACTGAAATTCTTGCCAGCAGTATGACGGTGCTTGCGGCTTTTTTTGACGGAAGCATTGGCTGGGCGATTGTTGCGCTAGCGCTAAGTGTGCGACTCGCGCTGCTGCCTTTGACGCTTCATCTCTCACGCAAGATGGTCACTAACCAGAAAAAGATCAAGTCGCTGCAACCTGAAGTGGACGCGATCAAAAAGCGATTCGCTGGAGATCCAAAACAAATGTTCTCTGCCATGTCTGCGCTGTACAAGGAAAATGGCGCACACATGATCGACCGCTCCAGTGTTTTCGGTGCTCTAGCACAGTGGCCGGTTTTTCTGCTGATGTACAAGGCTATTTCCAACGCTGCGGCAGGAAATGTTTCATTTCTTTGGATTCGAAGCATCGCTGCTCCCGACGCCATACTGACTGCAATTGTATTGGTGCTTACAGCGGTCGCTGCTTACTATGCCCCTACTGCGGCCGATAGCACGACCATTATGGTGATGATTCAAGTAGCAATAACTGCTTTTGTGATCTGGCAGCTGTCGGCAGGTATTGGTCTCTACTGGGTTGCTTCAGCAGCAGTAGGTGTAGTGCAAACCGGGATACTGCGCTGCGAGCAAGGCCGCAGGAAAAGCAAAGTGGTCCACGCGTAATAGTTTGTCTACTAAGGTGCGCGTCATACGAGGTGTCCACCTTGCCTACAACCAAGGCCGAAATTATATGGCCGCTTTTGGCCGAACTCGGCCCTTCGGACAAGCATAGCAGGTTGTCAGGTGGGAAATCCAGCGCATCCCATGACAGGCAGGAATCGACCCGAAGCGGACGGTGAATTGTTAGAAGAAATTGATCAATGCTTTGCTAATCGGCAGGACCGCCAGCGGAGGGGTTATCCGCTTGAGCGCTCCGTTGGGCCTGGCGTTCTTTTTGCCACTGTTCTCGCCGTGCCTGAGCCTCCGCGCGTTCTTCTGCGCGATCTTCGCTTGTGTAAATATTTGCCTTGATGCGATGGGATCCAGTCGCGAGTTTGTGAATATCTCCCTGTATCTTCTCCAAGCTCTGAACAATGGCATATGCATGGGGTTTGCCTAGCTGGTAGCCACCTTTCAGCTCTGACATATCCACTACAAGCGATTCACTGTAGCGCTTCCCAGTAGCGCTGCTGTATGTCACGTCTATCGCCAGCATTGAAGCCATTTTTCCATCATGATCTACTGTCAGTTCTGTATATGCGGAAACCCGTTCTTGACCGGGGCCAAAATGCTTAATCCCAACGTTAAAAAAGTTTACGTCTGTGAACTCAGCAAGAAGTTTCTCTGCGGACTCACCACCGGCGAGGACTTTGGGCTTGAAAGTGACATTTAAGGCAGGACCAAGGCCGACGTTTCGAAGGTGTAGGCGAACAATGTGAATAGCGAAGTCGAATGAGCTAACTGTCACCTGCAACTTCGGCTCGGTTTGAACTTCTCTCATCATGCGAGTCTCCTTAACAAGAATCCAAGTCAAGGCGGCATAAACTGCAGTAGCTATGGTTACGACGGCCGTGAAAATCACCGTTAACGCTCCGGAGTTACTGTTCAAAAAATCAAAAAGTGCGGTCATGTGTTTTTAGGCTCAACGTGTCATAAATCTAAATTGGCAAACCAAGCATTCAAGTGAATGGCCGCTTCTGGCCGAACCCGGCCGTTCGGTCCAGCATATCAGGTTGCCAGGATGAAAATCTAGTGGCTGCATCGGCAGGCTGCATTCGAACCACAGCGGACGCTCAACCGGTCCGAATTCCATTCCAAGCACCGTCAAAAAGCTGGTGCGAAATTTCGTTCAGTGTTCCGTACTTACGCTTTGCTGCTTCCAGCGCATCCCACGGCCCTTCCGGTAGCGCGCCAAACTCATCCGTTGGCTTGTCATCGCTGTACTTTAGTGCGTGTCCCACAGACCGAATTTCGAGGTAGCGAGAGCAGTATCCATCTTCAGCAATCTCAAAGAAGGCTATGTACTCATCTAATCTTTCTGTGTTTCCAGCAGAGCAGTACAGATAATGCTTCACGTATTGGTGTCCTGACGAGATGTTGTAGTTTGCCTGTAGGTCCGCTCTTGGCCAAATGTCGTCACGCGCTGCTTCTATCCAACCGCGTCGGTTTCCAATGCTTTATCAGGTGCAGTGCGCGTCGCTCTGCGGGCCAGATGTAAAGCGAATACAAGTCATCGGCTGGGTCCCACTCCGTTTGAATTGTACTAACTCCGCTGACTAGGTAGATGAATCCGTAAGAGCCTGGCTGTACCTCCAATCGGGACGCATCAGGAAAGAAATCTGTGCAACCCATGACAGCGATTTTTCCCGAGGGACATGCAAACGTGCCCTCTACTGCATGGTCGAAATCTTCTAACTGAATTTCAGGAGGCCCATCAACAACGTGGACTTCAACGGCTACATCGACATTTCTGAGCGTTCCCAAGGAAAGCGCGGTTTCGCCAACTGCTACCATCATGGCAAGCGCGTCATCATTCCAAAGCGTCCCGAAATCGTCTTTTGAATTCTCATCCTGGACTATGAACTGAAAATAATCCGAAAAAATCGTAAATCGATTTACCCCCACGTTTCCCTCTTTAGTTCTGGCGCTTGGCCTCAAGCTGACTGACCGCTACCGGCGCCGAACCCGGCCGTCCGGCACAGCATGCCCCGGTGTAGCAGGTTGCTCGGCTGCAAATTCACGAATGGTCACGAAAGGCTGGACCCGACCCAGTTTTGACCTATCGAGACCGATCGCTTCTGCTCAGAGCGGAATTTCTGACTATGGAACCGGACAGCCGACTTGAGATGCCTTGTCAAATTGATCTTGCCCTGCTCCAATTTGGTACATGGTCAACTCAGCTTGGGTACCAGGCATGGACCAGATCATATGTTCTCTCACGTTTGCCTTTTGGTACTTTGCGTCATACACCAATCGGACTTCGTTCGGAAAACAAGACGACCCGACGAGAACAGAAGATTAATATTCTCCATATTGAGCCATTGAGGCCTGGGCTGCGGAAATGAACTTGTCTTTCGAAGTTGACGCCTTCATTACGGCAGAACCCAAATCATATAGACGCGTGTAGTCCTGCTTTTTTGAGAGCACACGGAATTTTTCAACACCGGCGAGTGCTTCATCCTTATCTTTGTCGAAGTATCCGGCCTTGACATCAACACCACAGCCAGAAAGCGCGGCAGTACACAGCAAGACGAAAATTTGATATCGGAAGTGTTTGCGCATCGTAGTGTTAGTAATAGGTATGTTGCGACGCCTTATCATCCTTCCTGCCGTAGGGGCACTAGCGGGCGTCCGGTCTTCTGGCCGATTGCAGTAGCTACTGCCAGCATTTCTCCTGCACTGAATATGACAGGTTTTATGTTTGAATCATACTTTATCGTTTATACACAACAATCGCAACCAGCCATGAACAAAAGATGGCATGGGCTGGCTGGGGCTTGCCTTGGTTGGCTGCCGGCGATGGCAGTTCTGTAAAGGTGATGCATGACAGGTGACGAGTAGCCGAAAAAGGATGTTTGTAACTGGTGTCGGCATCGTGAGGGCGTAGCTGGCTTGCCAACCTGCCGTGCAGGAAAATAGTGCGTGTCGTGACAGTTCAAATGACATAGATAGGCATATTGTGGACAGACACATGATGCAAGTTGGCAACCAAGGGTAGTTTTGCGCCAAAAGCGCTGTCAATGCCAGCAAATAGACTGGCAATTCTTGCGAATGATTCTCGTTACGGCTATCATGCGCGTAACTACAAGTTTCGATTGACCGTTTTGTTGAAGGTTTCACCATCCATGCCCGCCGTATTGATCCCCCGTTTGCTCCCCCTCGCCGCCGCTTTGTCGCTGGCTTTTGTCCCCGCTGCCCACGCTCAAACCGGAGACGACACGGTCATGCACGCCGTCCAGGTCACCGGCGCCCGCGCGCAGGGGCTGGTGCCGCTCACCACCGAAGCCGGCAGTTTTCGTGGCTCGAACATCATGGACGTGCCGTCGACCGTCAACGTGATTACGCGCGAATTGCTGGAGTTGCAGGGCGCCGCCGGCCTGTATGACGCGGTGCGCAATACGGCTGGCGTCACGCGCCAGCAAAATGGCGGCGAGACCTGGGACCAGTTGGTGATACGCGGCATTGCGGTGGAAAACCGCACCAACTATCGGTTGAACGGCTCGATGCCGGTCATGAATTTCTCGCAGGTACCGATGGAAAACAAGGAGCGGGTGGAGGTGCTGAAAGGCGCCTCGGCGCTGTACTACGGCTTTACGTCGCCGGCTGGCGTGGTCAATTTTGTGACCAAGCGCGCAGGCAGCACGCCGGTTACCAGCCTGGGCCTCTCGCTTGACGACCGTGGCAGCGCGGTGGCCAATGTCGACCTGAGCCGGCGCTTTGGCGAACAGCAGCAGTTCGGCATGCGCATCAATGCGGCTGGCGGCACCCTGGGCTCGTACCTGGATCATGTCGGCAACGGCAACCGCAGCTTTGTGTCGGCGGCGCTGGACTGGCGCGTGACGAACAAGCTGCTGCTGAAGGCCGACCTGGAATACGACCGCCGCAAGGTCACCGAACAGGCGGGCGTCAACCTGCCCACCGCCGTCAATGGCGTGATCACCTTGCCGCGCGCGGTTGATCCGTCTAAGCTGATCGGCCCGGACTGGGCCAAATTCGAAGCGCAGACGAAAAACGCGCAGCTGCGCGCCGACTATGCGCTGGGGAACAGCTGGGCGCTGACGCTGGAAGCGGGCCGCTCGGAAACGGCGCGCGACCGCAGCCTGCCGATCTTTCGCCTGAATAACGCCGCCGCCCTGGCCACCGGGGCGGGCCGCATCACCGGCAATATCCAGCATGGCGTGAACACCTCCGATTTGCTGCGCGCGGAACTGGCTGGCCAGTTCAACACGGGTTTTATCGCGCATGAACTGACCCTTGGTGCCTCGCGCACCGACAAGTCGCAAGATGCCATCTACCAGCGCAATTACACGATCGCTGCGCAAAACCTGTATGACCCCGTACCGATCACGAACGTGGTGTTCGGCGCCGCACCGACGTCGCCCACCACCGCCGCGCTCGAGACGCGCGACACGGGCCTGTACGCGCTCGACCGCATGGTCTTCAGCCCCCAATGGCAAAGCGTGGTGGGGGTGCGCCGCAGCAGCTACCGCAGCGACCAGGGCGCCAGCCACTATGACGTCAGCAAGACCACGCCGATGGCCTCGCTGATCTACAAACTGACGCCCGATGTGTCGTTCTATGCGTCGCTGGCGCGCGGCCTGGAAGAGGGCGAGACGGCGCCCAATGCCACCGCCAACCAGGGTGTCAAGATGGCGCCGGGCGTGAGCAAGCAGAAGGAACTGGGCGCGCGCTGGATGGCGCCGTCAGGCACCTTGCTGTCGGCCGCGCTGTTCGATATCACGCGCCCCGGCTATTACACCAACAGCAGCAATGTATTCACCTCGGACGGCGAGCAGCACTACCGCGGCCTGGAACTGGCCACGCAGGGCAAGCTGACGCGCCAGCTGTCCTGGCAAACCTCGGCGCAGTTCCTCGATCCGGGCTTTGAACATATCAACGCGCTGTACAACGGCAAGGCGCCCGAGAACGCCTCGAAACGCACGGGCAGCGCCTTTGTGTCGTACGCCTTCGACGGCGCGCCCGGCCTGTCGCTCAACGGCGGCGCTTATTACTACAGTGCGCGCCCGGTCAATGATCTGAACCAGGCTTTCCTTGGTGGCGTGACCCTGTTCAGCGCGGGCGCGCGTTATGCGGGCACGGTGATGAACAAGGCTGTCGTATGGCAGCTGAATATCGACAATGCGGCGGACAAGCGCTACTGGGCCGGCGCCGGCACGCGGCTGGCCTCGGGCGCGCCGCGCGCGGTCAAGCTGAGCATGAAAATCGATCTGTAAGGGTGCTGCGCGCTTGACCCTGGCGATGGAAAACCGCCATGGCGGCGGCTATAATGCCTCCCATGTTGACCAGCAAAGCCAGGGCAAGATGGGTGTTGTGGATCGCGTGCTGCGCCATCCTGCTGGCCGCGCTCGCCCCGACGCTGTCGCGCGCGCTGACCGTGGCCCAGGGCATGGCCGTACCCGGCCTGGAAATCTGCTCGGTGGCCGGCGGCATGAACATGGTGCCGCTCAAGTTGTCCTCCGATGACTCCGCCCCCGCCAAAAATGCCATGCAGATGGGTGACTGTCCGTGCTGCAGCATGCATGCCGCCACGCTGGACTTGCCACCCGTGGCGCTGGCGCCCGCTACCGGTGCGCTGATCACGGGCTTGCTGCCCCTGCTGTTTTATCAATCGATAACGCCGCTGTTTGCCTGGCCGCCGCTCCAGCCACGCGGCCCGCCTGCCGCTTTCTGATTCCGCTCGTCTGAACCGTTGCCTGCCGCGTCCATGGCGCGCCGGCGGCCGTTCGTCCTGATCATCAAACTGAAAGCCGCATCATGAACCACACTCCTTTATTGATTACCCTTGCGCTGGCCGTGCCGGCGTTTGCCCAGACTTCCAGTGGCGACATCGTCCTGCCCGAACAGAAAGTCATCGTCAGCGCCATCGCCAATCGCTATCTGCCATCGGGCGATACGGCGCAGATGCTGGGCGATCTGCCCGGCTACGGCGTGGCGGCCGGCGGCGGCGTGTCCGGACTGCCGGTGGTAAACGGCTTTGCCGACGACCGCCTCAAAATCCGCGTCGACGGCATGGAGATCACATCGGCCTGCGCCAACCACATGAATGCGCCCTTGTCGTATGTCGATCCGTCGCAGGTGCAGCGCATCAGGCTGATCGCCGGCGTGACACCGGTCAGCGCGGGCGGCGACAGCATCGGCGGCACCATCGAGGTGCACTCGAATGCGCCGGTGTTTGCCGACGCTGGAGCGGGGCTGCTGACGCAAGGCAGCTTCGGCTTTTCAGGGCGCAGCGTCAATAACAGCGTCTCCGGCAATCTGACGGCGTCTGCTGCCACTGAAACCTTCGCCATCGGCTACAGCGGCGCCTACACGCGCAGCCGCAGCTACGACGACGGCCATGGCGACAAGGTGCTGGGCAGCATGGTCGAGAGCATCAACCAGTCGATCGTGCTCGCGGCAAAGGGCGAGGGCCAGCAACTGACCCTGCGCGCCGGCGCGCAGCATATTCCTTACCAGGGTTTTCCCAACCAGTACATGGACATGACGGACAACCACGGCCAGTTCGCCAACCTGGCTTACCAGGGCAGTTTTGGCTGGGGCGTGCTGGACGCGCGCCTGTACTGGCAACAGACCGACCACGAAATGGGCTTTTTCAGCAGCGAGCGCCCCGGCACCATGCCGATGATCACGCATGGCAAGAACACCGGCTATGCGTTGCAGGCCAGCGTGCCGACCGGCGTGGGCGAACTGCGCCTGGGCCATGAATTCCACGCTTTCCGCCTCGACGACTACTGGCCGGCCGTGCCCGGCTCGATGATGATGGGGCCGCGCACCTACCTCAATATCAACGGCGGCAAGCGTGATCGCGCGGTGCTGTTCGGCGAACTGGAAAGCCGGCTCGATGCGCGCTGGACCAGCGTGCTGGGCCTGCGCGGCGAATCGGTGCGCATGGACACGGGCACGGTGCAATCGTATGGCAGCGGCATGATGAATATGGCCGATTCCATGGCGGCGATGGCCTTCAACGCCCGTTCGCGCCGCCAGCGCGACACCAATATCGACGCCAGCGCACTGGCGCGCTTTGTGCCGGACGCCGCCAGCAGCTATGAATTCGCGCTGGCGCGCAAGGTGCGATCGCCCAATCTGTACGAGCGCTATTCGTGGGGCAGGGGCACGATGGCCATGACCATGACCAACTGGTTCGGCGACGGCAACGGCTATGTCGGCAATATCGACTTGAAACCGGAAACGGCCTATACGGCGGCGTTCACGGCGGACTGGCATGGCACGGACGGCGACGGCTGGTTCGTGCGCCTGAACCCCTACTATAGCCGCGTCAATGACTATATCGACGCCGACGTGCTCTCGCCGTTCAACCCCTACATGCAGATGGGCGCGAAAGGCAATCTGCTGCAGTTCGCCAATCATGACGCCACCTTGTATGGCGTGAACCTGTCATGGCAGGCGCCGCTGGCGGCCAGCACGCGCTGGGGCAAATTCACCGCCACCGGCAACGCTGCCTACACGCGCGGCAAGCGCAGCGATAGTGACGGCGGCGGCGACCTGTACCGCATGATGCCGTTCAATGCCTTGCTCGGCATCGAGCATGCCATCGGCGCCTGGAGCAACCGCATTGAAGCGAAGGTGGTTGCGCGCAAGGACAAGCTCGATGTGCGGCGGCTGGAGCCGGAAACAGGCGGCTATGCCATCGTCAACCTGCGCAGCCAGGTGGCGCTGGGAAAGCAGGCAAGCCTGAGTTTTGGCGTCAGCAATCTGCTTGACCGCGCGTATGCCGATCCGCTCGGTGGCGTGTATCTGTCGGGCTTGCAGGCGAACGGGGCAGGGCTGCAAGCCTTGCCGGCCGAGGGCAGGTCGTTTGATGTGGGCTTGCAGCTGAAGTTCTGAGCCGTCAGGCGGGGTTTGCAAACGAGGCAATGCGGCAGATCAGGAGGCTATGGCGAGCATGTTTCATTGCGTGCATTGCCTCTTGTGTCACCGTCGTCTATGCTGAGTAACATACACGCGAACCGGTCAGCATGCATTCATTGAGTAAGGTGGCACCATGACCGTTGCTCTTTCTCACTATCAGCATCTTGTAAACGCTTTCGCCCGTGTGGGGCGTTTGCGCCTGCTCTGGCCTGTGCTGCTGGTAACGTTTCTGTTCTACGTGAATCTTCCCCTGATGAATGAACAGAGCGCGATCAACAAGGCGCAGTCGTCACCGGCCTATGCCACGGCAGTCGACGCGATGAAGAAAAGGCTGAAAGAAGCTGGACCGCCCGAAAAGGAACAACGCATCTTTCTTTATGATATTACGCCGTTCGTGCAGGTCGCCATATCGTATTCAGGTCGCTGGAATACCGATGTGTCGCCTCCTGTACTGCTGAGCGGGATAGATGCACCCCCAAGCGTTTCCTTGCGCACTGACCAGGTTGCGCTTGGCTGCGCCATGATCATCATGCTGGGGCTTGCCTTTTCCACCCTGAATCCACGCAGCGAAGTTGCGGCGACCGTCTTGCAGGAACAGCGTTCCGCCACGCTGTCGCAGGAACACACTACCGCGCGGCAGGTCTTTGCGCAGGAAGTGAAGCTGGCTGAATATCGTGCAGAAACGCTATTCAAGCGCTCCACTTTTTTGCTCACTGGTGGCGTACTGATGGCCTTTGTCGGGGTTGCAATCTTCTATGCCACGCTGCCCGAGCCGCCGCAGGGACAGATCCATTCGACCTACTGGGTCAGCGGCATACGTGCGGCTGGCATGCTGGTGTTTCTTGAAGCGATAGCCTGGTTTTTGCTCAGGCAGTATCGCAATCTGATCGAAGACTTCAAGGTGTTCCATCGCATCTATATGAAGCGGGCCAATTACCTCGCCGCCATTACTGTGCTGGACAAGGAAACCGTAAGGGGCGAAGATATTTTGCTGGTCGCTGCGCTGCTGGGCGAAGATTTTTCCGGAAAGTTGCATTCAGGCGAAACCACCGAAGCGCTCGAAACAATGAAAAGCGAAGGCGCCAACCCGGTGTTCAACCTTGTCCATGAAGCGCTGGCGAAAGCATTCGGGCGTAGCTCGACAGAAAAAGGGGATATGGACGGCACGGATCTATAGGAGAGCGGCCCATGCGTGACGCTGTGCCGGGCCTGCACAGGCATCTTTTGCCAGCAGCCGCCGGATGCGGTTTAATCATGGACTGCCAACACAAGGAGTTCTCCATGCTGCCCGTTCCATCGATTGCCGACTTGCGCGTCCGATTCCCCCTGGTCGACCGCCTGGCGGCGCTGCAGCCGCTCAGCTGGTTCAATCCCTCCATCGTACCTGCCGCCGTAGCGCTGGCCGACGTCGGCCTGGACCAGGCCGATGTGGCTCGGGCCAGCGCGCGCCTGGCCCGCTTTGCACCGTTCCTGGCGCGCGCCTTTCCCGAGACGCAAGCTGCCGGCGGCGTGATCGAGTCGCCGCTGGTGCCGCTGCCGGCCATGCAGGCGGCGCTGGCGGCGCGCCTGGGCCGTGCAATTCCGGGAAAACTGTGGCTCAAGCAGGACAGCCACCTGCCGATTTCCGGCTCGATCAAGGCGCGCGGCGGCATCTATGAAGTATTGAAGCACGCGGAAGGGTTGGCGCTGGACGCCGGCCTGCTCAGCGAGCACGACGATTACGGCCTGCTGGCCAGCGAGGCAGTGCGCGGCTTTTTCGGACAGCATGCGATCGCGGTCGGCTCGACCGGCAATCTTGGCCTGTCGATCGGCATCATGGGCGCGCGCCTGGGCTTTCGGACTACCGTGCATATGTCGGCGGACGCGCGCCAGTGGAAAAAAGACAAGCTGCGCGCACACGGCGTAACCGTGATCGAATATGCGTCCGACTACAGCGTGGCGGTGGAGCAGGGCCGCCAGCAAGCACAGGGCGACCCGAGCTGCCACTTTGTCGACGATGAAAACTCGCACGATCTGTTCCTCGGCTATGCGGTGGCCGGCGAACGCCTGAAAAAGCAGTTTGACGCGCAAGGTTTTATGGTCGATGCCGACCACCCGCTGTTCGTCTACCTTCCGTGCGGCGTGGGCGGCGGCCCCGGTGGCGTGGCGTTCGGCCTGAAGCTGGCCTTTGGCGATGCGGTCCACTGCGTCTTCGCCGAGCCGACCCATTCACCGTGCATGCTGCTGGGCGTGCATACGGGCCTGCATGAGCTGATCAGCGTACAGGACATCGGCATCGACAATATCACCGCCGCCGACGGCCTGGCCGTGGGCCGGCCTTCCGGCTTTGTCGGCCGCGCGATGCAGCGGCTGATCGATGGTTACGTGACCGTCAGCGATGATGAGTTGTACCGCTTGCTGGCGCTGCTGGAGCAGACCGAAGGCTGGCGTCTGGAGCCGTCGGCGGTGGCGGGGTTTGCGGGGATTTTGCCGGTGCTGGAGCAAGCCGGCTATGCATCGCAGTTGGCAAACGCCACGCATCTGGTGTGGGGGACCGGTGGGAGTATGGTGCCGCGGGAGGAGATGGATGAGTATTTGGAGCGGGGGCGAGCCTTGATGGTGAATGAGTGAGAGCATTACTTCGACCCGCAGCTGAAATCCGGGGTCAGTCGCTTCGCGATCGGAGTACGTCCCACTGGGACGTACTCCCCCGTCGGGTCTGACCCCAGCTCTCTGCCGTTGGGTTCAATCAGCGTATCGGCATTCATAATTTGATAGACTGCGCCCTCAAGAAAATCGCGTATCAAGGAAGCAGTATGAATTCGAGCCCGATCCAACAAACCCATCAGGAACTGCGCACCTGCGCGCTGGCCTGCCTGGTCGAACCCGATCCGGCGCGCAAGGTGGCGATGGTGGCAGCCATGGCCCAGGCACGCCCCGCGCCAGATCCGGCCGCGCTTCTGCAAGCACAGGGCGCCATCCCCGGCCGCCCGGAACGTCCCGAACTGGTGCCACCGCGCCTGGTCGGTCGCCGCTCGATGATCACGCAGGAAGGGCGCGCGATGCTGGTGCATGCGCTGGCGCATATCGAATTCAATGCCATGAACCTGGCGCTGGACGCACTGTGGCGCTTCCCCGATATGCCGGCGCAGTACTATACCGACTGGCTGCGCGTGGCGGCGGAGGAAGCCACGCATTATTCGCTGCTGGTGGCGCACCTGGCCGTGCTGGGCCACGCCTATGGCGACTTTCCGGCCCATGACAGCCTGTGGGAAATGGTCGACAAGACGCGCGGCGACGTGCTGGCGCGCATGGCGCTGGTACCGCGCACGCTGGAAGCGCGGGGGCTCGACGCGATACCGCCGCTGCGCGCCAAGCTGGCGCAGGCCGGCGACATGGCGGCCGCCTCCATCCTCGACATTATCCTGCGCGACGAAGTAGGGCACGTGGAAATCGGCAACCGCTGGTATGGCTATCTGTGCGATCAGCGCGGCCTGGAACTGCGCGCCACCTATGCCGAACTGGCGGTGCGCTACGAAGCGCCGACCCTGCGCGGGCCGTTCAACCTGGAAGCGCGGCGCCGCGCCGGGTTTTCCGAGTTGGAACTGAGCGACCTGCCGGCCTGAACCTGCGCCAGCCGCGCCAGCGTGGTAAATTCAACCATCGCCAGCAACGAGGAGAAACGCCATGGCATTGGCATCGGAATGGGAACTGGTAGGACGGCTGGCGTTTTCGGCCTTGCTGGGCAGCGCGATCGGCTACGAGCGCGAGCGGCTGGCGTGGGTGGCGGGGCTGCGCACGCATATGCTGGTGTGCGTCGGCTCGACCCTGATCATGATCGTGTCGGCGTATGGTTTTTCGGAAGTGCTGAGCGAGCGGGTCACGCTGGACCCGTCGCGGATGGCGGCGCAGGTGGTGTCGGGCATTGGTTTCCTTGGCGCCGGGGCAATCCTGGCGCGCGGCGAGATCGTGCGCGGGCTGACCACCGCTGCCAGCGTGTGGTCGGTGGCGGGCATCGGCCTGGCTGTGGGTGGCGGGCTGTACACGCCGGCGGTGGCGGCCACCGTCATCATCCTGATCATTTTGGCGGGCATCAAGCCGCTGGAAAAGCGCTTTATCGGTACGCGCCAGCGGCGCGAACTGTTGATCACGGCCGAGCGCGATGCGCTGTCGCTGGACAAATTGCATGAAGCGCTGGGCGCCGGCACGACAAGAGTGCAGCAGTTCATCATACGCCAGAAAGAGGGCGCGCCGCAGCTCGACGATATCGTCATCACGTTTGCGCGCGTGACGCCGATGCAGTTTCTGGCGTTGCAAAAACGCCTCGAAGCCGTGCCTGGCGTGATGAAGGTGAAAGACCCGGATGCGGACCCGGATACCGTGCAACCCTGATCCAGCCTGGGTTTGAGCTTGTCAGCTTAGTCCTACCTCGGCTGCGGCTGCTGTCTGATTGTATGCATTGTGGAAACACGAGATGATGATTCCACTCTGCAACCAATTAACGGAAACCGCCATGAACAAGCCAGCGATCAACAAGACTACCGGTGTCAACAAGCCTTTCGTGCTGATCTGCCTGTTCACCGTGTCGACGCTGGCTGCGACCGTCTGGAACAGCGATGTCAACGCAGAGCCTGCCGCCGCGCCGACGCAGATGGCGGTCGACCATGGTCACGCCACCTTGCCGGTGTGCGGCATGCGCGAACTGAGCCTGTCGGCCCAGTGCCAGCCTAGCGGCGACGCCTGACGTTCTGTTTCTTCGTTTCTTCGCTTTGCAAACGCCGTTGCAACAGGGCCAGCACGGCCGCTTCTTCCGGCGCCAGCGCATGCAGGTCATTTTTCAATTCCTGTTGCGCACGCGCCTTCAACCCTTCCAGCAAGCTGCCATCGAGGTAGGAATCGAGTACCGCCGGGTGCACATAGCATTTGCGGCAGATCGATGGCGTATTGCCCAGCTTTTTCGCCACCGACTCGATCGCCTGCACGATATTTTTCCTGGCCTGTGCCTCGGAATCGACTTTTTCAAACTCTTCCAGCGCCAGCGCGGCCAGCAAGGTGCCTGACCAGGTGCGGAAATCCTTGGCCGTGTAGTCTTCGCCGGTAATTTCGCGCAGGTAATCGTTGACGTCGCCCGAATCGACACCATGGCGCTGGCCGTCTTCATCGAGATACTGGAACAATTCCTGGCCTGGCAGCTCGCGGATGGTCTGCAGCACGCGCGCCAGGCGCCGGTCGCTGAGCTTGATGTCGTGATGCACGCCGCTCTTGCCGCGGAAATGAAATTCCACGCCGCTGCCGGCCACTTTCACATGGCGCGTGCGCAGGGTGGTCAGGCCGAACGATTTGTTGGTGCGCGCATATTCCTCATTGCCGATGCGCATCATCGTCAGTTCCAGCAGGTGAACGATGGTGGCCAGCACTTTTTTGCGCGGCATGCCGGGCAGTTTCATGCCGGCATCAACCGCCTGGCGGATGGCGGGCAGGGCGCGGCCAAAGTTCAGCATGCGTTCGTACTTGGCTTCGTCGCGTACCTGGCGCCAGCGCGCGTGGTAGCGGTATTGCTTGCGGCCACGCGCGTCGCGCCCGGTAGCCTGCACATGGCCGTTGGCGCGCGTGCAGATCCACACGTCGGTCCAGGCCGGGGGTATGGCCAGCGCCTTGATGCGCGCCAGCACGTCTTCGTCGCCGAGCTTTTGGCCGTCGGCGTCGAGGTAGTGAAACTTGCCGGGCTTGCCATGGCGGGTGATGCCGGGCTGGTGGTCGCCCACATAGCGCAGGCCTGCGGCCCGGGCGACGGCTGGGGCGGGATCTGCGGCAGGAGTTTCCACGGGTGAGTCTGTTTTCATGCACGATACTCCAGGTAGTGCTTTTGGCGATTCATGATAATGTGCGCGTTCGACCAGCCTGGCCGCGTGCCGCGAAAAGGAGCAGCAGATGTTTGGCAAAGCAAAAAATCCCAAGCAGGATCGTCCTGCGCAGTCAAAGGTGTACGAAAAGAAATATACGGACGACAGCTTCTGGGACAAGGTCATCAAGTTCGCCAAGACGGCGGGCCGTGAAGTGATCGAAAAGGCGCTGTGGCTGTATTACGCCGCGCAGCAGCCGGCAACGCCGGTGTGGGCCAAGACGGCCATCTATGGTGCGCTTGGCTATTTCATCTCGCCCATCGATGCGATTCCCGACATGACGCCGGTGGTGGGCTATGTCGATGACCTGGCCGTGCTGGCCGCCGCCGTGGCAACGGTGGCGACCTATATCACGGCCGACGTCAAGCTGCGCGCTGCCGAAAAGCTGCAGGGCTGGTTTGGCGCCTAGGCTTGCACGGAAGCTTGCGAGGCTGGCTGTCCCTTGACGGCATTGCGATATTTTTCTTTCGCAATGGCTTTTTTCACCGCTTCGTTGGCGATATTCGATGCCTTGATGCGGGCTTTTTCGCTTTTGCTGCGTTGTTGGGCGATATCCTTGTTGCCGATGCGGTTGGTCATGCTGGTCTCCTGAGAAGTTGGTCGATGTGACCGTTCCAGCATACGTGCCTGGCGCGCCGCCACCGTGCGTCCGCCCACACAGTGGCAACAGGCAAGCTTACTTTTTGACAGTTTCGTTGGCGCGCGCCAGCAGGCGCTGCACGACTTCCTTCTGGAAGCTGCGGAACTCGCGGTCGGCGCTGATGTTGGAAAACGCCAGCACGGCCGTCTTGCTGGCCGTATCGACGCAGACCACCGATGCGGCGCCCGGGTCACCCCCGCTGTGGGTGGCCAGTTGCATGCCGTCCAGGTCGCGCAGCACCCAGGCCAGCGCCTGGCGCGCCTGCGGATCAGCCGCGGCCATGCTGACCGGCTGCGGCGCCAGGAAGGCCTTGACGGTTTCTTCCTTCAGGTAGCGGTGGCCCTTGACCATGCCGCCGTTGCTGAAGATAGCCAGGAAACGCGCAAAATCATGTGCCGAGCTGCGCAGCAGGCCGGCCGGCCAGTCCGGGTAGCCTACCGGTGGCAGCACCTGCAGGCCAGGGTCCTTGTCCTTGTACGGCTGGGCCACCACCGTGCCGCGCGCCAGGCCGGCCAGTTTCCAGGCCGTGTCATCCATGCCCAGCGGCTCGAACAGCTGCTCGTGGGAATACACGTCGAGGCCTTCGGGGTTCAAGCGCCCCACCAGGTAGCCGAGCAGGGCGATGCCGACATTGCTGTAGCGCCATTCGGTACCAGGGCGCCCGGCAAACGACAGGTCGGCGTCATACCAGGCGCCGCCGCGCGACAGATAGCCCTTCAAAAAGTCGCGCAGCGGCAGGCGCGGGTCGCCCTCGACCGCAAACGCCGGCGTCTTTTCATACACGGCGTCGGAAATGCCCGAGGTGTGGGTCAGCAGATGGCGGAAGGTGATCGGTACATCGGGATACTTCGGGTGTATCAACGGAAAGTCGAGCAGGGGCGCGACCTTGTCGTCGAGCTGGAACAGGCCTTGATCGTGCAGCATCATGATGGCGGTGGCGGTGACGACCTTGCTGACCGAGGCGACATGAAAAGCCGTGTCGGCGTCGGCCTGCTGTTCCTCGTCGACATTGGCCATGCCGTAGCCACGGGCAAAGATGGTCTTGTCGCCGCGCACGATGGCCACGCTCATGGCCGGCGTTTCGGTGCGCGCCAGGCCGTCGCGCATAAAGGCGTCAAAGGCGGTTTCCCAGGCCGTGTCGGCAGGATTGGTGGCGCAACCGGTTTGCAGCAGGGCCAGTGCAACACCCAATCCCAGTACGCTTCGTCGTTTCATGGTAATCGTTCTTTCTCGGCTAAGTTCTCGCCAGGTGCAGGCGTTTTGACGTTTTGATTATCTTATCTTAACAATATTTTCTCAAAAAGCAGTGCCAATTGGCAAAACATTGCTGTGTAGCAATGGCAATCAGGCTGGCGGGGCTTTATTTCTGCCAATAACGGTTCAGCAATGGCGTCACGCTGAGGCCGTGCGCGGCAATGGACACCATTACCACCACGATGGTGATATGGCTGAGGTCGCGTGCCAGGCCCGCCGGCAAGCCATGGTTGATGGCATAGCACAGGTAGTACACGGAACCGATACCGCGCACGCCGAACCAGGCGGCCATGGCGCGCAGGCGCAGGCCCGTGTTCGATCCCAGCAAACCCAGCATTACGCTGAGCGGGCGCGCCACCAGCAGCAGGAACAGCGCCATGCCCATCGTGCGCCAGTTCCAGGCCGACTGGCTGACGGCGCCGCCCAGCAGCAACACCAGGGTCAGCTCCGATAAATGCTCAAGGTGTTCCTTGAACACCAGCGACTCGGCGCTGACTGTCAGCGGCGCCTGCGATTCCTGCGGCTTGACGGCCGAACTGGCATGCACTTCCTCGGCCTGCAGCAAGCCCTGCTTGTCTTCCGGTGCGCCGGCCAGGCGCAGCTCGGTCTGGCGCAGCGCCACGCCGGCAAAAAAGACAGCCAGAAAGCCCCAGGCGTGCAGCCAGGTGGCCACGCCATAGACCAGCGCGATCAGGCCCAGGCCGACCAGGTCGTCGAGCACTTCGTGTTTCGGGTCCTTGCCGCGCAGCTGCCAGCCCAGCCAGGCCAGCAACGCGCCGCCGGCCACGCCCAGCGCGATCGCCGCTGCGCTGGCCCACAGCAGGTCGTGCCACACCCAGGCCCATCCCGTGTTGCCCAGTTCGTGATAACCGAGCAGGCCCAGGCCCAGCATGACGAAGGGAAAGCCGCTGCCGTCGTTCATGCCCGCTTCGCAGGTCAGCGTAAAACGCAGCTGATCGCTGTCGCCGGGGCGGCGCACCTGCACATCGGTGGCCAGCACCGGGTCGGTCGGCGCCAGGATGGCGCCCAGCAGGATGCCGGCGCCCAGAGGCAAATCGAGTACCAGGCAGGCAAACGCGGCCACCAGCGCCACCGAGATGGCCATCGACAGCCAGGCCAGGCGCAGCGAGGGCAGCCAGCGCGCCAGGCTGAACGGCACCGGCATCTTCACGCCGGCCGAGAACAGGGAAATCAGCACGGCAATTTCGGTCAGGGTTTCCAGCAGCGGCGCCTGTTCCACCAGGTCCAGTGTAAACAGGCCCAGCACCATCGGGCCGACCACCAGGCCCACGCCCAGGTAGGCCATCGACGAGGTGAAAGGCAGGCGGGCGATGCTGGTGGCTGCCAGGCCGCGCGCCAGCATCAGGCAGCCGATCAGGATGAACCAGGCGGTGGTACTCATGGTGGTTTTCCTTCAGGCTGGGGGAGGAATGAACGCAGCTTACACCTTGGCCGTTGGCGCGCCGTCGATAATCGTATCGAGCGCGTCCGGGTTGTTGATGACCCTGGCGGCCGTGGTATTGAGCTCGAGCGGGTCGAGCGAGGAGCGCAGGCGCGGCAAGCCTTGCGGATAATGCTGGGCCACATAGCCGAGGATGCCTTCGCGGATAACGCAGCGCAGCTCGAACGCATCGCCCGAGTTATTGGCGCTGATCAGAAAGCGCAGCTGCATGGCGCGGTCGGTGGCGTCGGTCACTTGCACCTTGCACACGCGCTGGTCCCACAGTGGCGAAGCCTGGCAGATGCGGTCCAGTTCGGCGCGCAGCGGCTCGACCGGCACGCTGAAGTCGAGCCACAGGAACACCGTACCCAGAATGGTGGACGAGGTATGGGTCCAGTTTTCAAACGGGTTTTCGATAAACCAGGTCAGCGGCACGATCATGCGGCGCTCGTCCCAGATGCGCACCACCACGTAAGTGCCCTTGATTTCTTCCACGCGGCCCCATTCGCCATTGACGATCAGCACGTCATCGATGCGGATTGGCTGCGAAAACGCGATCTGCAGGCCGGCGATAAAGTTGCCCAGCACGGGCCGGGCGGCAATACCGGCCACCAGGCCGGCCACGCCGGCCGAAGCGAGCAAACTGGCGCCGATCTGGCGCGCGCCGGGCAGGGTCAGCAAAATAAACGACAGGCCGAGGATGATGACGATGGCGTGCGCGCTGCGCGTCAGCACCCTGGCTTGCGTGATCAGGCGGCGCGCGCGCAGGTTGTCGGCCACGTCGACCGGGTTCAGCTGCGCGATCGTCAGGCTCAGCGACTCGATGCACTTCATGGCCAGCCAGGTCAGCGCCACGATCAGGGCCACGCTGGCCAGGTGCGACAGGCCGACCAGCGCCGGCGTATCGGTAGGCGCGCCAGCAAGCACGATGCGCAGGCCGAACATGATCAGGCACAGCTGGCTGGCGCGAAACGCCACGCGCGTGACATTGGTGGTGAACGGGCGGCCATTGGCCAGGCGCCGGAGCAGGCTGATGCCGGCGCGATGAACCGCCATGGCGATCAGGGTGGCGATAATGGCGCTGAGTAAAACGGTGACTGCGGAAGCGAGCCGGCCCCCCATCAAAGAATGGTAGGTGGTGAGATCCATGGGCTAAAACTCCTTATGACTTGTAAATGAATGGCAGCAAATATATATTTTAAAGCCTGGGCGTGCAGCGGGGCGTGCGTTGATTAACGGACAAGACGTTTCCTATGGCGGATACTGAAAGTACCTTCTGCCGCCCGTGCTGCATGGAATTGATGTTTCAATAAGGAAACCAACAGAACGACGCGGCATGGACAATATTGGCATACTTGCCATGCTTTTAGCTTTTGCAAAGGAAAATGATGATTTTAAGATCGCTCAGAATGTCCTTGCGATTCATTCTGCCACTTGCCCTCGTGCTGGGGCTGTTCGCCTACATCGTGGTGCCGCTGCTCGACAACGTTACCTTGCGCTGGTACGTGCGCGACCTCGACAGCCGCGCCGAATTGCTCGCCGGCACACTGCGTCCGCCACTCACACAATACTTGCCTGAAAACGATACTACCCGTATCAACGAGCTGTTCCAAGGCGCCACCCGCGACGAACGCCTGATCGCGCTGGGCTTTTGCGATAACGCCGGCAAGCTCGTCTACAAGACGGCCCAGTACCCCGAATCGATAGGCTGCTGGACCACGCCGTCGTCGGGCGGACTGTACAAGTCGCTGGCGCAGTTGCCGCAAGGCCAGGTGCACCTGAGCGAAACGGCCGTCATGAACGAAGCCCAGCAACTGGGCCGGCTGGTGCTGGTGCAGGACATGAGCTTTGTCGAGCGCCGCAATACCGATACCAAGCGTTTCATCTTTGCCTTCCTGGCCGTGCTGGCCGTGCTGATCTCTTTGATGACCGTGTTCGTGGCGCACCTGAGCTGGCGTGGCTGGCTGGCTGCCGTCAAGGACGTGCTGCGTGGCGAATTGCTTCCCAAGAAGAACGTTGCCACGCCAACCGACGCCACGCCGGCCGCCATTATCGCGCCGGCACCGGCCGAAATGCAGCCTCTGATCGGCGACCTGCGCGAACTGCTGCAGGAATACCACCTGGAGCGCCAGGGCGAAAACAGCGGCTGGACCTCGGAATGGACGCCGGAAAAACTGCGCGGCCTGCTCGAAGCGGACCTGGCCGGCGACCAGGTGCTGGTGGTGTCGAACCGCGAGCCCTATATCCATACCAAAGGCGACGACGGCACCATCAAGGTACAACGCCCGGCCAGCGGCCTGGTGACCGCCGTCGAAGCAGTGATGCGCGCCTGCTCGGGCACCTGGATCGCCCACGGCGCCGGCTCGGCCGACCGCGAAACAGTGGACAAGCTCGACCATGTTCCGGTGCCGCCCGACAACCCGAGCTATACCTTGCGCCGCGTCTGGCTGACGGAAGAAGAAGAGCAGGGCTATTACTATGGCTTCGCCAACGAAGGCATGTGGCCGCTGTGCCATATCGCCCACGTGCGTCCGGTGTTCCGCTCGTCGGACTGGGACCAGTATGTAAAAGTCAACCGCCGCTTTGCCGAAGCCGTGATCGCCGAGGCGAAAACCGACAACCCGGTGGTGCTGGTGCAGGATTATCACTTTGCCCTGTTGCCGCGCATGGTGCGTGAAGCGCTGCCGAAAGCAACCATTATTACGTTCTGGCATATCCCCTGGCCAAACTCGGAGTCCTTCGGCATTTGCCCATGGCGCGAGGAAATTCTCGATGGCCTGCTGGGCAGCACCATCTTGGGCTTCCATACGCCGTTCCACCGCAAGAATTTCCTGGAAACCGTCGACCGCTACCTGGAAACCCGTATCGAACCGGAAGCGTCGACCATTTCCTATGGCGGCGAAATGACGCAGGTCGAGGATTATCCGATCTCGATCGCCTGGCCCGACGAAGACCCGAACCTGCCCGACGTGGCCACCTGCCGCGCAGAAATTCGCGCCGCGATTGGCGTGCCGGCCGACCATCTGCTGGGCATCGGCGTTGACCGCCTTGATTACACCAAGGGTATTGTCGAGCGCTTCCAGGCCGTCGAGCGCATGCTGGAGCAGCAACCGGGCATGGTGGGGCACTTCACCTTTGTCCAGATTGCCGCGCCGAGCCGCGCCTCGCTCGACGAGTATCAAAGTTTCGATACCCGCGTGCGCAAGATGGTCGAGCGCATCAACCGCCGTTTCGGCAGCGGCGACTACGTGCCCATCCTGCTGAAAGCCGAGCACCATGGCCAGGATGCGTTGCAGCGCTTCTTCCGCGCCTCGGAAGTGTGCATGGTAACCAGCCTGCATGACGGCATGAACCTGGTGGCCAAGGAATTCATCGCCGCGCGCGACGACGAAATGGGCGTGCTGGTGCTGTCGCAATTCACCGGCGCCGCGCGCGAGCTGCATGAGGCGCTGATCATCAATCCTTACCATATCGAGCAGGGCGCCGAAGCGCTGTACCGTGGTCTGGTGATGCCGCCAGTGGAACAGCACGAACGCATGAAGAGCATGCGCGCGCGCGTGAAACACTTCAATGTGTACCGCTGGGCAGGCCGCATGCTGCTTGACGCCTCGCGCTTGCGCCAGCGCGACAAGGTCATGACCAAGATTGACGCATACCGCCGCAGCAGCCGGCGCAAGGGAATTTAATGACAGGTAACATGGTTAAACCCCCCGACGATAGCGCAGTGCTGACCAGCATGCTCGACCAGCCTGGCTGCGCCATCTTTCTTGACTTTGACGGTACCCTGGTCGACCTCGCTGCCACGCCCGACGGCGTGCGGCTGGAGCCGGGCGTGGCCGAGGCGCTGGCGCTGCTGGTCAGGCGCCACGACGGTGCGCTGGCCATCATTTCCGGCCGGCCCGTGGCGCAGATCGATGCCATGCTGGCGCCACTGGTGCTGCCGGTGGCGGGCGTGCATGGCGTGGAGCGGCGCGACGCGGACGGCAAACTGCATATGGCGGCCACGCCCGATGTGTCGCCTGTGCTGGCCCGGGCGCAAGCCCTGGCCGCCTTGCATCCGGGCTTGCTGGTGGAACAGAAGCGCGGCGCCGTGGCCTTGCATTACCGGCTGGCGCCGCAATTGCAGGAACTGTGCGTCCGTGAAATGACGGACGCGGTGCAAGCGTGCCCCGGTATTTTGCTGTTGCATGGCAAAATGGTGCTCGAAGCCAAGCCGGCGGGTACCGACAAGGGCGGCGCGATTGCCGCGTTCATGCGCGAAGCGCCGTTCGCAGGGCGCCGCCCCGTGTTTGCCGGCGACGACACTACCGATGAGGCAGGCTTTGCCTTTGTCGAACAGGCCGGCGGCCGGGGCGTCAAGGTGGGCAGTGGCGCCAGCGCCGCCTCGCTGCGCCTGGTCAGCCCGGGCGCACTGCGCGCCGTGCTGCTGCACGCCGCCGTGCTTGCCGCATCCATCAAAACCCAAGGAGTAGCCGATGACGACAGCCTATGAAACCCCGAGCGGCGCGCATGCGCCAGCCGCCAGCAAGCCCCCGAGCCAGGCCAGCCTCAATTGCGGCGTGGTCGGCAATTGTGCCTTTAACGCCCTGATCGACCAGGCCGGGCAGGTAGTGTGGTCCTGCCTGCCCCGTTTTGATGGCGACCCGGTATTCAACACCTTGCTCGACGATACGGAAAACGGCAGCGTCTGGGGCATCGATATCGAGAATTTTGCCCGTAGCGAACAGTTTTACGAACCGAACACGGCCGTGCTGCGCACGCGTTTGTACGACACCGAAGGCCGCGGCGTGGAAATCACCGATTTCGCGCCGCGCTTCCTGAGCCGCGACCGCATGTTCCGCCCGCTGATGCTGATACGCCGCGTGCGCCCGCTGGACCGCGCCGTGCGCATCCGCGTGCGCCTGCGTCCCCGTTTCGACTGGGGCAAGCTGGCGCCGCAGATCACCCAGGGCAGCCACCATATCCGCTATGTTGGCGCGGAACAGACCTTGCGCCTGAACACCGATGTGTCGCTGAACTATGTGCTGACCGAATCGTATTTCGTGCTCGACAAGACCGCCAACTTCCTGCTGGGCCCGGATGAAACCCTGGCCGGCGGCATCGACGAGACGGCGCGCATCTTCGAGAAAGAAACCATCAACTACTGGCGCACCTACACGCGCCGCCTGGCCGTGCCGCTGGAATGGCAGGACGTGGTGATACGCGCCGCCATCACCCTGAAGCTGTCGTTGTACGAGGATACCGGCGCGATTATCGCCGCCATGACCACCAGCATTCCCGAAGCACCGGGCAGCAGCCGCAACTGGGACTACCGCTATTGCTGGCTGCGCGACGCCTTCTTTGTCGTGCGCGCACTGAACAGCTTGTCCGAAGTCGGCACCATGGAAGAATACCTGCGCTGGCTGACCAATATCGTCGCCAGGTCAAAAGGCGGCCATATCCAGCCACTGTACGGCATCGGCCTGGAAGAGTTGCTGCCCGAATCCCTGGTCGAGCATTTGCCCGGCTACCGCGGCAACGGCCCCGTGCGCGTGGGCAACCAGGCGCAGGAGCATTTCCAGCATGACGTCTACGGCAATATCGTGCTTGGCGCGGCCCAGGCTTTCCTCGACCACCGCCTGTTCCACCGCGCAGGCAAGGCCGAATTCACGGCGCTGGAAGCGGTCGGCGAGCAGGCCTTCAAGCTGCACGCCGAACCCGACGCCGGCATGTGGGAACTGCGCACGCGCGCCCGCGTCCATACCTCGTCGATGCTGATGAGTTGGGCCGCCTGCGACCGCCTGTCGAAAGTGGCCCACAAGCTGGAACTGCCGGACCGCGCCGATCTGTGGCAAAGCCGCGCTACTCTGATCCGCGAGCGCCTGCTGCGCGAAGCATGGAGCGAAGAGCGCCAGGCCTTCGCCGAAAGCCTGGGCGGGCGCGACCTTGACGCGTCGGTACTGCTGATGGCGGAAGTGAACTTCATCGACCCGATGGACCCGCGCTTTATCGCCACCGTCGACGCCCTCGAAGCCTCGCTGTGCGACGGCCCCTACATGCGCCGCTACGAAGCCCCCGACGACTTCGGCAAACCGGAAACCGCCTTCAACATCTGCACCTTCTGGCGCATCGACGCCCTGGCCCGCATCGGCAGGAAAGACGAAGCGCGCCAGATCTTCGAAACCATGCTGATGGCGCGCAACCACGTGGGGCTGCTGTCGGAAGACACGCATCCGGTAACCGGCGAAATGTGGGGCAACTTCCCGCAGACGTACTCGATGGTGGGGCTGATCAATTGCGCGGTGAGGTTGTCGGCGCCGTGGGATAGTGCGATTTGATCAATCCATCGCGGGCGCTGCGGAAGGCTGCAGCGCCTGGCCACTATTTCAATTTCATGGCGGCCTTCAAGGCCCTGGCGTCCATCGCACCCGCGATGATCTCGACCTGTCCGCTTGAAGACCGATAGTACATCAAGGGCACGGAAGGTGGCCGCGCGGCAGGGTCCACGGTGATCATCAGCTCGGTGTTGAGGGCCACCTTGGCCAGCGAGGCTTCCGACGGCTCCGCCGTCAAGGTCATCGCCGTGACGGCATGGCGCATGGCTTCCTCGTTGGCCCACATGAGGCTTGCCGGCTGCGCCGAATCGAGCATCGCCGCCCCCAGCGCGGCGCTGTCTTCGCCCAGCAGCGCCACCGGTATCCACACGAAGGCGACCTCGTTCTTCAACAAGCTCGTCTCCCGCCACAAATCGCTGCAGTAGGAGCAATACGGGTCAAAAAACACCCAGGCCCGGTTCGCTGAAGGCATGCCCGAGGAGAAACCGATGGCCTCCGTTTCCACGCGCGCCAGCATGGCGGCACGCTGCGGCTGCGAGAGCGTTTTGACGTGCGCTTCCATGATGCCTTCTGGCCGTGCTTTGATGACAGGCGCACAGGCGGATAGCGATAGTAGTAGCGGAACAGCAAGGACAAGTAATCGCATGGCAGTTGGCGGCAGGCTGAAGATGAGGCAAGCTTATCATCTTGTTCAGCTATTGCCGGGCACGCCTGCACCAAGCCGGCTTAGCTGGCCGGCAGGGTAAACACGCTGACCAGCTGCATCAGCTGCACCGTTTGCTGCTCCAGCGATCCGGCCGCCGCTGCGGCTTCTTCGACCAGGGCGGCATTCTGTTGTGTGACGCCATCCATATCGGAAATGGCCGCGTTGATCTGGCTGATGCCAGCGTCCTGCTCGCCTGCCGCGGCGCTGATGTCGCCCATCAGTTCGGTCATGCGCGATACTGGCGACCACTTCGTCTATCGTCACGCCGGCCTGGCCGACGATCCTGCTGCCGGCCTCGACCTGCGCTACCGAGGTGCCGATCAGCACTTTGATTTCTTTCGCGGCGCTGGCCGAGCGTTGCGCCAGATTGCGCACCTCGCTTGCCACCACGGCGAAGCCCCGTCCTTGCTCGCCCGCGCGCGCCGCTTCCACGGCCGCGTTCAGGGCCAGGATATTGGTCTGGAAGGCGATGCCATCGATGACGCTGATAATGTCGACGATCTTTTTGGACGACTGGTTGATCTCGTTCATGGTGTCGACCACCAGCGCGACTTCCTGGCCGCCTTTGCGGGCCACGGCGGACGCGGACTGCGCCAGTTGATTGGCGTGCAGGGAATTGTCGTGGTTGTGCCGGACGGTGGCGGTCAGTTCCTCCATCGAGGAGGCCGTTTCTTCCAGCGAGCCGGCCTGGCTTTCCGTGCGCGCTGACAAGTCGGCGTTGCCGGCCGCAATCTGGCCCGAGGCGGTGGCGATGGTCTCGGTGGACTGGCGGATCTCGCCAACCGTGCTGACGAGATTGGCGCGCATCCTGCTCATCGCCGCCAGCACGCTGCGGGTGTCACCGGCGCGCAGCGCCACGTCGCCGCCGAGATCGCCGCCAGCGATGCGCTGGACAACCTGCACGGCATACGCTGGTTCGCCGCCAAGCTGGGCATACACCTGGCGTATCAGGCTGTAGCCCATCAAGGCCGAAACCAGCAGGCCGCCCGCAATCAGGGCGATGGCGAGCAGCTTGATCTGCACATAGGTGCTGGCCGCTTTCTCGTATTCCTGTTTGGCCACGTCCACCTGCAACTGGCGCAGGCTGGCGATGGTATCCCTGATCGGCGCACTGCGCGCCAGCGACATGGCGAACAGCGGCCGCAGGCCTTCGATATCGTTTGCCGCCAGCCTGGCGGCTATCGGCATGTCGATGTCGTTTTTATACTTCTGGTAGTCAGCGACGAAGGTGGCGGCCAATTGGGTTTCTGCGGGCGTCAGATAGGTGGCGGCATACAGTTTCCAGACGCGCTCGACCTCGTCGCTGTCCTTCTTCAGACGGTCGGCGGCAGGCTTGATGTCCTGCTCGCGGGGCGACGCCAGCAGTTCGGCGACCGTGTAGCGGTTTCTCAGCAGCAGGCGGTCGATCCTGGACACCTGTTCGAGAGCGACGGTGCGGTCTTCGTACACCGTTTTCAACCCCTGATTGGAGGCGTTCATGCCGTACAGGCCGATAAAGCCGATGATGAACGTGATGATGGAGATAACTCCGATAATGGCGGCGATGCGAAACTTGAGCGTGGTTTTCATCTTTAAACTGGTTCAATTATTTTTCTTGTGCGTGCAACGGCCACAAGGCGATGGTAATCGCTTGCGCTGGCGCGTCATCGGCAAATGAGCGGAAATGCGATGCGGTCGGTCATGCGAGCCGGCGCACGGGAGGCGCGCAGGGTCGGGAAAACAACATCCGGGAATGGGTAAAGCGGCGCGAGGTTGGGGCGCTGGAGTGTTTTTCAGCTATACAGCCAGACAACTTGATTGACTAACAGATATGACTGGAGGAGCGATTATACACAGAATAAATATTTCCTAATGGAATGTATTATTACTGTGTGGTAATGTTCGATTGTATTAATTGCTGGCAAAACTACCGCGTTTTCCGTATAAGCGGCACTCCGCTGCCAACGCCAATAAATTCGCATCGCGTTCCCGGCTGCTCAGCACCAGCAGCGTAATCTGCTGGTGCGAGCCGTAGCGTGCGTCAAGAGGAATCAATTCGATGCGCGAGCTGAAGGCACGTACGCGGCCGGGCAGCAGGCTGTAGCCGATGCCGCCGCTGACCAGGTTAATCAGGGAAAAGATGTCGCCGACCCGCATCGCGGTGTCCGGCACGAAGCCGGCCAGTTCGAACGCGTGGTTGAAGCTTTGCGAGGTGACGAAGCCTTCGTTGAGGGTGACGAATTTTTCGTTGCGCAGCGCTTGCAGGTCCACGGAAGTTTGCCCTGCATAGGGCGAATTCAATGGGGCGGCCAGGTAGACGTCGTCCTGGAACAGCGGCACCGAGACCAGCCCTGCATGATGTTCCTCTTCCTGCACGCCGATAATGATGGCGTCCAGCCTTCCGTCAGCCAGGCTTTGCAGCAGTTCGCGGTTCGAGCCTAGCGTCAGGTCGATATCCAGGCCGGGGCGGCGCAGTTTCAGGGCGATTACCAGTTGCGGGATGCAGTGCAGGGTCAGCGAATAGAGTGAGCCGATCTTCAGGCGCACCGGGTTGATGCCCGACATTTCGCGCACCTTGCGCACGCCTTCTTCGCATTCGGCCAGAGCGCGCCGCGCCGATTCGGCAAAGGTATAGGCCGCGTGCAGCGGGATCAGGCTGCGGCCTTCGCGCTTGAACAGCGGGCAGCGCAGGCCGTCTTCCAGGCTGTGCAGGGCGCGGTGCACGCTGACGGTGCTCTGGCCCAGAACATCGGCCACCCGCGCCAGGTTGTTCAGCTCCATGAAGCTCAAGAACACTTCCAGCTTTTTCAGTGTAATTTCTTCATTGATGGCCATGGATCACCGTGATTGTCGTTAGTTCATTAACTTTAGAGTAATGAACATGGTAGCAGCTTGATTGTAGCGGCGCCGCCTTTTTACTATCGTGGAAGCTCGATACCTAAAAAGGGAGGCAATATGTCAACCCCCACACAGGCGCCACCGCAGCGCAAACAGTGGGATACGCGCCGCACCGAGAAGCGGCGCCGGCTGGACGCCGTGCGCCAGTTTGCGAATGGGCCCGTGCTGCAGCAGGCCGATATGGTGGCCGTGCTCGAAGCGCTGCTGGCGCCCGGTGACCGGGTGGTGCTGGAAGGCAATAACCAGAAGCAGGCCGACTTTTTGGCGCGCATGCTGGCAAAAGTCAACCCGGACAAGATCAACCACTTGCACCTGATCATGCCCAGCGTCAGCCTGCCCGAGCACCTGGATCTGTTCGAACGCGGCATTGCCCGCAAGCTTGATTTTTCGTTCGCCGGCACGCAAAGCCTGCGCATCGCCCAGTTCCTGCAAGACGGCCTGCTGGAAGTGGGCGCCATCCACACTTATATCGAACTGTATGCGCGCCTGTTTGTCGACCTGACGCCGAACGTCGTGATGGTGGCCGGTTATATGGCCGACCGCCAGGGCAATCTGTACACGGGACCCAGCACCGAAGATACGCCGACCCTGGTCGAATCGGCGGCTTTCCGCGATGGCATCGTGATCGCCCAGGTCAACCGGATCGTCGACGATGTCAGCGATTTGCCGCGCGTCGATGTGCCTGGCTCGTGGATCGACTTCGTGGTCGAAGCCGACAAACCGTTTTTTATCGAACCGCTGTTTACCCGCGACCCGCGCGTGATCAAGCCGGTGCATGTCTTGATGGCGATGATGGCGATCCGTGGCGTCTATGAAAAACACCAGGTGCAGTCGCTCAATCACGGCATCGGCTTCAATACGGCCGCCATCGAACTGATACTGCCGACCTATGGCGAGAAGCTGGGCCTGAAGGGCAAGATCTGCCGCAACTGGGTGCTCAATCCGCATCCGACCCTGATCCCGGCGATTGAAACGGGCTGGGTCGAGAGCGTGCATTGCTTTGGCGCCGAACTGGGCATGGAAGGCTATGCGGCGGCGCGGCCCGATGTGTTCTTCACTGGCCGCGACGGCTCGATGCGCTCGAACCGCGCGCTGTGCCAGTTGGCCGGCCAGTATGCGGTCGATCTGTTTATCGGCGCAACCCTGCAGATGGACGGCGTGGGTAATTCCTCGACCGTGACGAATGGCCGGCTGGCCGGCTTTGGCGGCGCGCCGAACATGGGCCACGACCCGCATGGCCGGCGCCACCCGACCCCTGCGTGGCTGGACCTGATCGAGACCGACGACCCGCTGGCGCGCGGCAAGAAGCTGGTGGTGCAGATGGTCGAAACGTTCCAGGATGGCGGCCAGCCGACCATCGTCGAATCGCTCGACGCGGTCGCCGTGGGCAAGGCCAGCGGCATGCCGCTGGCGCCCGTGATGATCTATGGCGACGACGTGACCCATGTGCTGACCGAGGAAGGCGTCGCGTATTTGTACAAGGCGCGCTCGCTCGACGAACGCAAGGCCATGCTGGCAGCGGTGGCTGGCGTCACGCCGATCGGCCTGCGCCACGACCCGAAAACCACGGCCAAACTGCGCAGCGACGGCCTGATCGCGCTGCCCGAGGATATCGGCGTGCAGCGCGGCGAAGCGAACCGCTCGCTGCTGGCCGCAAAAAGCATCGCCGACCTGGTCGAATGGTCCGACGGCCTGTATCAACCGCCCGCCAAATTCAGGAGCTGGTAATGAACACCATGATGACAACGAAGAACACCACGGCGCTGGCGCACCAGGTGCTGCAGGCGCTGCTCGACGAAGTGACCCTGACGCCAAAGCCTGGCCTGGTCGACCTGCGCAGCCGTGGCGCGCACGTGGACCTGAACTGGGCGCTGATGTGCCATTCCGCCTGCGCGCTGCAGCCCGTATTCGAGGCAATGGCCGAGGCGGGAGCGGAAGAGCAGGACGACGACCAGCTGCGCCAGCGCATCGGCGCCATTGGCCGCGAGGGCGAGGCGGTGATGATGGCGGCCACCGGCGGCGTCAATACGCATCGCGGCGCGATCTGGGCGTTGGGCCTGCTGGTGACGGCGGCGGCGCAACTGCAGGCGCGCGGTGCATCGCTGGCGCCGCAGGCCGTGGCGGCGCGGGCCGGCGCTCTGGCGCGGTTGACCGACCGTGGCGCCCCCGGCGAGACCGGCAACAAGGGCCAGCTTGCTTGCCGCCAGTATCACGTCGGTGGCGCGCGCGGCCAGGCGCTGGCCGGTTTTCCGCACGTGCTCGACACCGGTTTGCCGGCTTTGCGATCAGCGCGTGCACGCGGCGACAACGAAACCACGGCGCGGCTGAATGCCTTGCTGACGATCGTGGCCAGCCTGGACGACACCTGCGTGCTGTCGCGCGGCGGCGTGGCGGCCCTGCTGGCAGTGCAGGCCGGTGCGGCGCAGGTGCTGGCGGCTGGTGGCGCCGGCACGCAGCCGGGTACCGAGGCGCTGCTGGCGCTGGAAGCCAATGTGCTGGGATTGAATGTGTCGCCTGGTGGCGCGGCCGACCTGCTGGCGGCCACGCTGTTTCTCGATAGCCTGGAAGAAGGAGAACAAGATGGAAAAGCGTGACTATGCATTCCCGGCCGGGCAGCCGGCTGCCGGGCGCGCCCTGGCCGGCGTGGTCGGTTCGGGCGACCTGGAAGTGCTGCTGCAGCCGGGCATTGCCGGCGAGACGCGCATCGTCGTGCATACCTCGGTCGACGGCAAGGGGGCGGTGTGGGATGCGCTGCTGGCGCGCGTATTTACGGGCGAACTGCTGCCGGCGGCCAGCATCGTGATCAACGACTGCGGCGCCACGCCGGGCGTGGTGCGCATGCGCATCGAACAGGCGTTTGAAGAAACCACGCAGGAGGGGCAGTCATGAGCACATTGAAGCAATTGCTGGAGCGCGACAGCTTTATCGAACGCGGTGCGCGCAGCCGGGCCAAAGCCTTGCTGGACCCTGGCAGCATGCGCGAACTGCTCGATCCATTCTGCGGTCTCGGTTCGCCCTGGCTGCCGCAGCAGGGCGTGACCGCCCAGGCGGACGATGGCGTGGTGGTGGCCAAGGGCCGCTTCGACGGCCAGCCGGCCGTGGTGCTGGCGATCGAGGGCGGCTACCAGGGCGGCAGCATGGGCGAAGTCGGTGGCGCGAAGATCGCCGGCGCGCTGGAACTGGCGGCGCAGGACAACCGCAAGGGCATACCGACGCGAGCCGTGATTTTGTTTGAAACCGGCGGCGTGCGGCTGCAGGAAGCCAACCTGGGCCTGGCGGCGATTGCCGAGATCCAGGCGGCGATTGTCGACCTGCGCCGCTACCAGCCGGTGATCGGGATTACCGCCGGCACCGTGGGCTGCTACGGCGGCATGTCGATCGCGGCCGGCCTGTGCAGCTATCTGGTGGTAACGCGCGAGGCGCGGCTGGGCCTCAATGGCCCGGCGGTGATCGAGCAGGAGGCCGGCGTGCAGGAATTCGACTCGCGCAACAAGCCGTTCATCTGGAGCCTGACGGGCGGCGAGCAGCGCTTTGACACCGGCCTGGCCGACGCTTACGTCGGGGACGACACGGCGCAGATCCGCGCCACGGTCGCCGAACTGTTTGCACGCGGCGTGCCGCAGCAGCATCGCAGCGACCGTGCCGGCCATTTCCTGGCGCGCCTGGCCGAGGTCGACGCGGCCGAGCAAGCCACGCCGGACGCCGTGCGCAGCATCTACAGCAAAGGAGCCGCATCATGAATCGCACCACAAATACCAGCCGCGGCGCCATCTGGCTGGCCGCATTGACCGGCAATGCCACGCCGCTGCCTGACTACCCACCATCGGTGCGGGTGGTCGACGCGCAGCTGGCCGGCAGCGCCGCCCGTTATATCGCCGTGCTGCCCGACCCCAACAACCGTTTTACGCGGGCGCGCACCGGCGAAATCGGCCTGGCCGAAGGATGGCAGCTGGCGCGCGCGGTGCAGCAGGTGGTGATCGAGGACCACGCGCTGCCAGTCAAGCGGCCGATTGTCGCCGTGATCGACGTCGCCAGCCAGGCCTATGGCCGGCGCGAAGAAGCCTACGGCATCCACCAGGCGCTGGCCGGCGCGGCGGGTGCTTACGCCGAAGCGCGGCTGGCCGGCCACCCTGTCATCGGCCTGATCGTCGGCAAGGCCATGTCCGGCGCTTTCCTGGCGCATGGCTACCAGGCCAACCGCCTGATCGCGTTTGATGATCCGCAGGTGATGGTACATGCCATGGGCAAGGCCTCGGCCGCGCGCATTACCTTGCGCACCGTGGAAGCGCTGGAAGCACTGGCCGAGACCATTGCGCCGATGGCCTATGACATCAAGAACTACGCGACGCTGGGTTTGCTGTGGCAGACCTTGAGCGTGGCGCAGCCCGATGCACCGTCGGCAGAGGATGTTGCGCAGGTGGAAGCGAGCCTGCAGGCGGCGCTGGCCGATATCCGCCTGGACCCCGAACGCGGCCTGGCCAGCCGCCTTGGCGCGCCACACCGACAGGCATCGGCAAAGGTGAGGGAGGTATTGCAACAGCAGTGGCAAGGGTAGCAAAGAGAAGACGCAAAAGTCATTCCCATACTCATAACGGAGACAGTACCATGATCATTTACGGAACCGCATTACTGGCCTTGTGCCATTTGCTCGGCATCTTCCTGGGAGATTTGCTCGGGCAGCTGATGGGCGTGAAAACCAATGTCGGCGGGGTCGGCATTGCGATGCTGCTGCTGATCTGCGCGCGGCTGTACATGCAGCGGCGCGAGTGGATGCCGCAGATGACCGAGCGTGGCGTCGAATACTGGGGCGCCATGTATATTCCGGTGGTGGTCGCCATGGCGGCCCAGCAGGATGTGGTGGCGGCGCTGCGCGGTGGACCGGTTGCCTTGCTGGCCGCCATCGGTTCGGTGGTCATCTGCGCCGGCGTGATCTCGCTGATCAACCGCATGGAAAGCCCGGCCGCGATTGCCGCCGCCGAAGCCGACTCGATACTGGCAAAGGAGCACCGTCATGCTTGAAATCTTTGAAAAAGCCGCCGTCCATAACGGCCTGGTGACCGCGTTTGCCTTTGTCGGCCTGATCATGCTGCTGTCGGTGGCCTTGTCCAAATACCTGACCATGGGCCGTGTGCATGGCTCGGCCATCGCCATCGTGATCGGCCTGGGGCTGGCCTACTGGGGCGGCATCCAGAGTGGCGGCCACAAGGGACTGGCCGACCTGTCGCTGTTTCGCGGCATCGGCCTGATGGGCGGCGCCATGCTGCGCGACTTCGCTATTGTTGCCACGGCCTTCGAAGTGCAGGCCACCGAGGCGCGCAAGGCGGGCCTGATCGGGGTGGTGGCGCTGATGCTGGGCGTGGTGCTGCCGTTCCTGGTCGGCGCATGCATCGCCTACGCCTTCGGTTATTCGGACGCCGTCAGCATGACCACCATCGGCGCCGGCGCCGTCACCTATATTGTCGGCCCCGTGACTGGTGCTGCGATTGGCGCCAGCTCCGACGTGATGGCGCTCAGTATCGCCGCAGGCCTGATCAAGGCGATCCTGGTGATGGTCGGCACGCCGGCCGCCGCGCGCTTCCTGCGCCTGAAAACGCCGCGTTCGGCGATGGTGTTCGGCGGCCTGGCCGGCACTGTTTCCGGCGTGTCGGCCGGCCTGGCCGCCACCGACCGCAGGCTGGTGCCGTATGGCGCGCTGGTGGCGACGTTTCATACGGGCCTCGGTTGTTTGCTGGGACCATCGCTGCTGTTCTTTGCCGTCAAGGCAGTGGTGGCCTGATGCACGGCTACCGGGCGCATGACTTGCTATGGCTCGATAGCGTGCCTTCGGCGCCATCGTGGGCCAGCCGGGACTGGCTGCGGCAGGCGCCAGTGGTAGTGCGCCGTGCCATGGTCGCGCCAGGACGCATTCCGGTGGGACTGCGTGGCGCAGTGCGCAGCGAGCGCCATGCCTGCGAGATCGAGGCGGCCAGGGTACTGCGTTGCGTGACGCCGGAAATGTTGTCGGCCCTGCCGGTTGACGGCAACGATTGCGCCGCGCTGGCGGCCCTGCGCACGGTGGCGCCGCTGCTGGACGCCACCGGCTGGGCCTGGGGTCCGACCGGCGGCGCCGGTTTTGCGCTGGCGAGCAGCTTGCCGGTGCTGCGCGCCGACAGCGACCTGGACCTGGTGCTGCGCATCGATGTAACACCCGATGCGGCGCAAACGGAAGCCTTGCGCGCGATTGCCGCCACCGTTACCGGCTGCCGGCTCGACCTGCAGATCGACACCGGCCATGGCGGCTTTGCGTATGCCGAATGGGCGGCCGGGCGCAAGAATATCCTGTTGAAGACGAACCGGGGGCCGCTGCTGACGGCCACGCCATGGGAGCCTGTATGAGCGTCTTGTTTACCTTTCCCGGGCAGGGCGCCCAACGCCCCGGCATGCTGCATGCGTTGCCGAATGACGCTGCGGTGACCGATACGCTTGCAGAAGCGGCCGAAGTATTGGGCCATGATCCGCTGCTGCTCGATACCGCCGTCGCGCTGGCTTCGACGCGTGCGGTGCAACTGTGTTTGCTGATCGCCGGCGTGGCGATGGCCCGTTCGCTTGAGAATCAGGGCGCCGTGCCGCAGATGGTGGCCGGCTTTTCGATCGGCGAATATCCGGCGGCGGTGGTGGCCGGCGCGCTCGATTTTGCCGACGCCGTGCAGCTGGTGGCGCGGCGTGGCCAGTTGATGGAGGAAAGCTACCCGAGCGGCTACGGCATGGCGGCGATTGTCGGCCTGGAGCTGGCGCAGCTTGAACCGCTGGTGGCCAGCGTGCACACGGAGGCGTGCCCGGTCCATGTCGCCAACCTGAACGCGCGGCGCCAGATCGCGATTGCCGGCAGCGAAGCCGGTTTGCAGGCCGTGATGGCCCTGGCGCTGGACCATGGCGCCAGCAAGGCCGAACGACTGGCCGTCAGCGTGCCTTCGCATAGCCCGCTGTTCGACGCGGCCGCGCAGCAACTGCGCGCCGCTTTCGACACGGTGACATTACGCAGGCCGGCGCTGGTTTATCTGAGCAGCAGCGCCGCGCGCACCCTGTTCGACCCGGCCCTCATCCGCGACAGCCTGGCCTCGAACATGGCGCGGCGCGTGCATTGGATGGACACCGTACGCCTGGCCTGGGAGAGGGGCGCGCGCCTGGCCGTGGAAATGCCGCCCGGCTCGGTGCTGACGCGCCTGACTGCGCCCGAGTTCGGCGATGGCGTGCCGGTGTGCTGCGATGGCAATCGTGTAGAAAGCCTGCTGGCGCTGGCCGCCAAGGCGCACGCCGGCGCCTGACTGGCGATGATCAGATCTTGCCCGTCACCCCCAGCTGAAACCCCCGGCCTGGCAAAGGCGCGATATATTTCAGCGGCGAGTTGTGTGGCCGCGCATCTTCATCAAGCAGGTTGGAGGCGCTGACAAACAACTCGATCTCCCTGATGCTCGAATTGGCCAGCTGGAATGCGCGGCTGAGCTGGAAGTTCACCATGGTGTAGCCGTCGAGCGGCACTTCGTCGCTGACGCTCTTGCCCAGGTACTTCTGCTTGTCGTAGCGGGTGCCGGACAGGCTGCTCTTCCAGCCCTGGTTCTGCCACAGCAGATTGGCGCCGTAGCGGTTGGTCGGCATATTGGGCAGATATTCGCCGTCGTTATGCGCGCGCAGCGAGTCCGGATTGTCGGCCTTGTTCTTGACCAGGTCGGCAAATGTCGAGAGGTCCAGCTTGCCGTAGGCGCCCAGGTCCAGGCGCTGCGACACATCGACCTCGAAGCCCTTGACCGTGGTATCGGTCTGCTTCCAGTATTTTAACGGCAGGCGGTTCGCAGTTTGCAGGCCCGAGTGGCCAAGGTAGAGGTAGTTCGCGTACTTCATCTCATAGGCCGTCGCCGAGGCCTTGAAGCCGCGGTTGCCGAACAGCATGGTGAGTTCGGTCGTTTTGGCGCGTTCTGCCTTCAGCATTTGGTTGCCTTCTTCCTGGGTCATGATCGAATAGTGGCGATTGCTGGCATACAGCTCGTTGACTTCGGGCGCGCGCTGCGACGATGAGTAGCGCAATTTGGCGCCGAACAGGCGGCCAAGTTCGGTTGAAGCACCGAGGTTATAGCTGTTCAGATTGAAGTCCCGGTCATCGAGTTTGGTATTTTTCGCATTGCGCGAGGTCTTGAATGCGCTGTCCTCGATCTCGTGCTTCACCCGTTCATGGCGAAAGCCGGCGTCGAACGAGGCCCAGTCGACGTCCAGGTTCTGCTTGAGGAAGAGGGCGCTGCTGTTTGTCGTCACGTCGGGCAGGTACAGTTGCGCGCCGCTGCCGGCGATATCCCTGGCTTGGTGGCTGATGCCAAGCAGGCCGCTCAAGGGACCGGCGCGCCGTTGCGCCAGCAGCAGTTCGGCTTGATTGGTGTCGAACTGGTAGTCATTGGCCTTGCTGGCGCCCAGGCGTTCGCCCGAGGCGTTATTCAGGCGCGAGACGCGCAATTGCGCGCTTTCAAAGTACGGCACGGGATCAAGCAGCTTGGCCTCCAGCGCATATTTGTCCTGCCTGATCACCACGCCGACCGGCATCGCCTGGCCATAGTCGGCACCGAAGGACAAGTTTTCCATCGAAAAGCCCGGCACGCCGTACTTGCTTTCCTTGCTGTCGACACTGGCCGCCACATAGCCGCGCTCGAAAAAGTAGGTCGTGCCGACCGCAAAGTGGGCATTGCTGGAATAGCTGTTGCCCAGGGTGCCGTGGTAGTCGGGCGTCACATCGCGGTTGATCTTGTTCTGCACCGTGGTTGGCGTGCCTGGAACGTAGGCCGGGTTGACGGGATTCACATACGTCTTGCGCTGCCAGACCGAGGTGGGGTTATTGGTATAAAACGAAAAAGCACCATCGGCCCAATCCGGGTTTTCCGTCATGAACTGATCGATATACGGCTGCGAGGACTTGTTGTAGACCTGCTGGATGCGTGCCTCTTTCTGGCAGCTGTCGGCCAAAAAGGTGTTGACGCCGCCCTTGGCCGGAAACAGCTGGCTGTCGCACACCGATGCCTTGCTGTTGCCGGGAATGGTGTAGTGCGAGATCTTCTGGAACGACAGCTGCACATTCGTTGAAAAGTGCTTCTGGTCGTTGAAGTTCAGCCGCAGGCCCTGGGCGTCGGCGTTGTTGAAACCCTTGCGCAGCACCAGTTCCACCTCCTTTTCCTGCTCTTCCATCTTCCTGGAAATGAGTCCCGAATCGACGTCGACGCTGCCGCCAATCGCATTGCCGCCAAAACGCACGCTATCGGACGATTTGTTGACGGTGGCACTGCGCACGAACAGCGGATCGAACGGAATATTGATGTCGCCGCTGAGCGCATTCATGCCCATGATCGACTGGCCGTCTTCCAGTATCTGCACGCGGCTGCCGGACAGGCTGCGGATCACTGGCGCGCCGGCATTCGGCCCGAAGGCGCTGCTTTGCACGCCCGAGACCTGTTCCAGCATGTCGCCCAATGTCCTGTTCCGGGCCTGCTTGTTCTCTACAACCACGACGCTGTCGATGCCTGATGGCCGCTCGGCCTGGATATTGATGGTCTGCAGGATGGTCTCATCTGCGGCATAAGCGTATGGAAAAGTGGACAGGATGGCAGCTGCAAGGGCGTGATGGCGCATTGATTACTCTGAAAAGTGGGAGAGGAGGGAGACTTAAACGCAAGTAATTTGCATTTAAAAAGCAATGATAATCGACGTGCAATATTATTGCAAGGCAATTGCATTTGGCCGAATGGCTGCAGAGAGGGGAAAGGTGTGGCAAGCCGCGGACGCGGCCTGCCGAGTGGAGTTTTTTACCGCCTTACGCGGGTTTCAACAGCTTTTTGGCCTGCAGCCGGCGCGAGCGCCGCTTGCGTTCCCAGATAACGATGCCGGTGACCGACAGCATGGCCACCATCACGCCCATGAAGGACATCAGAATGCGTCCCGGCATGCCGAGGATGCGGCCCGAGTGCAGCGGGAATTGCAGCTGCACGAAAACGTCCGCGGCCGTGCCTTCCCAAGGCTTGTGCTGGCCGATAATGCTGCCGTTCATGCCGTCCACATACAAGTTGGACAAGCCCATGCCAGCGGCGCCGAATTCGTCGGCCGCATCAAAGAACGAGACGTTATAGAAGGAATAGTCGCCGCCATAATAAATGCCGCCGATCGGCGAGGTGATGCCGCGCCGGACCGCTTCCTTGCTGGCGATGGCGACCGCCTGCTCGAAGCCGATCACCGGTTTCACATAGGTGCCGAACGGCGCCGGCGTCTGGGTTTCATACGGGCCTGGCGTGGTTTTCGAGACCAGCGACATTACCGGATAAAACACTTCGCGGTACAGGTTCAGCGAGAACGAGGTAAACGCCACCACGATAATGATGGCCCACACCCACAGGCCGCCAGCGCGGTGCAGGTCGAAATTGAGCTTGTAGCCGCCGGCGGCCCAGCGCAGCAGCCACGATGGTTTCCAGCGCTGCCACCAGGTGGCGGGGCTGCGGTGCGGCGGCGCTTCGTCGGGCGCGCGGGCGCGCAGGCGGCGCGGCGTGGTCAGATAAAACGCCACCACGCTGTCGAGCAGCCAGACCAGCGCGACGGTGCCCATCAGCCAGTAGCCCCAGCGGTCCGTGCCCCAGAAGGCCGGCACGTGCAGGCTGTAGTGCAGGTGGCGCAAAAAGGGCATCAGGCTGCGGCGCGACAGCGAGATGGCCGTCGAGTCGCGCGTGCCGGTGATCTGCGCCGTGACCGGGTCCACGTAGACGGTGTTGTAGTCGAGCACATGGGGCTTGCCGGTGGCCGGATCGGTCAACGGCCGCACCAGGAACTGCGCTGCATGGCCTTCTTCCAGGCCCAGAGTAATGTAATTGACTTCCACGCGCGGATCGGCCGCAGCCACTTTTTGCGCCAGTACGAAGGGCTGCTGCAGCGGGCCGCGGCCTGGCGTTTCCATGATGTCGGCGTTCAGCCATTCGTCGAGTTCATGGTCCCAGGAAGTGATGGCGCCCGTCAGGCCTGCAACGATCAGAAAAAGGGCGACAGTGAGGCCGGCCCAGCGGTGTACAACGGTCCAGAAAGCGCGCATGCGGTAACAGTCTTTAGAAACACGGGCGCGTCGGTGGCAGTGCACGCAACGCAGGTGATTGGATTGATTGAAATTTAATTAATGGGAATCGTTCTCATTATCCGCTGCGGGGTCCGGTTTGGCAAGCAACCTGCCGTGCCCCATGTTAAGATGCCGCCGAGGGCCAGGGCCATTCTTTACAGTCAATATAAGGCGAGACCGGCATGCGTATCGAGCAGCGCAACAATATCCGCATCAACCAACCCACAACTCTGGCAGAAGGAGCGAACACTGCCACCATCGTCTTCGCGCATGGCTTTGGCTGCGACCAGACCATGTGGCGCTACCTTGAGCCGATGTTCCGCGACCGCTACCGCACGGTGTTGTTCGACCTGGTCGGCAGCGGCGGTTCCGATTTGACTGCCTATGATTTCGACAGTTATTCCAGCCTGCACGCGCATGCGGACGATTTGCTGCAGGTGGTCAAGGCGGTAAGCGACGGGCCGGTGATCTGCATCGGCCACTCGGTCAGTTCCATGACAGCCATGCTGGCCTCGATCGCCGAACCGCAATATTTTGCCGCACAGATCATGCTGGCGCCGTCGCCATGCTATATCGACGATCCCGACACTAATTACCATGGCGGCTTCTCGCGTGCCGATATCGACGACCTGCTGGGTGCCATGGACAGCAACTACCTGGGCTGGGCCAGCACCATGGCGCCGACCATCATGGGCACGCCCGAACAGCCCGCGCTGGGCCAGGAGCTGGCGCAAAGCTTTTGCCGCACCGACCCGGCCATCGCCCTGCATTTTGCGCGCGCCACGTTTTTGTCCGATCACCGCGCCGACCTGGCACAGAACACCACGCCGGCCCTGATCGTGCAGTGCGATGACGACTTTATCGCGCCCATGCCGGTCGGCGACTACCTGCGCGCCAACCTGCCGCACAGTACCTTGCAAGTGATCGAGAACATGGGTCATTGCCCGCACATGAGCGCGCCGCAAGCCTGCCATGCGCCGATCCGCGCCTTTCTCGACGGCCTGCGTCTCTGAAGCGACGCCGCAACGTGACGTTCCTGCCCGATGCCGAGACCCTGTTCCAGCACGCCGCCTGCGGCCTGCTGCTGTGCGCCCCCGACGGCACCATACTCAGGGCAAACGCCACTTTCTGCGGCTGGCTCGGTTATGCCGAGCACGAACTGGTCAGCGCAAAGAAACTGCAGGACCTGCTGAGCATCGGCGGGCGCGTGTTTCACCAGACCCACTGGCGCCCGCTGATGCAGGTGCAGGGCAGCGTGGCCGAAGTGCTGCTCGACGTGCGCCAGTGCCAGGGCGAGAAGCTGCCGATGCTGTTCAACGCGGTGCGGCGCAAGCATGGCGAGGTGCAGTATGACGAGATCGCCGTGTTCGTGGCCACCGACCGCCGCAAGTACGAGCAGCACCTGCAACTGGCGCGCAGCGACGCCAGCGCCCTGAACGCGCAGTTGGCGCAAGCCGACCGGCGCAAGGACGAATTTCTCGCCACCCTGGCGCACGAACTGCGCAATCCACTGGCACCGATCCGCAATGTGCTTGAAGTGCTGAACCTGGTGCAGCTCGACGACCCACAGCTGCGCTGGGCGCGCGAAGTGCTGGGGCGGCAGGTCAGCCACATGACGCATCTGGTCGACGATCTGATGGAGGTATCGCGCATCACCCAGGGGCGGCTGGAATTGCGCCGCCAGAGCGTGGAACTGGCGCCGGTGCTGGAGCTGGCGCTGCACAGCGTGGCGGCGATGGCGGACAAGGCCGGCCACACGCTGCAGGTGGAGCAGCCCGACGATGCCATCTGGCTCGATGCGGACGCCACGCGGCTGTCGCAGATGATCGCCAATTTGCTGACCAATGCCGTCAAGTACACGCCGGCCGGCGGGCGCATCTGGCTGAGCGTGGCGCGCAGCGGCGGCGAAGTCGTGATCACCGTGCGCGACTCGGGCATCGGCATCGCGCCCGAGCATCTGCTGACGGTCTTCGACATGTTCTCGCAGCTGGAGCCGGCCCTGTCGCGCGCCCAGGGTGGCCTGGGCATCGGCCTGTCGCTGGTGCGCGGCCTGGCGCAGCTGCATGGCGGCAGCGTCAGCGCGCGCAGTGCCGGCGTGGGGCAGGGCAGCGAATTCACCTTGCGCCTGCCGTTGCCGGCCGCGCCGCCAGTCGCCGCCGCGGCGCCGGCCAGCCACCAGCTGCAGGCCGGCCCGCGCGTTGGCAAGGTGCTGGTGATCGACGACAACGCCGACGCCGCCGACACCCTGGCGATGGCGCTCGAACTGCTGGGCTATGAAGTGGGCACGGTCTATGATGGCCCGTCCGGCATCACGATGGCCGCCGCGTTCGCGCCCGATGTGGTGCTGCTCGATATCGGCCTGCCGCACATGAACGGCTATGAAGTGGCGCGCCATCTGCGCGGCCAGCCTGGCGGATGCGGCACCATCCTGGTGGCCGTCACCGGCTGGGGGCAGGACAAGGACCGCAAGCTGGCTTCGGACGCCGGCTTTGACCTGCACCTGACCAAGCCGGTCGACTTTGTCGAGCTCGATGCGGTACTGCAAAAGATGCTGGCCGCCAGGCCGGCATGAATCACCTTTCAAGAATATGCCGATAGAAAAAACGCCTTTGCAGCAACGCTTGCCGCCGCGCAGCGCCATTCCCACGACCGCTGAAGAAATACTCGCCAAGAAACAATCGCGCGAACAGAAAGACGCACAAGTGCGTGGCGTGGCGTCCATCGACGCCATGCGCGTAGCCATCAAGCGCGTCGCGCGCAGCCTGCCGGTTATCACCGAAGTGCCCCGCGTGGGGCCGCTGGACGCGACCCGTTTCCGCGCGCTGGCCGCGCAAGGCTTGCCGTTCCTGATGGCGGGCGCGGTAAAGCGCTGGCCCTTGTGCCAGCTGACGCCGCTGGCCTTGCGCGAGCGCTACAGCCACCTGCCCGTGCGGGCGCGCGTGGGCGACTATATCAATACGGCGTTCGCGCCCGACCGGGCGATGCAGGACATGTCGATGCTGGACTACCTGGACCTGGTGGCGCAGGGCGTGCACGACTTGCCGCCGTACCTGGGCAACCTGGAACTGCGCGAACTGAACAGCCTGTGCCACTGGCCGGCGTATTTCGACAAGATCGGCCCGCCGCGCTACTGGCTGGGGCCGGCCGGCACGGTCACGCCGCTGCACTGCGACTACGACGACAATCTGTTCGCGCAGGTATGGGGCAGCAAGCGCATCATTTTGTCGCCGCCGCATCACGACGAATTCTTGTATCCGCGCGAAGCGAACGCGATCCTGTTCGGCTCGCCGTTCGACCCGGAAGCGCCCGACTACGAACGCTTTCCGCTGGCGCGCCAGGCCAGCATGATCGAGTGCCTGGTCGAACCGGGCGACATGCTGTATGTGCCGGCCGGCTGGTACCATCAGGTAAGGTCGCTGGCGTTTTCGCTGTCGTCGAACCGCTGGGCCAGGGCGGTGCCGTTTGCCCTGCGCGGCGACGCCGCATTCGACATCGGTTAGACTGGCAGCTCGCCATTTTCCGGGAGCACTCAACGATGACGCGTCGTCTTTCCATCCTGGCCAGCCTGCTGCTGGCCACCACCTTCTCGCCGGCCCATGCTGCCGCCACCTATGGCCCCGAGCTCGAGGGGTTCAGCTATCCGCATCCGGTCCGGCATTACAGGTTTACCTCGCAGGGCGAGCAGTTGCAGATGGCCTATATGGACGTGGCACCGACCGGAAAAGCCAATGGCAGGACAGCGGTGCTGATGCACGGCAAAAATTTCTGCGGCGCCACCTGGGACAGCCAGATCACCGCTCTGAGCAGCGCCGGCTACCGCGTGATCGCGCCGGACCAGATCGGCTTTTGCGCGTCGAGCAAGCCGGCGCACTATCAATACACCTTCCAGCAACTGGCCGCCAATACGGCCGGCCTGCTGAAACAGGCGGGCGTGGAGCGCGCCGTGCTGGTGGCCCATTCGACGGGCGGCATGCTGGCCACGCGCTACGCGCTGATGTACCCGCAAGCGGTGTCGCAGCTGGTAATGGTCAACCCGATCGGCCTGGAAGACTGGAAGGCGCTGGGCGTGCCATTTCGCACCGTCGATCAGTGGAACGAACGTGAACTGAAAATGACGGCCGACAGCGTGCGCGCCTATGAAAAAGCGACCTACTATGGCGGGCGCTGGAAACCCGAATACGAGCGTTGGGTCGACATGCTGGCCGGCATGAACCAGGGACCGGGCAAGAAAGTGGTGGCGTGGAATTCGGCGCTGATCTACGACATGATTTTTACCCAGCCAGTGATCTACGAGTTCCCCAAGCTGACGGTGCCAACCGTGCTGATGATCGGCGACGCCGACACCACGGCGATTGGCAGCGATATCGCGCCGCCCGAGGTGAAGGCAAAACTGGGCAACTATGCGGTGCTGGGCAAGCAGGCCGCCGCCCTGATTCCCGGTAGCCGCCTGATCGTGTTCCCGGGCATGGGCCATGCGCCGCAGATGGAGGAGCCGGCAGAGTTCAACCGGCAGCTGGTAGAGGCGATGGCCGCCGCCGCGCCCTGAATCGGCGGCGCGCAGGCAACAGTGCTTTCATGCCGGCTTTATCGCCAGGGCCGTTCGACCGGCAGCCTGGCTCTGGCCTCATCGAAGCGCTGTTGCTGAACCAGTGCGTGTATTTCGTGCGCCAATGGCGTCACGTCGCTGATGCCGCATATCCATTGATTGACATAGCGTGCAACGGCCTCCTTGCCGAGGCCGATCTGTATCGCGCGGTGCGCTTGCGGCTGCAGCAGCAAATCGCGTTCCCGATCCCACTGGATGCGCACCGGTGACGCTTCCTTCTTCGCTGCCCATGCTTCTTCTGGCGGATGGGAATTTCTGGATACTGTTCTTGCATGCTGATGACATACCCTTCGTGATTGCTGAAAAAGCCGGAAGCAGTGGGTCTGGCGGGCGCATCCAGGGATTGTTTCCTCACCAAACCATATGTGATTATATATACTGTTCATTCTGATAATAGCCGCGCAGCATGAAAAATGGGCCTGACATGAACGAATATTCTGTAGAAGAAATTCCCCTCAAACCCTCGATCTGGCAGGCAGCGGTGCTCGGCTGGCTGGTGCAACTGGTGCTGAAAACCGTGCTGCCCTTGGGCGTGCTGGCGACGGGTATCGGCAATGGCGGCCCTTCCGTCTGGTACGCGCAGCAGGCCGCGATTTTTCTTGGTTCGCTGCTTGCCGGAGCGATCGCCGCCAGGATCGCCAGGGGCAGGCCGCTGACGCTGGCCCTGGCACTGCTTGGCCTGAGCCTGGCAACTACTTTCTTCGAGCAATTTCCTGCCACGCTGACGCCATGGGTAGCACTGGTCTGGGCTGGTGGCCCATGCCTGGGATTGCTGCTGGGGATAGGCCTAGCACGGTGCTTCGCAGGCAAGGCCTGAATGACGCGCAAACTGCTGATTTTTGATCTTGACGAAACGCTGATGCATGCCAGCGCGGTGCAACTTGCGCAAGCTGCGGATTTTATATGCGGCCAGTATTTTGTCTACCAGCGCCCGTATCTGCAGGCATTATTGACGGCCACGCAGTCATTGTATGATTTCGGGGTGTGGTCGTCTTCTTCACGCGCGTATGTCGATGCGGTGGTGGCGCAGGTTTTCGGCAGCGAATTCGAATTGAAATTTGCCTGGGCCGTGGAACGCTGCGTGCAGCGCGTCGACGTGCGCTCGAATGGCTATGTGTACCTCAAGGACTTGCGCAACGTGCGGGGCCAGGGGTATGCGGTGGAAGACATCACGATACTGGACGACTCGCCCGAGAAAATCGCGCGCCAGCCGCGCAATCATTTCAGAGTGAAACCTTACTTGGGGCAACTTGACGATCGGGAGTTGCTGCTGATTGCGGTACAACTGCTGTACCGAGTTACCTGAGGCTACGGACAGGCGTGAGATTATGTGGATTTTCCCGATACGCAACATGTTATGCTGCGCACCGCTGGCCAGTATCTGATTTTGTCAGTGACTTTAATCATTGGTGCAGGGAGTTACACAAAGCATTCGTAGTTAAGTAACCCCCCCAATAAATTCCTGTGATTTTTTGACTTTCATAACCGGCGCTTTGCTGTGTTGCCAACTGCTAGCATTGCTTGCACTTCGTAGCATCCGGTTCTGTTCTTCATAACTTCACAATAATTTCATGACGATTACTTAGCAGAAAATTTTTCTGCCAGCGTCAATCCAATCACTAAAAATGGCAAACGGCTTTATAACCGCTACATTCAAATATTCATGAAGCCAAGAAAATCGATCTTTAAAGCAGGATTGGCATCTTTTGTCCTTGCCATGACCATGTCCTCTGCATTCGCTGATTTTGTGCCAGGACAAGCGTCACTGACCGCTGGAAATTATAAAAAAGCCATGAGCGAGTTTGGAAAAGGCGCGCGCGAAGGTGATTCTGAGTCTCAATATTCCTTGGCGACAATGTATGAAATTGGTTTAGGCATGCCTGCAAGTCTGGATGAGGCATATCGCTGGTATGCGGAAGCCGCCAACAATGGCCATCGCGATGCACAATATATTCTTGGCTGGATGTATGCAACAAGCTATTACGGCGAGACAGTGATAGTCAAACCTGACGAAAAAAAAGCGGACTTATGGGCAAACATGGCGGCTCGACAGGGACAAGTTGATGCTCAACGTTTCCTCGCACTTGCAAGGACGGTACCGGAATGGCTTGAGAGAGTGGCGGCAGCAGGAGACAGAAATGCTCAGTTCAAGCTTGGGTATGAATACGCGCGCGGAGTAAATTATGCAGAGGATAAAGCGCTTGCATCAAAGTGGATTGAAAAGGCTGCAAAAAATGGCCATTACGTCTCTCAACGAGATATGGCGCATGCCAATCAGTATGGAGATGGTGTAGAAAAAAACCGGGAAAAGGCTCTATACTGGCGGAAGAAATTAACCGATCACGGCAAGAGCGAAGATATGGTGGAGTTGATTAAGCTTGAAATCGGAGATTCCATCACCCTTGAAAGCCTGGCCGAAAATGGTAATGCACTCGCGCAATATGCATTAGCGTACGATTATCTTCGGCTTGAAAAAAATCAATTGGGAATCGATTGGTTAAAAAAGTCTGCTCAACAGGGGCTGGCATATGCGCAACAAGAATTGGCGCTTTCGTATTGCTCAGGGCGAAGAGTGGTCAAAGATGATGCACTGTGTTTTGATTTGTCAAACAAGGCAGCCAAGCAGGGCTTGCCGGAAGCGCAAGAAAAGCTGGGATTTTTATATGCCATCGGTCGTGGTACAAAAAAGAATGCATCCGAGGCACTTTACTGGTATCTCATTGCTGCTGAAAATGGCTCTGCGCATGGGCTAAATGAGGTAGACAAGATTCTTGAAGGCGGTCAGTTCCTAGTGCCTGCATTGATGAAAGGAGATGCAAATGCAAAGTACTTATTGGGCTTTGTATATGAGCATGGATTAAGCACTGCGCAACGCAGCAATCTTGCGGCATTCTGGTATGGTCAAGCAGCGAAGCAAGGGCATGCGCGTGCGAAGGACAGATTGGCAAAGTTGAGATCTTCAACGATCAACTAACGGTAGTTTGTTGTGAACCTGCCGGTCCAACGACCGGGAGGTCTGGAATCATGTGCGCTCGTATTTTATGCCCTCCGGCTCCGGGGCCATTGAAACGCATTTGGAGCAATGTGCTCCGCGAGTTGTGCCTGTTTCGCAATGGCCCCAACAGGCCGGAGCAGGCGATCTGCGCGACATCGGGGCTTTTCATCTGCCCCCATGCCTATGCTTGCTTGACCGAGCGACTCATTGGATTGAGTCTCCCCAAAACTATTGTCAATGCGCTGGTCTGATGATGTTCTGACACATCAGCAGACCCGCCTGAAATCATCAAGCCGGCTGCACGCCCGCCACGTTGCGGCTGCGGTTTTCCACCAGCACCGAGATGCCCAGCACGACGATACCGCTGCAGGCCAGCAGGGCGCCGACCCAGCCGGTCGATTGCAGGCCTGCGCCCATGGCAATCGCGATGCCGCCGGCCCAGGCGCCCAGGGCGTTGGCGATATTGAAGGCCGAGTGGTTGAGGGCGGCGGCCACGGTTTGCGCGTCGCCAGCCACGTCCATCAGACGCGTCTGTACGGCTGGCGCCACGGCGATGCCGGCGCCGATGGCAAACAGGTTGATCGCCGTCAGCCAGACATTGGTGGTGGTGTAGCTGAAGGCGATCAGGGCCAGCACGTTCCACACCAGCATGCCGAAAATGGTCCACAGGCGCGAGCGGTCGGCCAGCCAGCCGCCGATCATATTGCCGATCGTCATGCCGACGCCGATTACGGCCAGCAGGACCGAGATCATCAGTGGCGTCGCCTTGGTGATTTCCGTCAAGGTTGGGGTAATGAAAGTATAGACGGCGAACATGCCGCCAAAGCCGACCGCCACCATCAGCAAGGTCAGCCATACTTGCAGGCGTCGGAACACGCCCAGTTCACGGCGCGGGCTCGAGTCGCCAGCGGCGACTTTCGGCACGAAAATACGCATCATCAGCATGGTCAGCAGGCCCAGCGCAGCAACCAGCAAGAAGGCCGGGCGCCAGCCCATGGTCTGGCCGATATAGGTGGCCAGCGGCACGCCGAAGATATTGGCGACTGTCAGGCCCATCAGCACGCGGGCAACGGCCTGGCCGCGCCGGTCCGGTTCGGCCATGGCTGCGGCCACCAGCGCGGCCACGCCGAAAAAGGCGCCGTGCGGGATGCCGGCCACAAAACGGGCCACCACCAGCAAGCCGTAGTTGGGCGCGATCGCGCTCAGCAGGTTGCCGCCGGCGAACATCAGCATCAAACAGATCAGCATCAGCCGGCGCGGCATGCGCGCGAGAAAAATCGTGATCAGCGGGGCGCCGACCACCACCCCCAGTGCATAGGCGCTGATCATGTGACTCATTTCCGGCAGGGTCGTGCCCAGGTCGGCTGCCACCACGGGCAAAATGCTCATGGAGGCGAATTCGCCGGTGCCGATCGCCAGGCCGCCGATGGCCAGGGCCAGGTCGGCATAGCCAGCGCCAAAAGGCGCATTAACGCGCGGTATGAATGAGTCTGCAGAAGAGTGCATGTTCTAAGGTTCGGTAAGGGGTGGAGACGGGGTGGGGAAGCGCGCCCGGATACGGGTTGCCACAAGCGTTATTGTATTGGATACCGGCCAGCTCTGCAGGCGGCACGGTAAAAATGCTGCGCCGCACACCACAGCTGGCGGGTATCGATACGGCACCTGCCTGAAGCAGACAGGCGCCGTTTTGAGTTGGTTGACAAGTTTGTTGTCATAAAGTCTGCTGCGGTGCAAGCAGGCCGTTCGCTTTTGTCAGCCAGGCAGTGGCGCGTTAGTGGCCACCAGTTGTTCGGCGCGCATTTCCTGCCAGAAAGCGGCAGGAATCACGCTGTTCAGGGCGGCCATGTCTTCGGCCAGGCGGCCAGGACGGCTGGCGCCGGGGACCACGGCGGCCACGGCCGGGTTGGCCAGCGAGAACTGCAGGGCGGCGGCCTTGACGCTTACGCCATGGCGTGCGGCAATTGCCTTGATGCGCTCGACTTTGGCAATGATGGCGGGCGAGGCCTGCTGGTATTCGAAATGGCTGCCGCCGGCCAGGATGCCCGAGCTGTACGGGCCGCCGACGACGATATCGACATTTTGCTGCGCAGCTTCCGGCATCAGGCGCTGCAGCGCGCGCTCATGGTCGAGCAGGGTATAGCGGCCGGCCAGCAGGAAGCCGTCCGGCTGCGCCTCGGCCAGGCCCAGGGTCAGTTCCAGTGGCTCGACCTTGTTCACGCCGACGCCCCAGGCCTTGATCACGCCTTCTTCGCGCAAGCGGGTCAGTGCGCGGAAGGCGCCAGTACGGGCGATCTCGAATTGCGCCAGCCAGTTGTCGCCATGGAAGTCCTGCGCAATGTCATGCACCCAGACGATGTCGAGGCGGTCGGTGTCCAGGCGTTTCAAACTGTCTTCGATCGAGCGCAGGGTGGCGTCAAACGAGTAGTCGTCGACGATTTTGTTCGGGCGGCCGAACTCGAACAGCCCGCCTTTTTCACCGAGTTCCCGGCTGGCCGGGTCTTCCACTTCGTCAAGGATCAGGCGGCCGACCTTGGTGCTCAGCACGTAGTCGTCGCGGCGGTGTTTTTTCAGCGCCGCGCCCAGGCGCAACTCGGCCAAGCCGGCGCCATAGAAGGGGGCCGTATCGAAGTAGCGGATGCCGCTGTCCCAGGCCGCGTCAACCGTGGCCAGCGCTTCTTCTTCGGGGATATTGCGGAACATATTGCCCAGTGGCGCGGTGCCAAAGCCCAGTTTGCCGGTCAGCAGGTGTTTGATGCTCATGGTGTTTTCCTTGAAAGTGTTGGTGAGTGCAATCAGAATAGCTGGACAAGTTAAGCCTGTCCAAGACATAATTTGCGCAACTTAAGTCTTTGAAGGTCTGACGTGCTCGATATCCGCCAGTTGCAATACTTCGTCGCCGTGGCCGAAGAAGAACACGTGGGGCGCGCCGCCGAGCGTTTGCATATTTCGCAGTCTCCGCTGAGCCGGCAGATTGCACAACTCGAAGACAAACTGGGCTTGACCCTGTTCGAGCGCAATGCCCAGCGCATCCGCCTGACGCGCGACGGCCGCACGTTCCTGGCTGAAACGCAGGCGTTCCTGACGCACGGCAATCGGCTCGAAGCGCTGGCCAGGCGACTCGGCAGGGGCGACGAAGGCGGCCTGTGCATCGGCTATATCGAGAATGCCATGCACTCGGGCGTGCTGCCGGACGGCTTGCGGGCGCTGCGCCTGAGCCGGCCTGCCGTGCATGTTGCGCTCTACAATATGCACTCGGCCGAGCAGGTGGAGGGCTTGCGCCAGCGCAGCCTCGATATTGCGCTGCTGTGCGAGCCGCCGCTGCCGGGCGATCCTGATCTTGACTGCGTGCAAGTGCTGAGCGACCCGATGCTGCTGGCCATGCCGGAAACGCATGCGCTGGCCAGCAAGATCGAGTTGACGCCTGGCGACCTGGCCGGCCAGGAATGGATCGCCGTGCTGCACAAGGAAAGCGCGCTCAAGCATGATAATTTCGTCGCCGCCTGTGCCCGCGCCGGTTTTACGCCCGATATCCGCATGGAAGCGACCGAACCGCTGACGGCCCTGGGGCTGGTGGCGGCCGGGCTGGGCATGGCCATGATCCAGCACAGCCTGCGCCAGCATGCGCCCGCCGGCGTGGTGCTGCGCGCCTTGCCGTGGTTCGCTTACCGCACGCCGCTGTGGGCGGCCTGGCACAAGGTGAACCTGCGCCCGCTGGTGGGCATTTTCCGCGAGACCCTGCTGGCGCCAGCCGAGGTCAACGGTGCGACGGCAGAGCTTTGAATTGGCGTATAAATATGGCAAGCTTGTCTATGGAGGTATGCCATGTTCGAACTCGATGTGCCGTGGTGGGAATTGGTGTCGCGCGCCGCGCTGGTGTATATCGCGCTATTGCTGTTGATGCGCATGACGGGCAAGCGGACGGTGGGGCAGTTCACGCCGTTCGACCTGCTGGTGGTGATGCTGCTCAGCGAGGCGGTATCGAACTCGTTGTCGGGCGGCGACGATTCGATACCGGGCGGGCTGCTGCTGGCCTTGACCCTGCTGACTCTGAACATGCTGATTGCCTGGCTGACCTCGCGCAGCCGCAAGATTGCCGAGCTGATCGATGGCACGCCCGTGCTGCTGGGCCGCGATGGCAAGATTTTTGAAAAGGTCGTCAGGAAATGCCGGGTGGCGGCAGGCGACGTCGAACAGGCGTTGCGCGAAGCGGACTGCCCGCTGGCCGACATGAAATGCGCGTTCCTGGAGGCCGATGGCAAGATCACAATCTTGCAAAAGTAGCTTGCTTGCCTGGCGGCGTCATCGATTTTTTGAAATTACGCCCGTCATGTAGTCATTCAAATCGCGAAAATCCTTCACCTTCCAGGCGTATGGCGCGATCCTGACGCCATTCTCTTTCAGGATGCGTGGTATCAGGTCGCCATTGGGACGCAGTATCACCGATGAGACGATCACGCCCGGATAGTCCTTCAGCCGTTTCTTGAAGGCGGATGTCGTCAGGTCAGGGGTAGGCGGATTGCTTTTGTTCGCCAGGGGGCCCGTTCCCTTGATATCGGCGCCGTGGCACACGGCACATCGCTGTACATAAAGATTTTTCCCGTTGAGATTATCCGCGAACGATGATGATGTGTGAATCAGCGACAAGATTCCCAGGGTGGCGATGAAGACTGTTTTCATTGTTGTTAATTGATGAATAAATTCCGATGGCCGCCATCCTACTGCCGGGTGCCCTGGCTTGCAAGGGGTACTGGAGGCGCTTATTCTGCCTGCCCAAGAAATTGCGTCGGCGTCATCGCCGTGACCTGCCGGAAGGCGCTTGAAAACGCGGCCGTGCTGGAAAAGCCCAGCTGTGTGGCGACGCGGGCGATCGGCGTGTCCCTGCCCAGGCTGTCCATCGCCTGCACGATGCGCGCCCGCTGCCGCCAGGCCTTGAAGGTCAGCCCGGTTTCTTTCGGAAACAGCCGGCTGACGCTGCGCACCGAAGTCGCTGCGCGCGCAGTCAGTTCATGCAGACCCAGCAGCTGTTGCCGGTCCGCGAGCACAACTTCGGCCATGCGCCGCCCGACCGCGCTTGCCGGCAGCGGCAGGAAGGTCGGCGCATGGGTAGTTTCTGTGAGCTCGTGCAACATCAGCCTGACGATCAGTTCGGCCTTGGCCGCGCCGATACCGTCCGCCATCGCTGCCGTGAGCAGCGAGCGCAGCAGCGGCGTGACGCGCAGCGCGAACGGCCGGTCGACGGCGATCGGCGGCGCCCACGCGCCGACCATCGCCGGTTGCCATTGCACCATCCACAGGTGCGCATCGGACAGTACCTCCAGCCTGTGCGAGGTGCCGGCTGGTATCCAGACGGCCAGTTGCGAAGGCACCAGCCAGCGGCCTTGAGGCGTATGAATCTGCACCATGCCCGCTGCGGCATAGATCAGTTGCGCCTCGTCATGGCTGTGCATGGGCAGGCCCATGCCACGCTGCTTGCTGCCGCGATGAATGGTGAAAGCGGATTGCTGCATCGTGGCCTTTGTGCGATGTGGGCAGGCGTTACATCGTGTAGCGCCTGGTCTACCATTGTCTTGTATCCCGAACACAAGTCAAGGAAAAAACATGAAAGCAATCATCATCAACGAGTACGGCGACAACCACGTAGTGCAACTGGTGGACGCGGTCCGGCCCGAACCACGGGCAGGCGAGCTGCTGGTCAAGGTCCATGCGGCAGGCGTCAATCCGCTCGACTGGAAGATCCGCGATGGCGCAGGGCAGCGCATGGGCATGACCTTGCCGATCGGCCTGGGTAGCGAGATCGCCGGCACCGTCGAGCAACTGGGCGAGGGCGTCACTGGACTCAAGCTGGGTGACGCCGTGTTCGGCATTATCCGCGCGGGCGGTTTTGCCGACTACGCCATCGCCAGGGCCGGCGACATGGCGCTAAAGCCGGCCGGGCTGGACTTCATCGAGGCGGCGGCGGTGCCGCTCGGCGCCCTGACGACATGGCAGGCGCTGTTCGGACTGGCCGGTTTGAAGCCTGGCCAGCGCCTGTTCATCACCAACGGTTCGGGCGGCGTCGGCTCGCTGGCGGTGCAGATCGCCAAATCGATCGGCGCGCATGTCACCGCCATGGCGTCAAGTGCGAACGAAGCGTATGTGCGGGGACTGGGCGCGGACGAGTTCGTCAGTCACGACCGGCAGGTGTTTGAAAGCAGCGTGCGCGACATGGACGTGGTGTTCGATACGGTCGGTGGCGACATTTTCCAGCGCGCTTTTGCGACCATCAGGAAGGGCGGTTTCATGGTGACGGCGGTGGCGTTTCCCCAGGATGAAGCACGCCAGCATGGCGTCGGCGTGGCGCGCGTGCTGTGCAAGTCCGATGCGGCGCAGCTGGCGTCCATCCGCACCTTGGTGGCGACTGGCCAGCTCAAGGCCAAGGTCGCCACGTTGCTGCCGCTGGCGAACGTGCGCGAAGCGCTGGCGCTGGTCGAGGCGGGACGCACGCATGGCAAGATCGTGCTGCAGCTGGCAACATGAACGTCAGATGGTGGTGCGGTGCCGCAAATACATCGGCATCCACCACCACATCGCCATGATCAGCACGGCGATGATGGCGCAGGCGACGATGCCGGCCATATGGCCGAATACTTCCGAGATCACCAGGTTGGTGCCGAGGGTAAAGGCGAACGCCAGCGACAGGGCGCCCGCCATCATGATGCGGTCGGCCACGCGCTTGAAGCGTTCGCGGTCGTTCAAAGGGCGCATGATGCGGTGCTGGATGGCGGGCGCGCTCAACAGCACCAGGCTGGTCATCGACAGGAAGAAGGTAGCCAGGAAAACGATCTTTTCCGCCTGCACGATTTTCGCAAAGCCGCCGTTGAAGGGCAGGATGATCAGAAAGGCAGTCAGCATCTGCGCGCCGGGCAGCAGGATGCGCAGCTCGCTGAGCAGGTCGGACAGGTCGCCGCTGTCACTGGCATCCTGCTGTTCCTTCTGGTCCCGCTCGAGGTCGATATCATTTACCATGTTGCCATCATTTCGCTTTTGTAAAACGCCAGTCTAGCCGAGATCGGCGGCCTCGACTGTTTGCGGGCGCACCGTCAGAACCATTGTCGCCAGCGCTGCGGCGTGCGCAAGGCGTATTCGCGCAGGCGCTGCAAGGGCGTCGATACCATCGCTTGCGCGCTGCGCGTGGCGTCGTGGCCGCAATTGCCGCAGTAGTGGCGCAGGTGCGGTTCCAGCGCAAAGTCGCCCAGGTCCAGGTGCGGATGGCCGCAGCGGCTGCAGTCGCTGCAGCCCAGCGGCGCGTTTTGTTGCAGCGCCTGCACATAGGCATGCGCGGCCGGCGGCGTAATGTTGATCTGCACCACGGACGGGTGAAACAGGCCGGGCAAGGCGCGGCAATCGATCGCCAGCGCCATCGCGGTACGCACCAGCAGGGCGCCGCCATCGCCGGATCTGGCCTGCAAATGCAGCAGGCCGTCATCACCCAGGGTGAGGCTGCTGGCATGGTGGCTGGCCGGATCGAATACTTCCGGGTACAGCAGGTAGCCCATGGGGCTGTCATGCAGCTTGCAGCGCAAGAGTCCCGAGCTTGCCTGCGCGTCCAGGTCGGCATTGACGCCCCAGTAGCACTGGTGGGTGCGGCACCACTGGCGCGGCGCGCCGTTGCGAAATTTGCCGGCGTCGACCAGCTCGCATTGCACGATGGCGTCAAGGCCCGCTCCAGCCTTGAAGTGCCCGGTGATGTTCGGCCTGGTGATGGCGATATGGCCCACGGTTGCCTGCAGGGGCCAGCTGATGCCGGGCAGGGTTAGCGGAGGCATCGCCATCAGCGAACCTCCTTCGGCGGAAACCAGCCGTCCCAGGTTTCCTTGATGCTGGCCCTGACCATGGCAATGGAATCGGCGTCGCCCTTGAGCAGGGCCGAGAAAAAGGCGCCGGCCTGCTTGACGGTAATGTCCGGTGGCAACGGCGGCACGCTGGGGTCGGTTACCATTTCCAGCACGCAGGGACGATCCGACGCCAGCGCCTGCTCCCAGCCGCGCGCCACATCGTCGGGACTTTCCACATGGATGCCTTTCAGCCCGATCAGCTCGGCATAAGCGGCATACGAGAAATCGGGCAGGGCTTGCGAATCGACATAGCGCGGGTCGCCGCTCATGGCGCGCTGTTCCCACGTCACCTGGTTCAGGTCATTGTTTTTCAGCACCATGATGACCAGACCGGCGGGCATGCCTTCGGCGGTCCACTGCCGCCAGTATTTGGCGATCGTGATCAGTTCGTTGATGCCGTTCATCTGCATCGCGCCGTCGCCCACCAGCGCAATCACGGTGCGTTCGGGAAAGGCAAACTTGGCGGCAATGGCGTACGGCACGCCCGGGCCCATGCTGGCCAGGCCGCCCGACAGGCTGGCCTTCATGCCTCTGCGCAATTTGATATCGCGCGCATACCAGTTGGCGGCCGAACCCGAGTCGCAAGTGAGAATGGCGTTGTCGGGCAGGCGTGGCGACAGTTCCCAGAACACGCGTTGCGGATTGACGGGGCTGGCGTGGTTCATGGCACGCGCTTCCATCACGCGCCACCAGCGGGCCACGTTTTCTTCGATTTCTTCCTGCCAGCTGCGGTCCTGCTTGCGTTCCAGCAGGGGGATCAGCGCGCGCAGGGTGGCCCCGGCGTCGCCCACCAGACTGCACTCCATCGGATAACGCAAGCTGGTCATTTTCGCGTCGATATCGATCTGCACGCCGCGCGCCTGGCCTTCCTCGGGCAGGAATTCGGAATACGGAAAGCCCGAGCCGACCATCAGCAAGGTGTCGCAGCCGTTCATCATGTCGTGGCTGGGCTTGGTTCCCAACAGACCGATCGAGCCTGTGACAAACGGCAATTCATCGGGCACGGCGGCCTTGCCCAGCAGCGCTTTCGCCACGCCGGCACCCAATATGCCGGCGATCTCGATCAGCTCTTCGGTGGCTTGCAGCGCGCCGGCGCCGGCCAGGATGGCCACTTTCTTGCCCTGGTTCAAAATGTCGGCCGCCATGCGCAGGGTGGCCGCATCGGGCACCGTGCTGTGGCCCAGCGCGCCCATGCCCGAATGCACGGTGCCGTGTTCGCGTGGCGGCACCGGCACCGCCGGCAAGTCCTGCAGGTCGTTGGGGAAGATGATGCAGGTCACGCAGCGCTGCTCGCGCGCAATGCGCATGGCGCGGTCGATCAGGTGGCGCACCTGGGCCGGATCGGTGGCCATGTGCACGTATTCGTGGGCGACGTCCTTGAACAGCGACGCCAGGTCGACTTCCTGCTGGTAGTTGCCGCCCAAGGCCGCGCGGCGCTGCTGGCCGACGATGGCAACCACCGGTTGATGGTCGAGCTTGGCGTCATACAGGCCGTTGAGCAAATGGATTGCCCCCGGCCCGGAGGTAGCCAGGCAGACGCCCACCTCACCGGTAAACTTGGCGTGGCCGGAGGCCATGAAGGCCGACATTTCCTCGTGGCGCGACTGGATGAAGGCGATCTTGTCCTGCCGGCCAAATGCGCCGACGATGCCGTTGATGCCATCGCCGGGATAGCCAAAGACGCGTTCCACGCCCCATTCGTGCAGGCGCTGCAAGAGAAAGTCGGCGACGGTAGCGGCCATGGCGTGTCCTCCAATGAAGTCATGGTGAAAAAATCTATCATAGTATTTTCTCAAGTGGCATGGCGCACGCCGGACACAGTACAATCATGCGGGGGCAGGGGCGTTCCCTGCCGCACACATGGCTTATAGGGAGAAAATCATGGGACTGTTTGATCAACTGGCGGGACAGGCCATCGATATGCTGGGTAACAATAAAGAAGTAGCGGGCGCGGCGACTGGCCAGTCCGGCTTGCTGGCCAGCGTAATGGAGCTGATCAACCAGCATGGCGGCTTGCCGGGCCTGCTGCAGAAATTCCAGGAAAGCGGTTTGCAGGCCCAGGTGGCAAGCTGGATCGGCACCGGCGCGAACGCGTCGGTGTCGGGCGAACAGGTGCAGGGTGCCCTGGGCGCGGACACCATCAGCCAGATCGCCGCGAAACTGGGCCTGCAGCAGGATGCCGCCGCCGGTGGCCTGGCGGCGCTGCTGCCGCAACTGATCGATCATCTGACGCCGAACGGCCAGGTGCCGGAAGGTAACGATCTGATGGCGCAAGGTTTGAATTTGCTGAAGGGCAAGTTCTTCGGCTAAATGCTCAGGCCGCCGCCCGCAAGCCCAGGCGCTGGTCCGGATAGCCGTGCTCGCCGTTCAGGCCGGCCGTGCTGCCTTCGATCAGGCAGGAAACATATTGCCGGCGTTCGGCCGCAGCGGGCCGCCGTTCCATCAGTTGCACCAGCATGATGACTGCGTCGGCGGCCATTTTTTGCGTCGGCTGGCGCAAGGTCGTGACGTCATAGCTGAGCCAGCCCGACGCCTCCAGTGCATCGAAGCCCGCCACCGACATGTCCAACGGCACTTGTATGCCCAGCAAATGGCGCGCCGTATCGAGGCAGCCGATGGCCATGATGTCGTTGCCGCAGATTACGGCGTCCGGTACCCGTCCCAGCCGGTCGATAATCTTGCGCAGGCCCTGGCCGCCGCTGGCGTAGTCATAATTGCCGCTGACCACCACCGGCGTCGGCAAACCCAGTTCCAGCAAGCGCTCGACCATGCCGGACTTGCGTTCCTGGGCGGTGGCCGAGTCGCCGGGGCCGTCGATCATGGCGAACTGGCGGTGGCCGGCCTCGGCCAGGCGCGACACCAGCAGGCGCGCGGCTTCGGCCTGGTCGCACATCACGGCATGCACGGCATGGCCGCGCGGGCAGCGGTTGTACAGCACCAAAGGCACTTCGCGCCTGGAAAATTCCGCCATTTGCTCGTCGGACAGCCAGGCGGCCACGATGGCGCCATCGACCTGGTATTGCCATACATCGCACAAGACCTTGCCCACGTCCGCTTCGCGTTCCAGCGTAAACAGCAGCAAACGCTTGCCCTGGCGCGCGATCTGCTCGCTCAGGTCGGACAGTACTTGTGGGTAATACAGGTTGGCCATGCTGGAGACGATCACTGCCACCAGGTTGGAGCGGCGCGTCGACAGGCTGCGCGCGGCCGCGTTTGGAATATAGTCGAGCGCTCTGGCCGCTTGCATCACCTTGGCATGAGTGGCTGGCGAGACGCTGGCGCCCGGCTTGAAGCTGCGCGATACGGCCGATTGCGAGACGCCGGCCAGCAGGGCCACATCATACGAAGTAACGCGGCGCGCGGCGCCATCGATGGCGCGGCTGGCGGCAGGGCGTTCAACTACAGTCTTTTTTCGCATGGAATTCTGGCTCGCCACCGGTCTCGGGGTAGTCTTGCGGTCCTGGCGGCGCCAAACAGGGCGCAGCCAGGTCGGACGGTGAGCATAGCGCAGAAGATTGCTTCTTGGCAAGACTGTTTCTTTATCTCCCGTAAATATTACGTTGCTGGCAAGAGCATCTGCGCCATCGCCTATTGCGCACTGTCGCAAGCCTCCCTGCCGTACGGACTGGTCTGCCCAGGTGGCGGCACGCGGCGCACGCTGAAGTCGGTCGACAGGGTCGGCAAGGTCAGTTCGGTGGTCGACGCCGCCTCGGTGCCGGACACGCTGGCGCGCACGCTCAAGGCCAGCAGCACCCAGGAGCCGTAGTTGCGCGGATAGCTGATGGTGATGGTGGCCAGGCCCAGCGCATCGGTCTGGCCGCTGGCACTGACCGTCAAGGGGATGCCGGGGTCCAGCACGCCGTTGCCGTTGAGGTCATAGGCGGCGTCAAAGATGCCGTTGCGCAGCAAGTCTTCATTGGCGCAGCTGTAGCGCGGCAGCGCCAGGCGCCAGGCGCCCGTGTCGGGAAACTCCTGCTTGTCCGCTTCCCACACGTAATAGCCCTTGCCGTAGCGGCTGGGCCAGCCGGCCGCCGTAATGGCCACTCCAGGCACCGCATTGCCGGCGCTGTCGGAAACGAAGACGGCGATATCCTTTTGCAGCACGCTGGGCGAGTATTCGCGCACGTTGTTGCCGGTGCCAAACTTGATCGACAAGGCTTTTTTTGCCACCGTCAGGCGCACTTGCGCCGTGGCGGCGGCCTGGGCCGCACCATCGATGCGGGCCTGGATCAGAACGCCGTCGCGCCCGCTGTCGGCCGGGCCAGCCACATACACTGTGCTTGCCAGGCCGCTCGAGTCGGTCAAAACGCGGCCCGCCTGCCGCAGGTAGCCGCCGCTGGGGTCGCTCAGGATGGTAAATATGACCGGCGCATGCTTGACCAGGTTATTCGCGGCGCCGTCGCGCACCACGGCGCTGATGGTGGCGATATTATCGGTGGCGCCGGTGGCGTTGGCACCCAGCACGGCAGGGTCGGCCTGCACGCCGAGCTTGCTGGCCGCACTCAGCAGGGCGACAAATTCCAGCCGCGTTTGCGCCGTCGGTCCGCCGGCGACAAACGCCGTGATGGTGGCCACGCCGGCGTTGGCCGATTGCACATAGCTGCGCGGCAAGTTGCCATTGTTAAATGCCAGGCTGGACGGCAGGGTGGCGCTGCAGGCGCTGTCGGCATACAAGGCGCCGCGCGACGTCGACAGGCTGGCGCTGCCCGAGCGCGCCACGCCGCCCGATTCGTAGCGCACATCGATCGCCTGGCAGGCCATTGCCGGCACTTCCTGCAATCGTTCCGCGCCGCTGGCGTCCAGGCCCACGGCGGGCGTCAGGCGCAGCTCGCCGCCGGCCACCGTGTAGGCCTGCGACACGCTGGCGCCGAGGGCGCTGGCCGACACCGTATTATTGCCCAGGGCACCGGCGGTCAGGCGCAGCAGCAACTGGCCTTGCGCATTGCTGAGCGCCGCCGCGCCGTCCTTGACCGCCAGGCCGGTCGCGCCATTGCCGGCATAGCTGATGGCGGCGCCGCTGACGGGCTGGCGCGCCGAGTCGCGCACCGTCACCGTGTAGTCCGCCTGCTGGCCGGTGGTCAGCAAGCTGGGGCCTGCCAGCTCGACCGTGCTGCCGGTGACCGCCACCGTGCCGCCACCAGCCTGGCTGCCGACCGTGGCCGTGACCTTGATGCTGCGATTGTTCTTGTCACCGCCCGTGCCGAGCACGGCGCGCGCCTGGCCGTTCTTGTCGGTCACGGCGTCGACACTGCCGAGAATGCCCGAGTCGGCGGCAAACGCGATCTTGGCGCCAGGCAAGGCCAGGTTGGCGGCGTCCTTGACCAGCGCCGTGACGGCCACTTCGCTGCCGGCCAACCCGGCAGACGCCAGTTCGGTACTGGAAAACACCAGCCGCACGGAGCTGGCCAGGGTAGCCGGATTGGCCGGCGTGACCGGCGTGGTGACCGGTGGAATTGCCGGGTCGGGCACGGTGCCGCCGCAGCCGGCCGTGCTTTGCAACGTGCAGCCACTCGCCGGCTGGGCATCGGCGGAACCGCCGCCGCAAGCGGCCAGGCTGGCGGCCAGCAGTATCATCACGGACAGGGGCAAGGCGCTTCGGATCAATCGGCTAGTGGTCACGGCGGTCTCCAGGAACGGTCTAGTTGCTTGACATCAATTTCCTAAGAGTAGCTTTTACCGACGGGCATCCTTTGATGCAAAGCAAGCTTGCCCCGCAAGCGGGCAGCCGCGCTTATTTTTCTGGTGCAAGAGGCTGCTTTCTGGTAGCATGACGCCCCTTTATTCAGGGAAGGGTCGACATGGCCAATGCTTGCGGCGTCGATTTCGGTACGTCAAATTCCACGGTAGGCTGGGCGCGTCCCGGGCAGAGCACCATGCTCAGCCTGGAAGACGGCAAGCCTACGCTGCCGTCGGTGGTGTTCTTCAACGCGGAAGACGAAGAAGTGAGCTTTGGCCGCGCCGCCCTGGCCGGCTACCTGGCCGGCTACGAAGGCCGCCTGATGCGCTCGCTGAAAAGCCTGCTCGGCACCAGCCTGATCGATGGTCAGACGGAAGTGGGCGGCCGCGCGATTCCGTTCCGCCTGCTGCTGTCGCAATTTATCGGTGAAGTGAAAAAGCGCGCCGAGCAATCGGCTGGCCGCGAATTTACCTCGGCCGTGTTTGGCCGTCCCGTCTTCTTTATCGACGACAACGCCCAGGCCGACCAGCTGGCGCAAGATACCCTGGCCGAGGTGGCGCGTTCGGTCGGTTTCAAGGACGTGGCCTTCCAGTTCGAACCGATCGCCGCCGCGTTTGACTACGAGTCGCAAATCGACCGCGAAGAACTGGTGCTGATCGCCGACATCGGCGGTGGTACTTCCGACTTCTCGCTGGTGCGCCTGTCGCCCGAACGCGCCAAAAAGGCCGAGCGCCGCGACGACATCCTGGCTACCGGCGGCGTGCATATCGGCGGCACCGACTTCGACAAATACCTGAGCCTGTCGTCGGTAATGCCACTGCTGGGCTATGGCAGCCGCCTGAACAACAATAGCGAAGTGCCATCGAGCTATTATTTCAACCTGGCCACCTGGCATACCATCAACCTGGCCTACACCAAGAAGATCTGGGTGCAGCTGGCCGATGTGTGCCGTGATGCACGCGAGCAAGACAAGGTGAAACGCCTGCAAAAGCTGATCGACGAGCGCGCCGGCCACTGGCTGGCGATGAAGGTCGAGGAAGGCAAGATTGCGCTGTCCGACGCGCAGGAAGTGCAGCTGGAGCTGGATCGCCTGTCGCCGGCCCAAAGCCTGCTGCTCAAGCGTGCCCAGTTCGATGAAGCCATCGGCCACCTGTGCGGCAGCGTGGAAGACACCGTACTGCGTTTGCTGCGCGACGCCGGCGTGGCGCCGGAAGCGGTCGACACCGTGTTCTTTACGGGCGGATCGAGCGGCGTGCGCCTGCTGCGCGAAAAAATCGCGGCCCTGGTGCCGTCGGCGCGCAAGGTCGAAGGCGATCTGTTCGGCAGCATTGGCGCCGGTCTGGCGCTCGACGCGGTGCGCAAATTCGGTTAAAAATGCCCATGGCAGCGTTGCCGCGTCTTGCCTTACTATCGTACTGTCTGCGACGCGGCGCCTTGCCCTGAGCATTTTATTGATGTACCCACCGCCGCACCAGAGAAAGCCTGCCGCATGAACGTGTTCGAGCAACCGATCGTCATGATCGACTTTGAAACCACCGGTTTGTCGCCCGACATGGGCGACCGCATCACCGAAGTGGCGGCGCTGCGCATCGAAGGCGGGCAGATCACTGACCGCTTTGTGTCGCTGATCAACTGCAACGCGCGCATTCCGTCGTTCATCACGGGCTTGACCGGCATCACGCAGGCGATGGTGGACAAGGCGCCGCCGGTGGCCGAGGTGGTGCCGCAGTTGCTGGATTTTATCGGCAGCGATGCCTTGTCGGCCCATAACGCCAGCTTCGACGAAAAATTCCTGCGTGCCGAGAGCGCCCGGCTGGACCTGGCGCCTGCGCACCGCTCGCTGGTGTGCTCGTTGAAACTGTCGCGCCGCGTGTTTCCCGGCCTGTCCAGCTACAAGCTGGGCTTGCTGTCCGGCCAGTTGGGCATTGCCTTCAAGAGCGCCGCTCACAGGGCCGAGTCCGATGCGGAGGTCGCCGCGCAGGTGCTGATCCATATTGGCCGCCACTTGCGCAGCAATTATGGCATCGATGGCGTCGACGCCGACCTGCTGGTATCGCTCAACAAGCTGGCCGCCGCCAAGGTGCCGCAGTTCCTGCAAAAACATCCGCGCAAGCGCTGACTCAGGCGCTGACCCACGCAGCCCCCTTCAAAGCGGGCTCATCAAATCGATATAATTTTATTATTACGTTTGAGTTCGCTCAAACGTGCCGCTGCCCCCGAATTTTACAATTCACTGCATCTGCGATGGGGGCGCGCATGGACAAAAACCAACCTGCCAGGGACAGCCACCAGGCCTATATCTGGTTTCGCACGGCGGCCGAGCAAGGCAACGCCTATGCACAATTCAACCTGGGCTTGCTGTATAAAAAAGGCGAGGGCGTCCGGCAGGACGACTTGCGCGCCTTTATCTGGCTGCGCCTGGCCGCACTGCAGGGGCTGGCGTTTGCGCAAAATCACCTGGGCGCCATGTATTACCACGGCCGCGGCGTGGCGCAAAGCGACGAGGAAGCGGTGCAGTGGTTCCTGCGCGCGGCGGCCCAGGGCGACGCTTCGGCCCAGCAGAACCTGGGGCAGATGTACCGCAAGGGGCGCGGCGTGCTGCAAAGCGACGAACTGGCCCTGGCCTGGTTCTACCGTGCTTCCGAGCAGGGCGTGGCCAGTGCCCAGTCGATGCTGGGTGAAGCCTATGCCCGCGGCCTGGGGGCAAAACGCAACGACGCGCTGGCACTGGCCTGGTTCCGCAAGGCCGCGCTGCAGGGCGACGCCCAGGCCCAGCTGAACCTGGGGCTGGTCTACAAGCGCGGCCAGGGCGTGATGCAAAGCGATACCCAGGCGGTGGCCTGGTTCCGCCAGGCGGCCGCGCAAGGCCTGGCCGTGGCGCAGCGCCAGCTGGGCGTGGCCTATGCCGAAGGCGTGGGCGTGGCGCTGGACCAGTTGCGCGCCTACGCATGGCTGCTGCGCGCGGCCGAGCAGGACGATGCCGACGCCCAGTTCAACCTGGGCCTGATGCTGGCGCACGGCCAGGGCGTGGACCAGGACGAGGCACGCGCCGTGACCTGGTACCGCCGTGCCGCCCGGCAGGGCCACTGCACGGCGCAATACAATCTGGGCGGCATGCTGGCCGGCGGGCGCGGCGTGGCGCGCAACATGCGCGAGGCCGTGGCATGGTATGGCAAGGCGGCCGGCCAGGGCGCCGCGAACGCCCAGTTCAACCTGGGCGTGCTGTACGCCAATGGCCAGGGCGTACAGCAGGACCCGGCGCGCGCCGTGCGCTGGTACCGCAAGGCCGCCGACCAGGGCGACGCCAGCGCCCAGAACAATCTCGGCGTGATGTATGCGAACGGCCACGGCGTGCCGCAGGACGACGACATGGCCGTGCACTGGTATGCGCGCGCGGCCGAGCAGGGCCATGCGCTGGCCCAGTACAACCTGGGCGGCATGTACAACAGCGGGCGCGGCGTGCCGAAAGATCCGGTGCGCTCCTACATGTGGGTGGCGCTGGCGGCCGAGAGCGGCGACGCGACTGCCGGCGGCGCCGTCGCCGGCCATGCCCGCAAACTGTCGACCGACGACCTGGGCCGGGCCCGCGCGCTGACGCAGCAATGGAAGCGCAAGCGCGCACCGGCGCCCGACTGAGCGGCGTGTTTTACCTCGCCCATGCCATACTCTTTCCTGGCAAAAATATGGAAAGGGCTGCGCCATGGCAAGCGAGACCGGCGGCAACGCTGCACACACCTGTACTTTCGTCACCGACACCGCCACCATGTGCGTGTTCGACGTGGCCGGCATGCGCCACAGACTGGCCGACGACGCCGACTGGTGGAGCATCCCCAGCGCCGAACTGGCGGAAGTTAATGCGGGCCATGTGGTGTTCCTGAACCTGGGCAGCGATGGCGCGTATGCCGTCGAACTGACCGATGATCTTGCTGATCCTCAAGTGAGCGTTAACCTGAAGGTGGAGTCAGGCCGCGTGTTCATCGGCGCGGCAGAGGAAGTGACGGCCGACGGCCTGGAGCCGGAAGCAGTGTTCGGCGGCATGTTCGTGCAGCTGGCGCCTGGCAACTACCGCGTGCTGGCGCGCCGCAACGATGGCCGCATAGCGCTGGCATTCCTGCACGGTGATCGTGGCGACAACGGCTTTACCGGGCTGGTGCGGATTTAAGCAGCGTCCGGCCGTGGCGCCGGCGCCTGGCGCCGATCGAGGAACAGGCTGTTGCCGTGGATTTTCTTGGCTTGCCGCTTGGCTTCGGCCGCCTGCGTGGCAATCTGGTGGTGGGTGTAATACTGCTGCGCCGACACCTTGATCACGCCCAGCGACAGGCTGATCAACGAATAAAATACTTTTTTCCCCTGCCGGTCTTCGCTGATATAGCCGCCGCGTTCGCAGTCGTCCACGCTGTAGAAGGCCAGGATGGCGGCCGCGAAGTCGTCCAGCATGGCCTGGCAGCGCGTTTCCCAGTCTTCGCTCTGGAACAGGATCATGAAATCGTCGCCACCGATATGGCCGATGAAGTCGCGGTTCGGATCGCAATGGCTGCCGAGGATTTCGCCCGTCAGCTGTATCACGTCGTCGCCCTTGCGGTAGCCATAGACATCGTTGAAGGGCTTGAAATGGTCGAGGTCGCAATAGCAGACCCAGAAGCGCGTGGCGCTGTGCAGCAGGCGGTCGATATGCTCGTTGATCGGCACATTGCCGGGCAATTGCGTGAGCGGATTGGCGTAGCGGGCCGCATTGATCTGCATCTGCGTGATTTCGCGCATCAGGTCGTGGCCGGTGCCCATGCCCATGTAGCGACCGTGCTCGGTAATAATGAAACCGTTGTACAGATGGTGGGCGTCCGACTGCGCCATGATGTAGCTCAGTTCCTGCAAACTCGTTTCATGGTCGGCGATCAACGGCCTGGCGTCCATGAACACGCTGCACGATTTCTTGCCGTACAGTTCGCGCTGATACGGGCGGGCAAAATGGTCGATCATGTCGAAGCGGCTGATCAGGCCCAGCGGCACGCCGTCGTCCACCACCGGAATGATCATGAGCTTGGGTTCCTGCATGAAAATCTGGTAGACCTCGTTATTGTTTTTTGCGGTCGAGATCGATGACACCCGGTGCAGCAGCTTGCGGATGCTGGCGCCATTCTTTTCCAGGCTGCTGCGCTGCGGATACACGGCCACGCCGTTGCGTCCCAGCGCCTGCACCACTTCGGCCGGCAGCGCGCGCGCCGGCATGGCGTTGGGCCGGCCCAGGTGATAGCCCTGGCCGAACGCCACGCCCAGGTCGCGCAGGACCAGCAATTCAGTCTGCGCCTCGATGCCTTCGGCAATCACCAGGGTGCCCGACTTTTCGGCGATCTCCTGGATCGAGCGCACGAACTGCAGCTTCACCGGGTCATTATTGATGCCCTGGATAAAATGCATGTCGATCTTGACGTATTCCGGCCGCAGTTCCGACCATAAACGCAGGCTGGAAAAGCCTTCGCCCAGGTCATCGATGGCAATCTGGAAACCCATGTTACGGTAGTGCAGCACCGCTTCGCGCATCAGCTCGTAATCATAGGTGGGCTGGTTTTCCGTCAGCTCGATGATCACCCGTTCCGGATTGATGCCGATCTGCGCGATGTATTCCAGGGTTTCGCCGTGGCGCGCATTGCGCAGCAGCAGACATTCGGGGCTGACGTTGAGAAACAGCTTGCCCGGCAGATCCAGTTCCGCAAAGCGTTCCAGCACTACCTGCCGGCACAGATGCTCGACCTCCAGGGTCAGGCCACAGGCACGCGCCACCTTGAACAGATTCATCGGCGCATGCAGCGGACTGTCGGACGGGCCCCGTATCAATCCCTCGTAGCCGATGATATTGCCGCTGGCCATCTGGATAATCGGCTGGAACAGGGCGCTCAATTTGCGTCCGGCGAGGATCTCGTGCAGTACATCGGCGGATTCGACGGTCATGGGCAGCGGTGACGAAACCGGCGGTTTCAAATAGGCCACATTCGCTGGTAGCGCTGGGTCCGGGACGGACATGGCGGAAGAAAGGGCGAATGTGTGCATGGTGAAAGGTGGTGCTGGATTGTGGCACGGTCACCGAATGGACCATGATCATGTTGCCTATATTAAATATGTTTTATGACAGCTTGATGAAATGTCCAAATAAAAGACGGAGAAAGGCCGGCATAACTGTGCATTAAAAGCTGGGATAAGCGCTATGATTTATGTTGGCGATAGCCAACATGGGCAGCCGCAGGCCTGCTTTCTTCACATCCAACAATGAGACCATCCACCCATGCAATTACGTAGTGCAACCCTCGTATTCAGTCTGCTGGCCGCTTTCGGTGGCAATGCCCTGGCGCAAACCGCTGTACAGCAAGCCTGTGCAGCCGGCGACAGCCCGGCGGTGACCTATCCGGTGACCAAGAAAGTGGACCAGCAAGACAGCTATTTCGGCACCACCATTGCCGACCCATACCGCTGGCTGGAAGACGCCAACAGCGCCGAGACGCATGACTGGGTGGTCGAGCAGAACAAGCTGACGCAATCGTACCTGGGCACCATCCCCGAGCGCGAAGCGATCAAGCAGCGCCTGACGAAACTGTGGAACTACGAGCGTTTCACCACGCCGACCAAGCAGGGCGGCCGCTATTTCTACACGCGCAACGACGGCCTGCAGAACCAGGCCGTGCTCTATACGGTCAAGAAACTGACGGACGAGCCGCGTTTGCTGCTGGACCCGAATACCCTGTCGGCGGACGGCACGGTGGCGCTGGCCGGCACCTCGATCAGCCCGAACGGCAAGTTCCTGGCCTATGCGACGGCCGCTTCCGGTTCCGACTGGAACGAGTGGAAAGTGCGCGATATCGACACCGGCAAGGACTTGAGCGACGAGATCAAATGGGCCAAGTTCTCGGGCGCATCGTGGACCCGCGATAATACCGGTTTCTTCTACAGCCGCTACGACGCGCCGAAGGAAGCGACCAAGCTGGCCGATATCAATTACTTCCAGAAACTGTACTTCCACAAGCTGGGCACGCCGCAAAGCGCCGACGTGCTGGTGTTCGACCGTCCCGACCAGAAGGAATGGGCGTTTGGCGGCAGCAAGGTCAGCGATGACGGCAATTACCTGATCATCACGGCCACCCAGGGCACCGAGCGCAAGAACCGCATTTTCTACAAGGACTTGCGCCAGAAGAACGCCAAGGTCGTGGGCCTGCTGGAAGAATTCGACGCCTCGTATTCGTTTATCGACAATGTCGGCCAGGTGTTCTACTTTGCCACCGACAACAATGCGCCGAAGTCGCGCGTGATTGCCATCGACACGCGCAAACCGCTGCCGGCCGACTGGAAGGAAATCGTGCCGCAAAGCGAGCAGACCCTGGTGTCGGCCAATATCCTGAACAACCAGCTGGTGCTCGACTACCTGAAGGATGCGCAGACGCGGATCACCATCACCGACCTGAACGGCAAACTGGTGCGCGAAGTGGAATTGCCCGGCATCGGTTCGGCCGGCGGCTTCAGTGGCAAGCGCATGGATACGGAAACGTTTTACTCGTACACCAGCTTCACCACGCCCGCCACCATCTACCGCTACGACATGAAGACCGGCAAGAGCACCGTGTACCGCCAGCCGAAAGTCGATTTCGACCCGAACGCGTTTGACGTGCGCCAGCAGTTCTTCACCAGCCGCGACGGCACCAGGGTGCCAATGTTCATCGTCTCGAAAAAAGGCATGAAGCTCGATGGCAGCAATCCGACCTATCTGTACGGCTACGGCGGCTTCAATATTTCGCTCACGCCAGCGTTCTCGGTAGCCAACCTGGCCTGGGTCGAAATGGGCGGCGTCTACGTGATGGCCAACCTGCGCGGCGGCGGCGAATACGGTGAAGCCTGGCACCAGGCCGGTACCAAGCTGAACAAGCAAAACGTGTTCGACGACTTTATCGGCGCGGCCGAATGGCTGGTGGCCAACAAGGTCACTTCGCCGGCGAAACTGTCGATCGGCGGCGGCAGCAATGGCGGCCTGCTGGTTGGTGCCGCCATGACGCAGCGCCCGGACCTGTTCGCCGCGGCGATCCCGCAAGTGGGCGTGCTCGACATGCTGCGCTTCCACAAGTTCACCGTGGGCTGGGGCTGGGTGCCTGACTATGGCTCATCGGACGATGCCGAACAGTTCAAGGCGCTGGTGAAATATTCGCCGCTGCACAACCTGAAAACGGGCGGCTGCTACCCGGCCACCATGATCACCACCGCCGACCATGACGACCGCGTGGTGCCGGCCCACAGCTTCAAGTTCGCCGCCGCCGCCCAGGCCGCGCAAGGCGGCGCGGCACCGGTGCTGATCCGCATCGACAGCAAGGCCGGCCACGGCGCCGGCAAGCCGACCGCCAAGCAGATCGAGGAAGTGGCGGACCGCTGGGGCTTTTTGAGCAAGGCGTTGAAGATGACGCCAGCAGTGATGGCTGAGCCGGCGAAGGTGGCAGCGCAGTAAGCTTCGCTTTGAGAAGCGCGGGGGTCTTTTCTCCGCGCTTCTTTGGCTTTTAAAGACTGATCATGGCGGGCCGGAAACGCGGACCCGAGAAAATGCCGATGGCGGCGTTGCAGCTCCTCGCCGTACTAGCGTACTGTCTGCGTCGCCGCGCCTTGCCCTCGACATTTTTCAGACCCGCTTGGCCCGGGAGCCTGGGCCGGCGACTTGGGTGGTGACGTATTTCCCTAGTGCGCTGATGAAGCAAGGAAACTTCGTGGCTCGTCGCTGAACGGCAGCTACCGCCCCATAACGGTCATCTGTTAAAGTAATGGGGGAAATCCAGACTGGATTCTTAACTCTCGCATAAATCTGCGGCCTCGACTGTTAACAGGATGCACCTATGAACGACCAAACCTCTACCGTATTGCGCACCGAGCACACTGGGCTGACTGTCGCGTCGATCAATGGCGTACTTGATTTCTGGACTGAGGTCCTCGGCTTTCAACTCGTGTACCGCAAAGAGCTTGGCGGTGGGCACGCGATGGAACAAGTGGTCGGGGTGTCGGGGGCTTATTTAAGAAACGCTCTTCTAGAGGGTCCCGATGGATATAGAGTTGAGCTGATTGAGTACGATTCGCCGGAAGACCGCGTGGTTTTGAAACAACGTCCATGCGACGTCGGTTCGGCTCATTTGACGTTTGCCGTGACCGATCTTCGCGCAATGCTAAATCGCATGGCCCCTTATGGATGGACGGCAACCGGCGAACCGCAAACTGCGCCTAGCGGAACAATCATGGTCTACACCCGAGGACCTGACGGCCACACCATAGAACTTATGCAACATCCGGAGTGAACTGCCTGTCAGTGAATACTTTATCTTGGTTGCTATCTGGTAGACGTAAGACGGAGAATAACTTCGGCATCAGCTGGGCGGTGCATCATCGGTGCGATTAACAGCTCGTTTGGGCGAAAGCAGCGGCTGTACACGAACGGCGGCTTCTGGCCGGTTGCCGTCGTTGGCAGTTTCCGTCCCGTTGCAGACATTGAGCCCTATCGTCAAAAGTCGGCAAATTTTGCCCACATCATGCCTAAATACCCAAGCACAGCACCAATAAGGATTGCGAGCGCAACGCCTTCAAGCGGCCAGTGCCACAAAGCGGACAATATTAACGAGGCTATGACTCCGAATGACATCCGACCGATTGCACTGGACTTGATCTTCAAGTCGGAATCCGGATCGAAGGCGTATATCCCCCCGAGTAAGAATCCGAGACAACCGAAGGAACCTGTCCCAAGCAACGCGTGCCGCCACGATATGTCCGTCCACGGTGCTGCATATGACAACGCTGCGCAAGCGCTTATCATCGAAAAAAAGACTGCCAGGATAATTGCTTTACGCAATGTGGTCATGATCGGACTGTGCGAAAAACTGATTTGTGGAGCTGGTCAATGTACGGAGTTGGCCGCCTGCGGCCTCTGAGCATAACGAATTACCAAGCGAGAAAAGTCACGCATTGTCACATCAACGTGAACGTCCGCTTCTGGCAGCACTCGGCGGCAGACCTTGCACCTGATTATCAACCGGCGCCCAGGCGCCCAGGCGCGCCAGTACGCCGTCGCCAAACAGCTGCTGAAACGGCAAATCCTTGCGCTGCGCATAGCCGATATAGCAGTCGCACTTGAAGCGCGGGCAGCTGCGTTCCTGCAGCATGTCGGCCAGCTCATCCTGGTACAGATTTCCCAGGCGCTCGGGCACGAAGTGGCAGCGCGTCAGCTCGCCGTTGCCGTCGACCGACAGCGCCGTCTCGCCGGCGTAACAGCCCTTGCCGCGTGAAGGCACGGGGCGGCGGTTCTGCAAAAACCACGGGTCGATTTTATCGAGCCAGGCCAGGTCTTCGGTGCTGTAATAGCCGGGGCCGCGCCGGTCGTAGGCGTTCAGCCACAGGTAGACGTGCGGCGGCAGCGCCGCGCGCAGCGCTTGAATCGCGTCGTAATGTTCATGCAGCGCCACCACGCCGACCGAATAGCGCACGCCCATGGCGTCCAGGCGCATGCAGCGCTCTAAAAAGCGCGCCAGCGTAACCTGGCCCGGGTGATACGTGCACCACAGGCCGATCTTTTCCAGCCCGTCCATGCCGACCAGCCAGTTCAGGGGGCCGGACAGATTCGTTTGCAGCGCCACCTGTTTCACGTGGGGCAGGGCCGCCAGGGTGTGCATGGCGCTGCGGTAGTGGCGCCGCACCAGCGCTTCGCCCCACGGCGTAAACAGCACGCTGATGGCGCGCTTCTGGTGAGAGACCCAGTCGGTGAAGCGGGCCACTTCACGCGCATCGCGCGCCAGCACGGCGCGACTGTCGCGCTTCTTGGCAAACGGGCAGTAGGCGCAGGCGTAATTGCAGCTCGATAGCGTGCCCCGGTACAGGAAGGACAAGCTCCCGGCTTGCGCTGTCAGCATGCCTGGCCGCTTTCGGCCATCAGCGCGCGCACCGTGTTCGATGCCAGCCAGGGACCGATGGTGTCGGCGTAGGCATAGCCCCGGTCATTGAGGCGCAGCAGCGGCCCTTCCTGCGTCACCAGTTCCAGTGCAAACAGTTCGGCCAGTTGCGGCAGGTCCGCCAGGTAGTCAGTGCCGAAACGGGTCAAGTACGCACCGCAGTCCAGGCCTGGCTCCGTCAGCAGCGACTGGATCACGTAGCGGCGCTGCTGGTCTTCCTGGCCCAGCAGATAGCCATGTTCGGCCTGTGCAAAGCGCGCCTCGTCCAGCGCCAGGTAGTTGTCGATAATGCCTATCGTCTCCGTGCGGGCCACCGCGTATTCGCTCGAATAGTGCAGCTGCGAGGTGTACGAACGCGCACCCGCGCCCAGGCCCACCATGCCATCGTTCTGGCAGCAGTAGGACGGGCCGGCGTCACTCGGCGCATGCGGCGCACGGAACATGCGCATCGACACCTGTACATAGCCTTGCGCGCGCAGATGGTCGCGCGCGGCCGCGTACAGCATCAGGCGGCTGTCGCCATCGCGCGCCAGCATGATGGGGTTCAGTGTCTCGGCGCCCTGGCGGCGCGCTATCTTGCCCAGGCCCGTTTGCTCGCGCACGTACAGCGGGTACAGATAGATTTCTTCCGGCTGGAACGCCAGTGCACTGTCGATCGAGGCCAGCAGGCTGGCCACCGTCTGCCCCGCAATACCGTAGATCAGGTCCAGATTCAAAGTCGGAAAGCCGGCCTCGCGGATCAGCGCAATCGCCTGGCGCACGGTGGAATTTTGCTGCGGCCGCGCCAGCGCGCGCATTTCGGCGGCGGCAAAGCTCTGGATGCCCAGGCTGACCCGGTCGATGCCGTGCGCGCGGCACACCGCCAGCCGCTCGGCCGTGATGGTCTCTGGCGAGGCTTCGATGCCGGCCGGAGTCTGCTGCAAATCGATGCCGAGGATGTCGCGCGCGCCGCACAGCAAGGTATCGAGCTGCGCCGCCGACAGATAGGTCGGCGTGCCGCCACCGAGCGCGAAGCGTGCAAAGCGCCGCTCGCCCAGGGCGCCGTCCATCGCGCGCATCTGCACCAGCACCTGCTGCACATAGCGCTCCACCATGTCGGCGCCGGGGCGCGCCATGGCGAACAGATTGCAAAAGCCGCAGCGCATTTCGCAGAACGGAATATGGATATACGCGAACAGGGCGGAGCGGTCCTGCTGCGCCCAGATCGGTGCCAGCGGCGTGGCTGGCAAGCTGCGGTAGGCCGCCTTGTGCGGATAGGAATACGAATACGCCTGGTAGGGCGTGTGGCGCATGCGCTGCGCCAGGGTACCCGGCTGTTCGGATGGATTCACGGTGCGGCTCCCTGGGAATGCGGTGGTGAAGATTCAATGAAAAAATGCGCGTACGGCACGTTCCAGACGCTGTCGTGCGCCACGCGGTGGCCACGGTAGCCGTCTTCGCCATAGGCGCTGCCGTGGTCCGAGCAGACGATGGCAAAGGTCGGCGCGCGCGCGGCGCAGGCGTCGAACAGCGGTGCCAGCGCGCCATCCACATAGCGCAGCGCGGCCGCGTGGCTGTCGAGATTATCAAGCCGGCAGCCGGGCAGGTAGGCACGGTTCGGCGTGTGCAACGCGGCCACGTTGATGAACAAAAAGGTACGTTGGGCGTTTTTCGCCAGCAGTTTGATGGCCAGCGCCACCTGCTTTTCGGTCGAATGGCGGCCCGCCACGCCCATGCCCGGGCTCCAGTGGCTTTCCTGGAACAGCGCCGGCAGCACCTTGCCCAGCGCGGTTTGTTTGTTGAAAAAACCCACGCCGCCGATGCAGACGGTGCGGTAGCCGCGCGCGGCCAGGGCTGCGGGGATGCTGGCTTCCTCGAACGCGAAGGTGCGTGGCGCGGTGGTCTCGCTGCCGGCAAACGCGCTGGCAAACAGGCGCGGGTGGCGGCCGGGCGCGGCTGGCGTTGGCAAAAAGCCGGCAAAGAAGGCCTGGTGCGCGGCGTAGGTAAAGGTGGCCGGCGAGTGGCGCCGTTCCCAGCCCGCAGCAGGCAGGAAGCGGCCCAGCACCGGCAATTCGCCGGCCTCGAACAGGGCCTGCGCCACATCGTGGCGCAGGGTATCGAGCGTAATGAAGACAATATCGTGGCTGCCCACGATGGCGTTCATGTCGGGCATGGCGGTGTCAGTCATGCTGGCTCAACATGTGCAGCTGCGCTGCATAGGTATGCATAGGTATCGCGCCCCTGCCACAACAGGCCAGGCAGCAGGTCGCCAAAGGCGTTCGCCTCGAGCACGTGGGCCTGGCCGCGGCGCACCACCAGGTCGTAGCCGGCCACGCCGCTGGCGGGAAAGGCCTGCGCCGCCTGCAGCACTGCCGCTTCCAGCGCCGCCATGTCCGCCTGGTTCAACAGGCTGGCGGCGTCGGCGCGCTGGTTGTCCAGGTGCAGATTGGTCATCATTTGCTTGCCCAGGCGCGCCACCCGGTGCGCGGGCTGGCCGGCAATCGCCACCACGCGCAGGTCGTAATGGCTGTCGCCGCAGCGTGGCTTGTCCAGCCAGGCTTCCGCATACAGTTCCTGCGCGGCCAGCGCGTCGACCAGGGCGGCGATATCGGCGGCTTTTTCATGGCGCGCGATGCGCTTGACATTGAACAGTCGCGTTTCGCCACCCACGCGCACCAGGCTGGCCGAGGTGGTGGCCTGCTGGCGGCCGGTTTTGTTCCTGCGATACGCCACCACGCCCGAGGCGGACGAGCCATAGCGCGGCTTCAGATAAACCCGATCGAGATCGTGTTCGCGCAGCAGCGACTGCAGATGATCGTAGCCATCGATACGTCCGAGCAGCGCGGGGATCGCCACGCCATGCTCGGCCAGGTGGCGCTGGCAAGTCAGTTTGTCGGTCATCAGGGTAATCTCGCCCGGCGTATTGACAACCTGTGCGCCGGGCAGGGCGTCCAGCTGGCGCGCCAAACGCACCATGGCGCTGGAAAAACCTGCAAACCAGGCATCCATCGCCAGCAGTTCGCCATGTTCGGGCGCACGCACGGGCGCGCGGCCAAGCAGGCGGCAGCCTTCGTGCAGCAGCTGCACATGCGCCGCCGGATCGTCGCCAGGCGGCTCGATCTTGAACAGGGTAGGCTGGTCGAGGGCGGCGTCGAGCAAGGATGGTTCGGCCAGCCAGTCGCGCCATTCAAGCACGTTTGCCGGCGGCAGGCCGAGTTGCGCGCGCGCCGCCTGCATCAGCCGCACGCGCTTGCTGCCTTTTGTCGCCAGCAAAATCATCGAGGACAAGACTACCCTCTTTACTCGCCGACGGCCACGTAGCGATACACTTCGCCATCGTCCTCGTCGTCTTCCTGCGGATCATCCAGCACGACCTCGAACGGCAAGGCCCCGAGTTTTTCCTGGTTCGCTTCCGAGATATAGTGGTGCGACAGGTCCAGGCGCGTCAGATTGCCCAGTTGCGTGCCGTGCAGCAGCGCTTCGGCGCCCACGTCGCCAAGCGTGCCGAGCGACAGGTCGAGGGTGGTGATGGTGGCCAGCAGCGGCTCGCCAGCCAGCCAGACGGCCAGTTCGTCGGCGATCTGCGCATCGCGCAGGCCAAGATAGCGCAGGGTGGGCGTGGCCAGTTGCGCCAGCACTTTGCGGTACAGCGCCACGTCGCCTGAAAAGCCGTAGTCGTCCGTGCCAAGCCACAGCTCCAGGTGTTCCAGCTTCGGCATGCTCGATTCGCTCAATGCCTGCGCGATCTTTTCATCCAGGCCACCGGATTCGATGGTGAAATTGCGCAGGTTCTGGTGCGCGAACGGTTCCAGCGTCAATTCATTGCCGCCGCGGATGCGCAGTTCTTCCAGCAGCGGGAAGGCGTCCAGCAGTGGCTTGTAGCTGCCTTGCACGATCCATGAAATTTCGCATTCCTCGTACGTCATGTCGCCGATAAACAGCGCGCGCAGCTTTGGCAGCTGCGGCGCATGGCTTGCCAGCGCGGCGATCACCTCGTCGGCGCCCGCTTCGTACGGGTCGCCCCACATGCCGATGATCAGGGCTTCGAGCGTCGCCTTGTCGGCCTTTTCCAAAAAGGCGGCGATCAGGTCCGGCATCTTGCGCTCGTCGTCGTATTCGAGCGACAAGCGGTACACCACCTCGGGGGACGGATCGAAGGCGATATCTGCGTCGTACTGCACGACTTTCTTGCCGTGGAAGGTGGTGGTGCTGTCGGAAATGGTCATTGCGCAGGCTCCATGAAAGGCATTGGAAATATTATCTATTCCAAAATCTTAGCATGGGCGCAAGGGCTTCTTGCACACCGCTGGACAGAATCTAGCGGTGGATCACCACCAGCAAAGCCTTGCCTTCGGTCTTGCCCAGGTTGCGTATGGTGTGCGGCTGGTCGGCCGGATAGCGCGCGGTGCCGCCGTTCTTGACCTTTTTTTTCGCCGCTCCCACTTCCAGTTCCAGGTTGCCGTGGATGACGGTCAAGTGTTCGGTGGTGCCCGGGTCATGCGGCTGCGACGCCAGTTCGCCACCCGGCGCCAGGGTCACTTCATACCATTCATATTTGCCGGCCAGTTCCATCGGCCCCAGGATGCGCAGCACGTAGCCGGCATGGTCGCCGGGCAGGGTGGGGGTCTCGTGGGCGTCGGTGACGCGAATGGTTTCCACGGCTTTTTCGGCGCTGGACAGCAATTCGCCGATCTGCACGCCCAGCGCGTTGGCCAGGCGCCAGGTAATGGCGATGGTGGGGTTGGCTTTTTCGCGCTCGATCTGCGACAGCATGGACTTCGAGACGCCCGCAATACGCGACAAATCCTCCAGTGTCAGGCCGCGCGCCAGGCGCAACCGTTGCAAGGTGGCGCCCACTTCGGGCGGAGAATTGGTCGAAACACTGGTTTTCATCGGCGGCTGGCTTGCAAAGTTCAATAGGCTTGGGTAATATCCATTATATTGAATTTTAGTTCGACATAGTGGATTTCAAGGGTGGTTCAGGAAAAACGTGTAAACTCCGAACCACGGCCCAAGGTACAGCATGCGGCGTACACCGGTCAAGCAGCGGCTTTTCCCCTATGGCGGCAACCCAACACGGACACAAGGATCATCATGAGCGAGCAAGCGAAGAACACCTTTTTCAGCGGTCTGCAACAGAACCTCGATCAACTGCGCCAGCAGGGCTTGTACAAGCCCGAGCGCGTGATCGCCTCGCGCCAGGGCGCTGAAGTGGTGTGCGACGATGGCCGCACCCTGATCAATATGTGCGCCAACAACTACCTGGGCCTGTCGGGCGACCTGCAAACGCAGGCAGCGTCGATTGCAGCCACAGAAAAATACGGCTATGGCCTGTCGTCGGTGCGCTTTATCTGCGGCACGCAAACCGTGCACAAGGAACTGGAACAGGCGATTTCAAGTTTTCTCGGCACCGAAGACACGATCTTGTACGCCGCCGCGTTCGACGCCAACGGCGGCGTGTTCGAGCCGCTGTTTGACGAGAACGACGCCATCATCTCGGATGCGCTGAACCACGCATCGATTATCGACGGCATCCGCCTGTGCAAGGCCGGCCGCTACCGCTATGCGCACAACGACATGGCCGACCTGGAAGTGCAGCTGCAGGCCGCGATTGCCGCCGGCAAGCGCCATAAAGTCATCGTTACCGACGGCGTGTTCTCGATGGACGGCACGATCGCCCAGCTCGACAAGATCTGCGACCTGGCCGACAAATACGATGCGCTGGTGATGATCGACGAATGCCACGCTTCGGGCTTTATGGGCGCCACCGGCCGCGGCACGCACGAACACCATAATGTAATGGGCCGCATCGACATCATCACGGGCACGCTGGGCAAGGCCCTGGGCGGCGCCATGGGCGGCTTTACCTCGGCGCGCAAGGAAGTGATCGACACCCTGCGCCAGAAGTCGCGCCCTTATCTGTTCTCGAACACCCTGGCGCCATCGATTGCCGGCGCTTCGCTGTCGGTACTGGAGCGCCTGGCCAAGTCGACCGAACTGCGCGACCGCCTGCACGAGAACACGGCATTTTTCCGCAGCGAGATCGAGCGCATCGGCTTTACCATCAAGCCGGGCACCCATCCGGTGGTGCCGGTGATGCTGTTCGACGCACCGGTGGCGCAGAAATTTGCCGCCCGCCTGTATGAGCTGGGCGTGCTGGTGACGGGCTTTTTCTATCCGGTGGTGCCGATGGGCCAGGCGCGCGTGCGGGTGCAGCTGTCCGCTGCCCATACCCGCGAGCAGCTGGTGACGGTGCTGGCAGCTTTCGAGCAGGCTGGCCAGGAACTCGGTCTGATCAAGACCGCTACAAACTAATAACAGAGTCTAGGAAAACAGCATGGAACGCATTTTAGTCATCGGCGCAAACGGCCAGATCGGCAGTGAACTGGTCGGCGCGCTGGCGCAGCAGCACGGCGCGGACAACGTCATCGCCAGCGATATCGGCGCCAAGAACGTCTACGAAGCCAAGCGCTATGCGCAGCTGAACGTGCTTGACAAGGACGGCCTGGCGCAGATCATCGCCACCGAAAACATCACCCAGGTGTACCAGCTGGCGGCGATGCTGTCGGCCACCGGCGAAGCGGCGCCACTGAAGGCCTGGAGCCTGAACATGGATGGCCTGCTCAACATCCTGGAGCTGGCGCGCGAACGCGGCGAGGCGGGCAAACCGCTGCGCATCTTCTGGCCGTCGTCGATTGCTGCCTTCGGCCCGAACACGCCGCAGGTGAATACGCCACAGATGACGGTAATGGACCCGACCTCGATGTACGGCATCAGCAAACTCGCTGGCGAACGCCTGTGCGAGTACTACCACGCCAAGTACGGCGTCGACGTGCGCAGCATCCGCTACCCGGGCATCATCAGCTACAAGTCGCCTCCGGGCGGCGGCACCACCGACTACGCCATCGCGATTTTCCATGCGGCGCTGCGCGGCGAGCGTTATGACTGCTTCCTGAATGCGGCCACCACCTTGCCGATGATCTACATGCCCGACGCCATCCGCGCCACCATCGAGCTGATGGATGCGCCGGCGGAATCGATCAAGATCCGCTCCTCGTACAACGTGGCCGGCGTGTCGTTCAACCCGGAGCAACTGGCGCAAGCCATCACCGCCAAAGTCGCCGATTTCAAGATCGGCTACACGCCGGACAGCCGCCAGGCGATTGCCGACAGCTGGCCGCAAAGCCTGGACGACAGCACGGCCCATGCGGATTGGGGCTGGACGGCCAGCATCGGCGTCGAGCAGATGGTGGCCGACATGCTGGCCAATGTCGATGTCGGGCAGTCGGAAAAAGCTGCCTGAACACAGAGTCAGCGGCACTATAAAACACGATAAAAGTAAAGAGACAAGCAATGGATATGAGCGTATTTGACCTGTTCAAGATCGGCATCGGGCCGTCGAGTTCCCATACGGTGGGGCCGATGGTGGCGGCGCGGCGCTTCCTGGTCGAATACGGCCCCCTGGATAACGTCATCGGCGTGGAAGCCGCGCTGTATGGCTCGCTGGCGCTGACCGGCGTCGGTCACGCCACCGACAAGGCCGTGATCCTGGGCCTGATGGGCGAAACGCCGCAGGACGTGGCGCCCGACCAGGTCGACAGCAAGCTGGCCGCCATCGAAGCGGCTGGCGAGATTGCGCTGTTGGGCACGCACGTGGTGCCGTTTACGGCGGCGACCGGCCTGCTGTGGCACAAGAGCGAGTCCTTGCCCGAGCATCCGAACGGCATGCGCTTTACCCTGAAGCTGCTTGATGGCACGCGCGTCGACAAGGTGTATTACTCGATCGGCGGCGGCTTTATCCGCGAGGCGGGCGAAGTGCCGGTGCCGGCGGCGCCTGGCGCGCAACCGGTGTTCCCGTTTGACACCATGGATCAGTTGCTGGCCCATGGCGTGGCCAGTGGCCTGTCGATTCCGGACATGCTGCGCGCGAACGAGGGCGTGCGCCGCAGCGAGGCCGAATTGAACGAAGGCCTGGACCGCATCTGGCACGTGATGCGCGAGTGTATCGCGCATGGCCTGGACACCACCGGCAATCTGCCCGGTGGCCTGAATGTGAAGCGCCGCGCGGCCAAGCTGTGGCGCCAGGCGCAGGACGCAAAAGCGTCCGACAACCGCGCCAACGACCTGCCGCACGATGCCGTGCACCTGGTCAGCCTGTATGCGATGGCCGTCAACGAGGAAAACGCGGCCGGCGGCAGAGTGGTGACGGCGCCGACCAACGGCGCGGCCGGCATTATCCCCGCCGTGCTGCGCTACTACGCCGAGGATTGCCGTCCTAGCGATCCGGTTGGCGGCGTGCGCCGCTTCATGCTGACGGCCGCCGCGATCGGCATGCTGTGCAAGCGCAATGCGTCGATCTCGGGCGCCGAAGTGGGCTGCCAGGGCGAAGTGGGCGTGGCCTGCGCAATGGCGGCGGCCGGCCTGGTGGCGGCGCTGGGCGGCAGCAATGAACAGATCGAAAACGCGGCCGAAATCGGCATCGAGCACCACCTGGGCATGACCTGCGACCCGATCGGCGGCCTGGTGCAGATCCCCTGCATCGAACGCAACGGCATGGGCGCCGTGAAAGCCATCACCGCCGCCTCGCTGGCCCTGAACGGCGACGGCACGCATTTCGTCAGCCTCGACGAAGTGATCGAAACGATGCGCCAGACGGGCGCGGACATGCAGGACAAGTACAAGGAAACGTCATTGGGGGGGCTGGCCGTGCACGTCATTACCGTCAACCACGCGGCTTGTTGAGGCGCTGGTGGTTGTCGGATTACGGCCTGCGGCCTAATCCGACCTACGGTATGACGCACTCAGCGGGTCGGCGTAGGTCGGCTTAGCGCTACGCGCGTAAGCCGACATCACCACGAACCATCACTCCTCCTCAAACAACTGATCCAGCCTCCGCGGATAATTGTTCAAAAAATCGCGCGTCACCGCATAATGCTCGGTGTCTTCATACGCCACCTCGTGGATGCCGCCGCCTGTAAACATGAAAATCTTCGCATGCGGGTAGGCCAGCAGAATCGGCGAGTGGGTGGCGATGATCAGTTGCGAGTCGTCTTTCACCAGCTGGTGGATTACCGACAGCGCCGCCAGCTGGCGGCTCGGCGACAACGCCGCCTCGGGTTCGTCCAGCAGATACAGTCCTTTTCCGCGCAGCTTGTTGAGCATGGTGGCCATGAAGGCTTCGCCGTGCGACTGCGCGTGCAGCGACTTGCCGCCGTAGCTGGCCAGGTATTCCGGCATTTCGTCCATATAGCTGGCGACATTGAAAAAGCTCTCGGCGCGCAGAAAGTAGCTGTCGTCCGGCTTCTTGTAGCTTTTGCTCAGGCGCAGATGTTCATGCAGGCCCGAGACTTGGTCCGATACGGCCGTGATGCGCACGCTGCGTGTGCCGCCATCCTTGCCGAAACCCAGCGCCACGGCCAGCGCTTCGAGCATGGTCGACTTGCCGCTGCCGTTCTCGCCGACGAAAAACGTCACATCGCGATGGAAATCCATCTGCACGAAGTCGCGAATGGCCGGGATGGTAAACGGGTAGCGTTCCAGATCGACCACGGCGTCCGGCCGCAGCGCGGCGCTTTGCAGATAGGGCTTTTTACTGATGGTCATGGCGTCTCCCGGGCAAGCCTCGAATCGGTTATGCAAGCGAGTGTGGCGCAAATTGCACGCGTGCGCCAGCATGGGGGCCCGGTTTCTTGACCTGCGAACCGCGTGCGATGGCGCGAGCAGGGCGGCTGGCACTATAATATCGGCTCGTTTGCCATTATTTTCACCGCTATCAGCTCAACTGGACTCTACTCTCATGCACTATGTGTCTACCCGCGCTGACAAAGCGCCATCGCAATCGCAACAGTCGCAACAATTTTCCGACATCCTGCTGGGCGGCCTGGCCCCCGATGGCGGACTGTATCTCCCTGAACACTATCCGCAAGTCAGCGGTGCCGAGCTCAATGCCTGGCGCACATTGTCGTATGCCGACCTGGCATTCGAAATCCTGAAGAAGTTCGCCACCGATATCCCGGAAGCGGACCTGAAGGCGCTGACCGCGAAGACCTATACCAAGGCGGTTTACCGCAATGCCCGCGCTGGCGAAAACGCCGCCGACATCACGCCGCTGCGCGTGCTCGAAGAAAACCTCGTCAAGGGCGGCTCGACCACCCTGATCCTGCAAGCGCTGTCGAACGGCCCGACCCTGGCGTTCAAGGACATGGCCATGCAATTGCTGGGCAACCTGTTCGAATACACGCTGGCCAAGACCGGCGCCGAACTCAATATCTTTGGCGCCACTTCCGGCGACACCGGCAGCGCCGCCGAATATGCGATGCGCGGCAAGAAAGGCATCCGCGTCTTCATGCTGTCGCCGCACAAGAAGATGAGCGCCTTCCAGAGTGCGCAAATGTTCAGCCTGCAAGACCCGAACATCCACAATATCGCCATCGAAGGCGTGTTCGACGACTGCCAGGACATGGTGAAAGCCGTGTCGAACGACCTGCCGTACAAGGCGAAACAGAAGATCGGCACCGTCAATTCGATCAACTGGGCGCGCGTGGTGGCGCAGGTGGTGTACTACTTCCGCGGCTACTTGGCGGCGACCACCAGCAATGATCAAAAGGTGTCGTTCACGGTACCTTCGGGTAACTTCGGTAATATCTGCGCCGGCCATATCGCGCGCATGATGGGCCTGCCGATCTCGAAACTGGTGGCTGCCACCAATGAGAACGACGTGCTTGACGAATTCTTCCGCACCGGCGTCTACCGTGTGCGCAAGTCGTCCGAAACCTACCACACCAGCAGCCCGTCGATGGATATTTCCAAGGCCTCGAACTTCGAGCGCTTCGTCTACGACCTGGTCGGCCGCGACAGCGCGCGCGTGAAAGCCCTGTTTGCCAAGGTCGATACGCATGGCGGTTTTGATTTGTCCGGCAAACCGGGCAGCGACGGCGACGAATTCAAGCAAGTCGCCAAGTATGGCTTCAAGTCGGGCAAGTCGACCCACAAGGACCGCCTCGACACCATCCGCGACGTGGCCGACGACTACGGCATCACCATCGATACCCACACGGCCGACGGCATCAAGGTCGCGCGCGAGCACCTGGAGGTGAATGTGCCGATGATCGTGCTGGAAACGGCGCTGGCGGCCAAGTTCAACGAAACCATTCTTGATGCCTTGGGCGTGGACGCGGAACGCCCGGCAGGCTTCGAGAACATCGAAGACCTGCCGCAAAAATTCGTCGTGATGGACACCGACGTGGCCAAGATGCAGGCGTATATCGCCAAGCATACGGGACTGTGATGGCGGACGTTACCGAACGCAAGCCGATGCTGTCGGTGGCCGAGGCGCTGGCCTTGATGGCCGCCTCCGCCAGGCCGGTGATCGATGTCGAGCTGGTCGACACCATGCACGCCAACGGCCGCGTGCTGGCGGCCGCGCAAACCTCAACCCTGAACGTGCCCGAGCGCGACAACACGCAGATGGACGGCTATGCCGTGCGCGCGCTTGACTGCGCCAGTGGCGCGGCCAGCTTGCCGGTGTCGCAGCGCATCGCAGCCGGCCATGTGGGCCAGCCCTTGCAGCCGGGGACGGCGGCGCGTATCTTTACCGGCGCCTTGATACCGGAAGGCGCCGATTGCGTGGTGATGCAGGAGCAGTGCACCTTGAGCGACGGCGTGGTCACCATCGACCATCTACCGCAGGCGGGCGAATGGGTGCGCCGCCAGGGCGAAGATATCCGCGCCGGCAGCGTGATCCTGGAAGCGGGCCGGCGCCTGCGCAGCCAGGAAATGGGCCTGGCCGCGTCGGTGGGACTGGCACGGCTGCCGGTGCTTCGCAAACTGCGCGTGGCGCTGTTTTCCACCGGCGACGAGCTGGCCATGCCGGGCCAGCCTTTGCCACCCGGCGCCGTCTACAACTCGAACCGCTTTACCTTGCGCGGCTTGCTGGAAAGCCTCGGCTGCGAGATCGACGACCTGGGCATTGTGCCCGACACCCTGGACGCCACGCGCGCCGTGCTGTTGCGGGCGGCGCAGGGCAGCGATTTGATCATCACCTCGGGGGGCGTATCGGTCGGCGAGGAAGACCATATCAAGCCGGCGGTGGAAGCGGAAGGGCGTTTGAGCATGTGGCAGATCGCCGTCAAGCCGGGCAAGCCGCTGGCGTTCGGCGAAGTCGAGCAGGCCTTTTTTGTCGGCCTGCCCGGCAATCCGGTGTCGAGTTTTGTCACTTTCCTGCTGTTCGTGCGGCCGTTTATCCTGCGCTTGCAGGGTGTGACCGGCAGCGTGGCACCGCGCAGCTACCAGCTGGCGGCCGCCTTCGAGCGCACCAAAGCCGACCGGCGCAACGAGTTCCTGCGCGCGAAAATCAACGACGAGGGCGAGTTGGAACTGTTCGCCAACCAGAGTTCGGGCGTGCTGACCTCCACCGTGTGGGGCGACGGCCTGATCGACTGCCCGCCGGGTCTGTCAATCGCGCGCGGCGACCTGCTGCGGTTTATCCCGTTTAACGAATTGTTGTATTGAAGGAGCAGGTTTTGAAGATACAGTTGCGTTTTTTTGCCAGCGTGCGCGAGTTGGTGGGCACAGGCCAGGAAATGCTGGAGCTGCCGCAAGCGACCACCACCGTGGGCGAGCTGCGCGCCGTGCTGGTGGCGCGCGGCGGCAACTGGGCCGACGCCCTGGGCGAAGGCAGGCTGCTGCGCACGGCGCACAACCAGCTGATGTGCAAGGCTGATACGCCAGTCGCCGATGGTGATGAAGTGGCGTTTTTCCCGCCCGTGACGGGCGGGTGACAGGCGCTTAGCGCCGCTTGACCGGATTGGTCGCATCGCTGCAAGTGGCGCATGCGATCGCCTTGCGGAAGCGCCAGTATTTGGAGCCGATAAAGATCGCCGAGGCCACCAGCGACCAGGCCAGCGCGCTTAAAATGTCGGCCTGGCTGGTGCTGCCCTTGCTGTACTCGACCACGGTCAAGATGATGAATAAAATGCCGCTGGCCAGCAAATAGCGGGAAATCCAGAAACCTGCACCCATGTCACTCTCCTGTATTTTATCGTCGTAAAAGCGGTTGTATGGCCGTTTCTCGCTTCAGTATGCACTAATTTGCGGCCTGGTTGCCATCTGGCGGCCATATCTCGACTAAAATGCCGGGGTTTTCATCGCCGCCTTGCTTGCCCATGCCTCCTGTTCCTTCCCCTGTTTTTCGTGTCGCCGTGATCGGTGGCGGCCCCGCCGGGCTGATGGCCGCGCAGGCCGCAGCTGGCAGCGGCGCGCAGGTCGAGCTGTTCGACGCCATGCCGTCCGTCGGCCGCAAATTCCTGCTCGCTGGTCGTGGCGGCATGAATATCACGCACGCGGAAGGCTACCAGAGCTTTGTCACGCGCTATGGGCGCCAGTCGCACCGGCTGCGCCCCGCGCTTGACCAGTTCGGCCCGCAGCAGGTGCGCGACTGGGTGCATGGACTTGGCGTGGATACTTTTGTCGGTTCGTCGAACCGCGTCTTCCCGACCGACATGAAGGCCGCGCCGCTGCTGCGCGCCTGGCTGCACCGGCTGCGCGAAAGCGGCGTGCAATTTCACATGCGCCACCGCTGGACCGGCTGGCAGGACGGCCAACTGGCTTTCGACACCCCCGACGGCGCGCGCCTGCTGGCGTTTGACGCCGTGATCCTCGCGCTCGGTGGCGGCAGCTGGGCCAGGCTGGGCTCGGACGGCGCCTGGGTGCCGCTGTTGCAAGGGCAGGGCGTGACGGTGGCGCCGTTGGTGCCGGCCAATTGCGGTTTCGATGTCGACTGGAGCGAACATTTTGCAAGTCGGCATGCGGGCGAGCCTTTGACGACGGTGGCGATTACCGCGATGGATATCGATGGCTTGATGGTCAAGCGGCAAGGCCAGTTCGTGATCACGGCCGGCGGCGTCGAGGGCAGCCTGATTTATGCGCTGTCGGCGGCGCTGCGCGAGCAGATCGCGCGTGACGGCAGTACCACCATCTGGCTCGACCTGGCACCCGACCACAGCCACGAGCGGGTGTTCGATGAAGTCACGCGCCCGCGCGGCGCGCGTTCGATGTCCAGCCATCTGCAAAGCCGGCTTGGCATCAGGGGCGTGAAGTCAGGCCTGCTGCGCGAATGCGTCAGTGCGGCCGACTTTGCCGACCCGGAAAAACTGGCGCGCGCCATCAAGCTGCTGCCGGTAACGCTCAGGCGCCCGCGCCCGATCGACGAGGCCATCAGCAGCGCCGGCGGCGTGTCTTTCGATGGCATCGACGGCAGCATGCTGCGCGCCATGCCGGGCGTTTTTGTCGCCGGTGAAATGCTGGACTGGGAAGCGCCGACGGGCGGCTATCTGCTGACGGCCTGCCTGGCCGGCGGCAAGGCGGCGGGGGAACAGGCGGTGGCGTGGCTGCAAGGCCACCGCCAGTAACACATCAATGCCAGGTAATCTCCCCCGATCCCGTGCGCTGTGCGTCGCGCTGGCGCGGGTTGCCGTGCACGTGGATATCGCCGCTGCCGCGCAGGGTCAGCTTGGCGTTCTCGCGCACGAAGACGGTGCTTTCGCCCGAGCCTTGCAGGCTGACATTGGCGGTGTCCGAGGCCAGGTGTTCGGCGTCGATATCGCCTGAGCCGCTCAGCTCGGCATTGAGCACCTTGCTGTTGCCGCTGGCGCTGATGCGGCCCGAACCGATCATTTCCAGGGTCACTTTGTCGCTGTTGCCGCCGTTGATGTCGAGGTTGCCGCTGCCGTTGACACTGGCTTCGACCTGCTTGTAGCGCCCGGTAAAGCTGATATCGCCCGAGCCGGCCAGTTCCAGCGTGAACTTGTCGCCGCTGAAACCGGTGATACGGCTGTTGCCGGAACCGTGCACTTCGACGCCTGTCAGCGCCGGCAGCACCAGCTCGACCTGCAGCGGCTGGCGGTGGTGGAACAGCATGCCTTTCGGGCCGATATGGATGGTGGAGCCGTCGACGGTGGTATCCACATTGGCCAGCAGGCGCTGTTCGCCGCTGACTTTCAGGGACGCGGTGGCGCCGCGGCGCAGGGTCAGGTCGATCGGGCCGTTCAGGTCGATATGCGTGACCGCAGCGGAAATCGGGCGGGTGTCGGCGCGCACGGCGCGGCCGGCAGAACTGCTGGGGTTGCTGATACCCTTGGCGCGCAAGGCCGTGTAGGACAGGGCGATCAGTACCAGGGCCAGCAGGAACATGGACAGGCCGACTTTGAACAGGCGTTTCATGGCGTGTCTCCTTAATGACCTTTGAGCAGGGAAATATTCATCGCGATATAGCGCCGGATGCCGATCAGGGTGTAGCGGCTGACAACCAGGCTGAGCAAAAACAGCGCAATGCCAGCGAGCACCATGCCCATGCCGAACAGGGTTTGCGTGGTGCGTGCATCCTGGTCCAGGTCGGTATAGATATGGATGCCGCTGCCGGCCAGCGCCTCGGCCCGCTCGATCACGCGCGACGATGGGGATGGCGGGCTGTCCGGGGCCGTGCCGACCGGGCCGGGCAGATGGTCGATCTCGATGCCGGCATCGCCTATGGTGATGCGGGTCTGGCGCTGGTCGTCGCCTTCGCCGCCATCGTCATCATGGATCAGCATGTAGCGCAGCGGGCCGTCCAGCACCAGTTCATTGGCGCCCGACAGGCCACTGGCCGTGATGGCAATGCCGGCCAGGTAAAAGCTCAGGCCCAGCGCATACAAGGTTGCCAGCAGCGCCGCATAGACCGCGGCCGGTATCACCATGAACAGATTGAAGATGGCCAGGCCAGCCAGCGAGACCAGCAAGCGCAGCAGGTTGACGGGATTTTTTTTCTGTTCGAATGCCCGGCGCTGCATGCTGGCGCGCAGGGTGAGGGCGATTTTTTTCGGATCGCCCAGGTCCTGTGCGATTTCATCAACGCTGCGCCCGGCCGCCCGGCCTTCGTTGAAGCTCTGCTCATAATAGCTCATGGTCTTGGCGACCAAGTCTGGCGGCAGGCCTGCCAGCGCGCGCCGCAGCGCGTCGAGATAGTCTTGTTGATGCATGATGTTTCCTGTGCGTTTCGTTTCCACTGGCAGCCAGCTTAGCCCAGCGCCGGCAGCAACATGCTTGCCTGGCTCAGCATCAATGGCGCGTGCTGCGCCGGGTGGCCTTGCTGGGTGCCGGCCACGATTGCCAGCGCCAGCGCCACGAAGCCCAGCAGCAGCACGGTTTTGCAAGCGGTTTTGAATGGCGTGGTGTTCATGGTGTTCCCCTGATAGTTTGCGTGTGTGGCTTGTAGCCGATGATGTGACTGTATCCAAACCAGCTGGTGCGCACCAGCGCAGTGCGACAGGCTGCACAAATCAAGGGGTCAGCGACGCCAGAGGGCGATATGTGGTCATGCTTTCTGGTCAGGCATGTTGATCTGGCGCACCAGGCCGGCCGCTTGTACGCCGCTGCGCACTGCCGCTTCGATGGTGGCCGGATAGTCGCTGGCCGTGTAGTCGCCGGCCAGCACCAGGCCCGGCAAACCGCTGGCATTGGCAGGACGCGGCAAGTCCGGCGTGCAGGCAAAGGTGGCGCGCTTTTCGGTAATTACCTGCGTCCACGCGGGTTGCGCCAGTTGCGGCATGCGCAATACCTGCGCCAGTTGCGCGGCCACTGCCTGCGTCAGGGCGCCATGGCCTTGCGCGGCGGCCTGGCCCGAGGCGCTGATCACCACCGCCAGCAAGCCCGCTTGCTGCGCATCGAGCTGGCCGCGGTCGAACACGAACTGGCCCCAGTGCGCCTGTTGCGGGGCATCGACCAGCGCGTAAAAGGGCAGCTCCAGCCGTACGTCGGCGCTGTACTGCAGGTAGCAGGTGCTGATCGCTTCATGGGCAAATGCCTGCAATTGCGCGACCAGCGCGTCAACGGCGGGGGCGCCCACGCCGGCCAGCAGGCTGGCGGCCTGGCTGCTGGAGGTGGCCAGCACCACGCTGTCATAGGTGTCTGCACCATTGAGCTGCCAGCGTCCGCCAGGCAGCGCTTGCAGCGCTTCGACCTTGGCGCCCGGCCTGACTTGGCCGCCAAGATTTTCCACGTAGCGGGCGGCGGCTTCGGGAAACAGGGCGCTCAGATTGGTTTTCGGAATCAGCATGTCCGAGGCACGGCGGCGGCGCGCGCCCAGGCTGTCGCGCAGCACGTTGACGAAGACCTTGGCCGAAGCGCGTTCCGGCGGTGTGTTTAGCGCCGCCAGGCACAGCGGGCGCCACATCAACTGGATCAGGCGGTCGGTCTGGTCGAAGCGATCGAGCAGTTCGCTGACCGTGCAATCGTTGTAGAGCTGCCAGCCCATCCAGCGCATGGCGCTGGAAAAACGCAGCAGCGAGACCTTGTCGGCACGCGCCAGACCCCTGGCGCGCAGCAAGGCCCACGCCAGGTGCAGCGGCGCCGGCCAGCGCGGCGCGACAAAATCCATGCCGCCACTGCCGTCCGGGTAACGCATCTGCAAGGGCAGGTCGAGGATCAGCGCTTGCGGGTCCTGGCCGGCCAGCTTGAGCAGGCGCAAGGTTTCGCTGTAGGCGCCGAGCAGAATATGCTGGCCGTTGTCCAGCACAGTACCGTCGCGTTCGACCTTGCGCGCGCGGCCACCGAGGGTGCGCGCCGCCTCATGCAAGGTGACGGCATGGCCGGCGCGCGCCAGTTCCATGGCGGCGGCGCAGCCGGCCCAGCCAGCGCCGATAACGGCAACCGACAGCGCGCCTGCGACTGCCTTAGCCACGTATCCAGGTCTTCCAGGCCAGCCACAATTTGCGGATCGGCGTGAGCGAGATGCGCTGCTTGAGCACATGGTAGCCGTCGCGCTCGACTTCATTGAGCAAGGTGCGGTAGATGGCGGCCATGATCAGCCCCGGGCGCTGGGCGCGGCGGTCTTCCGCCGGCAGCAGCGCGAACGCTTCGTCATAGGTCTTTTGCGCGCGCGCCACCTGGAAACGCATCAGGTTTTCAAAGTTTTCGGTATGGCGCGCGTTCAGCAGGTCGGCTGCCGTGACATTAAATTGCTGCAATTCGCTGATCGGCAGGTAGATGCGCCCCTTGCGCGCATCTTCGCCCACGTCGCGGATGATATTGGTCAGCTGGAAGGCATGGCCCAGTTTCTCGGCATAAAGCAACGTTTCCGGGCGGGTCGCACCAAAAATGCTGGCCGACAAGATGCCCACCACGCTGGCAACATGCCAGCAATAGCGGCTCATGGCCTGGTAATCGAGGTAGCGGGTCTGGTTCAGGTCCATTTCCATGCCGTCGATAATCGCCTGCAAGTGCTTTTCTTCCAGCTTGTAGACCGCCAGGTGCGGTTGCAACGCGCGCATCACGGGATGGGTAGGGTTCCCCTCGTACATGGACTTGACTTCCTTGCGCCACCAGACCAGCTTGGTACGTGCCACGTTTTCGTCCGTGCAGTCGTCCACCGTATCGTCGACCTCGCGGCAGAACGCATACAGGGCCGTGATCGCCTTGCGGCGCTCGACGGGCAGGAACAGGAAACTGTAGTAAAAGCTGGAGCCGCTCTGGGCGGCCTTTTGTTGGCAATATTCGTCGGGAGACATAGTCAAAAGTGCAAGGGTTACAGATCGAAGCCGCTATTCTATCGTCTTAGCGGCTGGGGGACGGTGGAAATAGCGGGTTTTCTTGAGCCGCCGCCGCCACGCTTTTGCGCGACATGCGCAGCGCGCGCCAGAAAATCAGCAGCCAGTCGCGCCTGGACAGTTTCGGGCGGCGCCGGAACACATCATAGTTGACGTCCTCGATCATTTCCAGGATGCGCAAGCCGCCTTGCACCACCAGCCGCAGTTCCCAGCCGATGCGCCCGCGCAGGCGCAGGGCCAGCGGCGCGCCCGACAGCATCAGCGCGCGCGTGCGCGCCACTTCAAAACGCATCAGTGCGCTCCATTTGCCGTGCGCTTCGGGCCGCTCGAAGGCGGCAGGCGAGACGGCGAAGCGGGCCAGCTCGTCCATCGGCAGGTAGATGCGCTCTTTTTGCCGGTCGATCGCGACATCTTGCAGAAAATTAATTAGTTGCAAAGCAGAACATATGGCATTGGAATCGCGTACATTCTCTTCATCGGCCGCTTTGTACAGGCAGAGCATCAGCAGGCCGACCGGATTGGCCGAGCGTGCGCAATAGTCGAGTACGTCGGCATGGCTGGCATAGCGGGTGGTCACCACATCCTGCTTGAAGGCGGACAGCAGGTCGTAAAACGGCTGCATCGGCAGGTCGAATTTGGCAATGGTAGCGGCCAGGCGCACGAACATGGGGTTGCTTTCCGGCTCGTGGCGTTCGATGCGGGCCAGCGCCGCCTCGTAAGCAAGCAGGGCCGAGAGGCGTTCGGCGGGCAGGGCGTCGCCCTCATCGGCCAGATCGTCCGCGCTGCGGGCAAAGGCATAGATGGCTTCGACGGCGGGTACCAGGCGGCGCGGCAATAAAACAGATGCTACGGGAAAATTTTCGTAATGATCTACAGGCATGAAACACTTCTCTCGTCATGCACGGCCACGAACGGCCGGTGCAAAGGTGACACGGTAAATAGTTATCGACGCAACAAAATAAACATTAATGACGCAAAAGTCACTAAAAAAATATCGCCACGATTATAATTACTAACCAGAAAGTCAGTAAGGGATACCGCTTCCTCAAGGACTTGCCTGATATTGTCACAAATTTAAGGATATTGCGTGAGAAAAAGTTTGGCGCTACCCACTCGGCAGGCAAAAAGTTTCCTCATATAAAAATCTAACAGCCCGCATAGTAAAGGAAAATACCTTGTTTGCCCTGAAAACCCTGCGCCGCGAGACCGGCGCCACAGCTCTTCCCGCCCTGCGCCTGCTGGCGGCCGCCGCCCTGGCCACTGTCCTTGCAACAACCTTGGCCGCGTGTTCCAAGCCAGCGCCCAAGGCCGAAGACGTGCGCCCGGTGCGCGCCATCGTGCTGGCCAGCAGCAATGTCGATGTGAATGCCGAGTTCTCCGGCGAAGTGGTGGCGAGGGTCACCTCGCAGCTGGGTTTTCGCGTGGGCGGAAAGATCGTCGAACGCAAGGTCGATGTCGGCGCTGTCGTGAAGCGTGGCCAGGTGCTGATGCAGCTTGATCCGCAGGACTTGCAGTTGTCGCAGGCGCAGGCGAAGGCCAGCCTGAACAGCGCAGAGACCAGCCGCGACCTGGCGCGCGCCGAACTCAAGCGTTACCAGGATTTGCGCGAAAAGAATTTCGTCAGCCAGGCCGTGCTCGATGGCAAGGATGCCACCTGGAAGTCGGCCCAGGCACAGGTCGAAGCGGCGCAGGCCGTCTATCGCGGCCAGAGCAACCAGTCCGGCTATGCCAGTTTGCTGGCGGACGGCGATGGCGTGATCACGCGCCTCGACGCGGAAGTGGGGCAGGTGGTGTCGCCCGGCACGCCGGTGGCCGTGCTGGCCAGGAATGGCGACAAGGAAGTGGTGATCGGCATTCCGGAGGACAAGGTCGAGACCATGCGCGGCGTGAAAAACGTGGTGGTGCGCCTGTGGGCCGACCCGAAACAGGCGCTGCCGGGCAAGATCCGAGAAGTGTCACCGGTGGCCGACCCGGCCACGCGCACTTATCTGGCCAAGGTGACCATCCCGAACGCGCCCGAGGCGCGGCTGGGCATGACGGCCGTGGTGCAGTTCGCCTCCACCACCGCCACGCCGCAAATCAAGGTGCCGCTGACAGCGCTGTTCAATGAGAAATCGCAAAGTTCGGTGTGGGTGGTGGAAAATGGCGCCGTGAAACTGGTGAATGTCACCATCGGTGGCGTCGCCGGCAACGATTTATTGCTCAGTTCGGGCGTGAAAGAAGGCCAGACGGTGGTCACGGCTGGCGTCAATCTGTTGAAGCCAGGCCAGAAAGTAACCATCCTGGGTGCCGAGATGGCCGTGCCTGCCAAAGCCGCGCCCCTGACAACGGCAGGGGCCGCCAAATGAAGGGCGGCTTCAATCTGTCGCGCTGGGCGCTTGAGCATATACCGCTGACGCGCTATCTGATGGCCGTGCTGCTGATCGGCGGCATGCTCAGCTATGCCAACCTGGGGCAGGACGAAGATCCGCCGTTCACCTTCCGCGCCATGGTGCTGCAAGCGTACTGGCCCGGAGCCACCGCCCTGCAGATGGCGGAGCAGGTAACCGACAAGCTCGAGCGCAAGCTGCAGGAAACCCCGTATATCGACGAGATCACCAGCTATTCCAAGCCGGGCGAGACCTTGATCCTGCTCGAATTGCGCGAATCGACGCCGCCCAAGGAAACCTCGGCCGCCTGGTACCAGGTGCGCAAAAAAATCGGCGATATCAAGAACACCTTGCCGGCCGGCGTGGTCGGGCCGTTCTTCAACGACGAGTTCGGCGACACCTATGGCTCCATCTTTGCCCTGTCCGGCGATGGTTTTACCTATGCCGAAATGAAAGATTACGCGGACGATGTGCGCCAGCAGTTGCTGGGCGTGTCGCAGGTGGCCAAAGTGGAATTGTTTGGGGTGCAGGATGAAAAGGTCAATATCGTCTTTTCGCACAAGAAATTCGCCCAGCTGGGCATTCCGTTCGAAGCCATCGTCAATCAGTTGTCGGAGCAGAACAGCATCAACGCCACCGGCGTGATCGTCACGCCGACGGACAATCTGCAGGTGCGGGTCACCGGCGCCATGGTCAAGGTGAAAGACCTGGAAAACCTGGAGCTGCGCGCCAATGGCACCACCTTCCGCCTTGGCGACTTTGCCACCGTGAAACGCGAATTCATCGATCCGCCCAAGGACAAGATGCGTTTCAACGGCAAGGAAGTGATCGGCCTGGGTGTCTCGATGGAAAAGGGCGGCAATATCATCGAGATGGGCAAGGACTTGCAGGCAACCGTGTCGCGCATGGAAAAAGCGCTGCCGGTGGGCATACAGTTGCAGCGCGTATCGAACCAGCCCGAATCTGTCTCGGCCTCGGTCGGCGAATTCGTCCATACCCTGATCGAAGCGATTTTGATCGTGCTGGCCGTCAGCTTTGTGGCACTGGGCTTGCACACAAAGCCGCTGCGCATCGACGTGCGTCCGGGCCTGGTGGTGGCGCTGACCATCCCGCTGGTGCTGGCCGTCACGTTTCTGTTCATGCGCATGCTCGACATCGACCTGCACAAGATTTCGCTGGGCGCCCTGATCATTGCGCTCGGCCTGCTGGTGGACGACGCCATCATTGCCGTGGAGATGATGGTGCGCAAGATGGAGGAGGGCATGTCGCGCTTTGACGCCGCCACGTTTGCCTATACCTCGACCGCCATGCCGATGCTGACGGGTACCCTGATCACGGTGGCGGGCTTTTTGCCGATCGGCCTGGCCAAATCGACCGCCGGCGAATACACGTTTTCGCTGTTTTCCGTCAATGCGCTGGCGCTGATCATCTCGTGGGTGGTGGCGGTGGTATTTACACCCTATATCGGCTACTTGCTGCTGAAGGTCAAGCCGCATGCGAATAACGACCATGAGCTGTTCGATACGCCGAACTTCCGCCGTTTCCGCCGCGCCGTCACCTGGTGCGTCGAGTGGCGCAAGACCACGATTGCCGCCACCCTGGCGGTGTTCGCGCTGGGCATCTACGGTTTCAATTTTATCGAGAAGCAATTCTTCCCCGATTCCAGCCGTCCGGAACTGATGGTGGAAATGTGGTCGCCCGAGGGCACGACGTTTGCGGCAAACGAACAGCAGGTGAAGAAATTCGAGGCCTTTGTCAGCAAACTCGACGGCGTGGACAGCGTGACCAGCTATGTCGGCACTGGCAGCCCGCGTTTCTACCTGCCGCTCGACCAGATATTCCCGCAGACCAACGTCTCGCAGATCGTGGTCTTGCCGAAGAGCCTGGCCGACCGTGAATTGCTGCGTCAAAAGATCGTCGATGTCTTCAAGCGCGATTTCCCGGAAGTGCGCGGCAGGGTGAAACTGTTGCCGAATGGCCCGCCGGTACCGTATCCGGTGCAGTTCCGCGTCACCGGTACGGAGGTGGCCACGGTGCGCAATATCGCCGACCAGGTCAAGGACATCATGCGCGCCAATCCGAATACGGTGGGTGTCAACGACAACTGGAATGAGTCGGTCAAGGTAATGCGCCTGGACCTGGACCAGGACAAACTGCGCGCGCTGGGCATTACCTCGAAGACGGTGATGCAGGCGGCCAATACCATCCTGTCGGGCACGGTCATCGGTCAGTTCCGCGAAGACAACAAGCTGATCGATATCCAGGTGCGCCAGCCAATCGAAGAGCGCAACACGATCTCGGTTCTGAATGACACGAACATCCCTACCGCGAATGGCAAGTCGGTAACGATTTCGCAGATCGCCCGCGTTCATTTCGTGTGGGAACCGGGCGTGGTCTGGCGCGACAAGCGTGAATGGGCGATTACCGTGCAGTCCGACGTGGGCGACAATATCCAGGGCGCCACTGTCTCGACCCAGCTGGCGCCGCAACTGGACGCCCTGCGGGCGAAATTGCCGGCAGGTTATCGCATCACGCTGAAGGGCGTGGCGGCCAATAGCGGCAAGGCCGAAGCGTCGATCGCGGCCAATTTGCCGCTGGCGATCTTTTTGATCTTTACCTTGCTGATGCTTCAGTTGCACAGCTTCTCGCGCGCGCTGCTGGTGTTCCTGACGGGGCCGCTGGGCGTGGCCGGCGCCGCGTTTGCCCTGCTGGCCTTGCACCGGCCGCTTGGTTTCGTCGCCAACCTGGGCGTGATCGCGCTGTTCGGCATGATCATCCGCAACTCGGTGATCCTGGTCGACCAGATCGAGCAGGATATCCGTGACGGTTCCGCGCCGTGGGACGCCATTATCGACTCGGCCGTGCGCCGCTGCCGGCCGATCGTGCTGACGGCCGCCGCCGCCGCGCTGGCCATGATACCGCTGTCGCGCTCGGTGTTCTGGGGGCCGATGGCGGTCGCCATCATGGGCGGCCTGATCCTGGCAACCGCCTTGACCCTGCTGTTCCTGCCGGCCCTGTATGCGGCCTGGTTCCGCGTCAAGAAGCCGGTGGCGCTGGACAAGTAGTGCGCCAGGGAAGCGCGCCGTAAAAAAGGCGGCATTGCGCTGGGAAATCCAGTAGAATGCCGCCTTTGCTCTGGCAGCCGGCTTTGATGGCAGGCAAAAGCAGCCATGCAAGAGCGAGGTAGCCAGAATGCTCCCGAGTTGTTAGAATCGGGAGTGCCTGGACTAGGCAGCAGAAGTAAGTGACATGCGGTATGCGGATGTGGTGGAATTGGTAGACACGCTGGTCTTAGAAGCCAGTGCTTCGGCTTGGGAGTTCGAGTCTCCCCATCCGCACCAATTCAGGCGATTCCAGCCTGGACGTGCAGTCCTGTTTTTCTTCCGGCCAGCTGGTTTCTTGCCAGCCAACGCGCCAATCTCTTCAAATGATCACCCGATTCACCCATGGTAGTGCCATTTCGGCCGTTTTTCGTCAATCAGGCGCAAAACAGGCGGTTTTTGCATGGAAACTTGCCGCTTTCGGCATTTCTTTGTTTGGGGCGCGGCGGCAGATGACATATACTAATGGACGAAGCAGGCTGGAAAGCCTTGTTTCAGGCGGAATCAAGGGTACTGATAAGGGAAGTAACGACAGGGATTGCCCGGTTGTGGCGAATGATCGCCAGCGCCGCGCATGCCCTGTGGCCGCGCCGCAAAGCGGGCCACTTTTTTAAAGTCCTTTGTTATAATGCCACGCTTTACCGAATGAAGCCCGGCCCTGCGATTTCTCTACGAAGCGGGCCGGACAGTCGGAGCCCTGCTGCAGCATGGAAGACAGCGGATTGTCTGGTGCCTGGTCAATATTGCCGGGCAGACCGGGTCCATCACCCTGTCGTCCGGCTGCGCAGATGAATATGCGAGCGAGTGAAGCTGGACCCATGTCTTGCCGCCAGTAATGGCGCAAGGGGTCGGGTCTTCTTTTCTTGCACCAACAGTGTTTATTTTTTGGACGATTTTTTACATGGCAACTGCAGTCGAAACCTTGGGCAAACTCGAACGTCGTATCACCATCTCCTTCCCGCTGACAGATGTCCGCACGGAAGTCGAGAAGCGCCTGAAAGTGCAAGCCCGTACGGCCAAGGCACCGGGCTTCCGTCCGGGTAAAGTGCCGTTGAAAATGGTCGCAGCACAATACGGTTATCAAATCGAATCCGAAGTGCTGAATGACAAAGTCGGCCGCGCGTTCAACGACGCCGCCAACGAAAACAATCTGCGCGTGGCCGGCTTCCCGAACATCGTGCCGAAAGAAGAAGCAGCCGAAGGCCAGCTGGCATTCGACGCTACGTTTGAAGTGTATCCGGAAGTCACCATCGGCGACCTGGCCGCAGTTGAAATCGAAACCGTGCAAGCCGAAGTATCGGAAGCGGAAATCGACAAGACCATCGACATCCTGCGCAAGCAGCGCGTGCACTTCCACACCAAGGGCGAAGCGGGCGAACACGGCGACGGCGGCGAGCCAGTCGCAGCTGACGGCGACCGCGTGACGGTTGACTTCGTCGGTTCGATCGACGACGTGGAATTCCCTGGCGGCAAAGCTGATGGCTACGCTTTCGTGCTGGGCGAAGGCCGCATGCTGCCAGAATTCGAAGCAGCGACCCTGGGCCTGAAAGTGGGCGAGTCGAAGACTTTCCCATTGTCCTTCCCTGAGGACTACCATGGCAAGGACGTGGCCGGCAAGACCGCCTCGTTCACCATCACGCTGCAAAAGCTGGAATGGGCGCACCTGCCGGAAGTCGATGCCGAATTCGCCAAGTCGCTGGGCGTTGCCGATGGCGACCTGGCCAAAATGCGCGAAGACATCAAAGTCAACCTGCAGCGCGAAGTCGCTGGCCGCGTCAAGGCACGCAACAAGGAAGCCGTCATGGATGCGCTGGTCAAGGTTGCCGAGCTGGACGTGCCAAAAACGCTGATCTCGCAAGACTCCGACCGCCTGGCTGAAATGACCCGCCAGGACATGGCGCAGCGCGGCATGAACGTCAAGGACGTGCCTTTCCCAGCAGAACTGTTCGCAGAAAAAGCCGAGCGTCGCGTACGCCTGGGCCTGATCCTGTCGCAACTGGTTGGCGACAACAAGCTGCAGGCAACGCCTGAGCAAGTCAAGGCGCAAATCGAAGATTTCGCCCAAAGCTACGAAGACCCACGCGAAGTGCTGAAGTACTACTACAGCGACCGTAGTCGTTTGGGTGAGATCGAAGCCCTTGTATTGGAAGAAAACGTCGTCACTTACGTGTTGGGCCTGTCGAAAGTGACCTCGAAAGCAGTTGCTTTCGATGAACTGATGGGAAGCAACGCACAAGCGTAAACCAGTTGGCATCCGGATGCCGCCATCGGCCGCAAGGCCGGGGCGGTGCCCTCTAACTGCTTCACAAGGAAATGAAATGACAGGTATGAACCGTAATCCAGCGCTGGACACACAGATGCTCGGCCTGGTGCCGATGGTGGTGGAACAAAGCGGCCGCGGCGAGCGCTCGTATGATATTTACTCGCGCCTGCTGAAGGAACGCTTGATTTTCATGGTCGGCCCGGTCAATGACCAGATGGCCAACCTGGTGGTGGCCCAGCTGCTGTTCCTGGAAAGCGAAAATCCGGAAAAGGAAATTTCGCTCTACATCAACTCGCCAGGTGGTTCGGTTTCGGCCGGCATGGCCATCTACGACACGATGCAGTTCATCAAGCCGGACGTATCGACCCTGTGTACCGGCATGGCCGCCTCGATGGGCGCCTTTTTGCTGGCCGCAGGCGCCAAGGGCAAGCGTTTCTCGCTGCCGAACTCGCGTATCATGATTCACCAGCCGTCCGGTGGTTCGCAGGGCATGGCGTCCGATATCGAGATCCAGGCCAAGGAAATCCTTTACCTGCGTACACGTTTGAACGGCATCATGGCCGAGCGCACGGGCCAGTCGATCGAGCAGATCGCCAAGGACACCGACCGCGACCGTTTCATGTCCGCCGACGAGGCTGTCGAGTATGGCCTGATCGACAAAGTGTTGACCAGTCGCGCTTGATGTGCCCCTACCGGTATTGCTAAGTATTTAAGTAAACGCCCGGGCGCTCAAACGTTCGGGCGTTTCGCTTTTATTTCGGGTAGCATGGTGCTTGTGCATGCTGATCCGACTTGCGCCACGGGTGCCAGCCTTACCGGCCCGGCATCGCTTTACCGGCCAGCGATTTTGCAATATTGTTAATGCAGTTCCAACCAAAATGCCTTATGTCAGACAAAAAATCCTCTAGCGGCGAAAAATTACTGTATTGCTCGTTCTGCGGCAAAAGCCAGCACGAGGTGAAGAAACTCATCGCCGGCCCGTCCGTATTCATTTGTGACGAGTGCATCGACTTGTGCAACGACATCATCCGCGATGAAACGTCGAGCATCGAGACGGTGACCGGCACCAAGTCGGACCTGCCGACCCCGCAAGAAATTGCCGCCATGCTCGATCAGTACGTGATCGGCCAGCAGACTGCCAAGCGCATCCTGTCGGTGGCGGTGTACAACCATTACAAGCGCCTCAAGCACCTGGGCAAGAAAGACGACATCGAACTGGCCAAGAGCAACATCTTGCTGGTCGGTCCTACCGGCTCGGGCAAGACCCTGCTGGCCCAGACGCTGGCGCGCATGCTCAATGTGCCGTTCGTGATTGCCGATGCGACGACCCTGACCGAAGCCGGTTATGTGGGCGAAGACGTGGAAAACATCATCCAGAAGCTGCTGCAAAGCTGCAACTATGATGTCGAGAAAGCCCAGCGCGGCATCGTCTACATCGATGAGATCGACAAAATCTCGCGCAAGTCCGACAACCCGTCCATCACGCGCGACGTGTCGGGCGAGGGCGTGCAGCAAGCCTTGCTGAAACTGATCGAAGGCACCATGGCCTCGGTGCCTCCACAAGGCGGACGCAAGCATCCGAACCAGGACTTCGTGCAGATCGACACGACCAACATCATGTTCATCTGCGGCGGCGCGTTTGACGGCCTGTCGAAGGTCATCTCGAACCGTTCCGACAAGAGCGGCATCGGTTTCTCGGCCAGCGTGAAGAGCAAGTCGCAACGTTCGGCCAGCGATCTGCTGCTGGAAGCGGAGCCGGAAGACCTGGTGAAATTCGGCCTGATCCCGGAACTGGTGGGCCGTCTGCCCGTCATCGCCACCCTGGCGGAACTGACCGAAGAGGCGCTGATCCAGATCCTGGTCGAGCCGAAGAATGCGCTGATCAAGCAATACTCGAAGCTGCTCGACATGGAAGGCGCGGAACTGGAAATTCGTCCGGCCGCCCTGCATGCGATCGCCAAGAAGGCGCTGGCGCGCAAGACCGGCGCGCGTGGCCTGCGTTCGATCCTCGAGCACGCCTTGCTGGACGTGATGTACGAACTGCCGAGCCAGCAAAACGTGGTAAAAGTCGTCATCGACGAAAACACCATTACCAGCGGCGCCAAACCTTTGTTGATTTACCAAGAGACTGCCAAGGCCTCCGGCGAAAATTGAACACTGCCGTGACATTTGCATGAAAAAGGGTTTTGATTCCTTAATGCATGGCAGTACAATTTAAATCAATAATATTGCAGGCTTCAATCGGAAAGCCACTCGCGGCAGACCTGCTGCGCGTGGCTTTTTTACTATGAATGCTGCATTTATTAGAGTCATGCGGGTGTGTTTTGCGAAATAAACAAAAGAAAGTTTGTTTCTCAGAATTATTTATTCTCGCCGGTCTTGTGTTTTGGCAGCGAGCGCCAACATCGTAAACACGCTTTCTATAAGGTACGCCATGACTACTTCCAAATTAACTGAGCAAACTCAACTGCCGTTATTGCCGTTGCGGGATGTCGTCGTTTTCCCGCATATGGTGATACCGCTGTTCGTTGGCCGTCCAAAGTCGATCAAGGCGCTGGAAGCTGCGATGGAGCAGGGCAAGAGCATCATGCTTGCCGCTCAAAAAGCAGCAGCGAAGGACGAGCCATCGCCTTCGGACATCTATGAAATTGGCTGCGTGGCCAATATCCTGCAAATGCTCAAGCTGCCCGATGGCACCGTCAAGGTGCTGGTCGAAGGCGCACAGCGTGCCCGTATCAATCACATCAGCGATGCGCCCACGCACTTCATCGCCGACCTGACGCCGCTCGAATCCGAGCCGGGCGACGAGTCGGAAGTCGAAGCGATGCGCCGCGCGATCGTGCAGCAGTTCGACCAGTACGTCAAACTGAACAAAAAGATTCCACCAGAAATCCTCGCTTCCTTGTCGGGCATCGACGATGCCGGCCGCCTGGCCGATACCGTCGCCGCCCACCTGCCGCTCAAACTTGAGCAAAAGCAGGTCATCCTGGAAATTTTCAGTGTGGCCAAGCGCCTCGAACACCTGCTGGGCCAGCTCGAAGGCGAGCTCGACATTCTGCAGGTGGAAAAACGCATCCGTGGCCGCGTCAAGCGCCAGATGGAAAAATCGCAGCGCGAGTACTACCTGAACGAACAGGTCAAGGCGATCCAGAAAGAACTGGGCGAAGGCGAAGATGGCGCCGACCTCGACGAGCTGGAGAAAAAAGTCGCGTCGGCCAAGATGCCGAAGGAAGCGCTCGACAAGGCCACCAACGAGCTGAAAAAGCTCAAGCTGATGTCGCCGATGTCAGCCGAAGCGACCGTCGTGCGCAACTATATCGACACCCTGGTCAACTTGCCGTGGAAGAAAAAATCCAAGGTCAACAATGACCTGTCGAACGCCGAGAAGGTGCTCGAGGGCGATCACTATGGCCTGGACAAGGTCAAGGAACGCATCCTGGAATACCTCGCGGTGCAACAGCGCGTCGACAAGCTCAAAGCGCCTATCCTGTGCTTCGTCGGTCCGCCGGGTGTCGGCAAGACCTCGCTGGGCCAGTCCATCGCCCGCGCCACGAACCGCAAGTTCGTGCGCATGGCGCTGGGCGGCGTGCGCGACGAAGCCGAGATCCGTGGCCACCGCCGCACCTACATCGGCTCGATGCCGGGCAAGATCTTGCAATCGCTGTCGAAAGTCGGCGTGCGCAATCCCTTGTTCCTGCTCGATGAAGTCGACAAGATGGGCGCCGATTTCCGTGGCGATCCGTCGTCGGCCCTGTTGGAGGTGCTCGATCCGGAACAGAACCACACGTTCTCGGACCATTACATCGAAGTCGATTTCGACTTGTCGGACGTGATGTTCGTGGCGACCTCGAACTCGTACAATATTCCGCCGGCCTTGCTTGACCGCATGGAAGTGATCCGTTTGTCCGGTTACACCGAAGACGAGAAGACCAGCATCGCCCAGCGTTATCTGCTGCCGAAACAGATCAAGAACAACGGTCTGAAAGAGGAGGAAATTTCGGTGGCCGAGTCGGCCCTGCGCGACATCATCCGCTATTACACGCGTGAAGCCGGCGTGCGCTCGCTGGAACGCGAAGTGTCGAAGATCTGCCGCAAGGTGGTCAAGATGCTGCTGCTGAAAAAGTCGGACAAGAAGGTCATCGTCAACTCGAAGAACCTGGACAAATTCCTCGGTGTGCGCCGCTATGATTTTGGCGTGGCCGAGAAAGAAAACCAGGTCGGTCAGGTGGTTGGCCTGGCATGGACCGAAGTGGGCGGTGACTTGCTGACCATCGAAGCCGTGTCGATGCCGGGCAAGGGCGCGATCATTCGTACCGGTACTTTGGGCGACGTGATGAAGGAGTCGATCGAAGCGGCCCGCACCGTCGTGCGCAGCCGTTCCGCGCGCCTCGGCATCAAGCCGGAAGCGTTCGAGAAGAGCGATATCCATATCCACGTGCCGGAAGGCGCCACGCCGAAGGACGGTCCATCCGCCGGTGCCGCCATGACGGTGGCGATGGTGTCGGTCTTCACCGGTATTCCGGTGCGCGCCGATGTGGCGATGACGGGCGAGATCACCTTGCGCGGCGAAGTATTGCCGATCGGCGGCTTGAAAGAGAAGCTGCTGGCGGCCCATCGCGGCGGCATCAAGACGGTCTTGATCCCCGAGCAGAACGTGAAAGACCTTGCCGATATTCCGGACAACGTCAAGAACAAGCTCGAGATCGTGCCCGTGCGCTGGATCGATAAAGTGCTGGAAATCGCCCTCGAACGCATGCCCGAAGCGTTGGCCGAAGTGCCTGCGGTGGAGCCAGTCGCCGCCGCAGCAGCCAAGCCTGACGCCGCCGGCGAGGTGGTAAAACACTAACGTTTTACCGCAGTTTTACCCAAACAAGCGCTTTTAAAGCGCTTGTTTCATATTCAAACGTGAATTGCAGCCCCAAAGCGCTTGACACATATACAGTGCGGCTTGTTTAATACGGCTGCACATTTTTTTCGCCGCACCGCTGTAGTGCCAGAAGCGCTGCAACAGCGCGGTAAACGTTTTATACCTTTGTAATTGGGGATGCTAGTGAACAAGACTGAATTGATCGACCACATTGCTGAAACAGCTGACATTTCCAAAGCCGCCGCTGCGCGCGCACTCGACGCTGTTATCGGCGGCGTGACGGAAACCCTGAAAAACAACGACAGCGTGACACTCGTTGGTTTCGGCACTTTCTCGGTAAGCGAGCGCGCAGAACGCACTGGCCGCAATCCACGTACCAAGGAAGCGATCACCATCGAAGCGGCAAAAGTTCCAAAATTTAAAGCTGGTAAAGCTTTGAAGGATGCTGTAAACTAACGGACTTCGGTGAGGTGACAATCGCCGGAAACATCTGGCGGCGCTTTCGGGTGCCGCGATTTTCAGAATGGGAAACCGGCTGAAAACAGATGCAGGCAGTAATGTGTATTTTTCGGAGTGGTAGTTCAGTTGGTTAGAATGCCGGCCTGTCACGTCGGAGGTCGCGGGTTCGAGTCCCGTCCGCTCCGCCAAAAAAATACGCTCTTTAGGAGTGGTAGTTCAGTTGGTTAGAATACCGGCCTGTCACGTCGGGGGTCGCGGGTTCGAGTCCCGTCCGCTCCGCCAGAATATGAGAACCCGCGCTGCATGTATATGCAGCGCGGGTTTTTTGTTTATCCGCCCGATTATCTTTGCAGCAGGCGATCTAATTGCCGCGTCACATTTTGATTATCAAATCCACCTTGTTTTAAATCACGCTTAAGCTTCGGCAGGTTTAATGCCGGAGTTCCATGGCCGCTGGCCGGCCCGGCGCCACCCTGATTTACCCTTGCTATAGCGCTATGGGCATTGTAGAATCAGGAGGTAAAGGGGAAGTGGGCAACAGTCCCGTCCATTCCGCCGAAGAAATCAAGGCGAACGCATGTTCGCCTTTTTTTATAGTGATCCACTCATCCCGAATTGGCTGACCATGTTTGAATTTATTCGTACCCATCGACGTTTGATGCAGTTTCTCCTGATGCTCATCATCGTCCCGTCTTTTGCACTGGTCGGTATCAGTGGCTATCAAAGCTTCGGCGACGGCGCGAACACCATCGCCAAGGTCGGCGACCAGGTCGTGACGCAGCAGCAATATGAAGAAGCGCAACGCCAGCAGATCGACCGCTACCGCCAGATGATGGGCGAGCAGTTCGACCAGAAAATGTTCGATACGCCCGAAGCGCGCCAGAGCATCCTCGACAACCTGATCGCCGAGCGCGCCGTGGCCGCCGAAGTGGGCCGCAGCAAACTGGTCATCAGCGACGCCGTGCTGCAAAAGGAAGTGCTGGACATTCCTGGCCTGACCATGGCTGATGGCAAATTCGATCTGGAAAAATACAAGGCCATGCTGGCCGCCCAAGGCATGACGCCGCAGATGTACGATGCGCGCCGCCGCAGCGACCTGGCCCTGCAGCAGTTGGCTGGCGCCGTGCAGAACACCGCGTTTGCGCCAAACACCGTGTCGAAGCGTTTGTCGGACATTACCTCGGAAGAGCGCGAAGTGCAGGAATTGCTGCTGCCAGTGGCCCAGTTCGTGCCTGAAGTCAAGGTAACCGACGCCATGGTCAAGGATTTCTACGACAAGAACGGCAAGTTCTTTGAAATCCCAGAGCAGGCAAAAATCGAATACGTGGTGCTCGACGGCGCCGCCGTGGGCGACCAGGTTGACGTCAGCGACGCCGACGTGAAAAGCTACTACGACAAGAACCAGAAAGCCTACACCACGCCCGAAGCGCGCAATGCCAGCCATATCCTGGTGACGGTGAAGAAAGACGCCTCCGCCACCGACAAGGCTGCCGCCAAGGCCAAGGCCGAAGCGATCCTGGCTGAAGTGCGCAAGGCGCCGGCAACGTTCGCCGCCGTGGCCAAGGCCAAGTCGGAAGATCCTGCCTCGGCCGAGCTGGGCGGCGACCTGGGCCCGGTCGTCAAGGATGCCTTGCCAAAACCGCTGGAAGAAGCCGCGCTGAAAATGAAGCAGGGCGACATCAGCGATGTCATCACTTCCGACTACGGCTACCACGTGCTGACGGTCACCAGCATCAAGCCACAGCACGTCAAGACGCTGGACGAAGTGAAGGGCGAGATCACGGCTGACTTGCGCAAGCAATTCGCGGCGAAGAAATATTCGCAAATGGCTACCGACTTTGCCGAAACCGTCTATGACCAGTCCGATAGCCTGAAGCCGGTGGCCGACAAGCTGAAGCTGAAAGTGGAAACCGTCGCCAACCTGTCGCGCACGCCGTCGCCAGCCCTGGGTACGGCGCCGTTCAACAACGCCAAGTTCCTCTCCGCCATCTTCTCGAACGATTCGCTGAAAGACAAGCGCAACACGGAAGCCGTTTCCGTCGGCGCGAACACGATGATTGCCGGCCGCGTGGTGGAATTCAAGCCTGCGACGAAGCGTCCGCTGGCCGAAGTCGACGCCATGATCCGCCAGCGCGTGACCCTGGAAGAGGCGGCGAAACTGGCGAAGAAGGCCGGCGAAACCAAACTGGCTGCCCTGAAAACCTCGGGTGAAGCGACTGGCTTCGGCGCCGCGCAGTGGGTCTCGCGCAGCAAGCTTGACGGCGTTAACCGCGCGGCGATTGCGCAAGTGATGAAGGCCGACACCAGCAAGCTGCCAGCCTATGTGGGCGTGGAGCTGCCGGCGCTGGGCTACGGCATCTACCGCGTCGGCAAGGTACAGCAGCCAGCTGAAGTGGACGCGGCGCGCCGCCAGCAGGAAAAAGACCAGATCGGCGGCATCCTGGCGCAACAGGAAATGTTCGATTACGTCGAATACCTGAAACACAAGGCCAAGGTGAAGATCGTCAAACCGGTCACCGCCGCCGCCCCGGTAGCCGAAGCGCCGTAAGCTTCTTCTGCCGCAAAAAAATAGCCGCTTTCGAGCGGCTATTTTTTATTAAAACGTCGTTAGCGTTACTGGTTACGCAGACATAAAACTGGGGTCAGACCCGTCGGGTCTGACCCCGGATTTCCGCTGCGTACCACGGACACGCCAACAGCGAGATTACTTCGCCCCCAATAAAGGCGACAGCTGCGGCCAGATATTTTTCAAAATCGTCGGATGCGCTTCGGCATTCGGATGCAGGCGGTCGGCCTGGAACCATTGCGGCTTGTCCATGATGCCTTCGAACATGAAGGGCACCAGCGGCGCTTTCCATTCTTTTGCCAATCTGCCATACACGCCATAGAACTTGTCGGCGTAGTCGCGGCCGTAGTTGGGCGGCATGCGCATGCCCACCAGCACCACCTTTGCGCCGCTTTTCCGGGCCGCGTCGCCCATCGCGCGCAGGTTCGCTTCGGCGGCCGTCACCGGCAGGCCGCGCAGGCCGTCGTTGGCGCCCAGTTCGATCAGCACCACGTCGGGGTTGTGTTTTGCCAGCAAGGCAGGCAGGCGCGCGCGCCCGCCGCTGGTGGTCTCGCCGCTGATGCTGGCGTTGACGATGCGCGTGTCGTTCTTTTGCGCTTGCAGGCGCTGTTCCAGCAGCGCCACCCAGCCCGTGCCGCGCGCCAGTCCATACTCGGCCGACAGGCTGTCGCCCAGCACCAGCAGCGTTTTTGGTGCAGAATAGGCGTTCGTCATGCTGGACACCAGCAGCAGGGCTGCCGCCGGAAGCAAGGACAGGGAGCGCCGCCGCGACTGGCTCGTATTTCCGGTACTTATTTGTTCACGAAATTTTTTAAGATAGATCAGCATGCCCGAATTCCCTAAAGCGACTTCCACCAATTTCATTCCCCAGGCAGCGTCCGGCCATCAGCCGGCGCCATCCACAGCGAACCAGAACGGCCAGCAGGCCATCGAAGTGGTGGGGCTGGCCAAGCGTGTACCCGATGCCGATGGTGAGCTCACCATCCTGCATCAACTTGATTTTACCGTGCAAACGGCCGAGACGCTGGCCATCGTCGGCGCTTCCGGTTCCGGCAAGTCGACCTTGCTCGGTTTGCTGGCAGGCCTGGATACCCCCAGCGCCGGCAAGGTGATCCTCGACGGCACCGATATCTTCGCCCTGGACGAAGACGGCCGCGCCGGCTTTCGCAAGGAAAAACTCGGCTTCGTGTTCCAGTCGTTCCAGCTGCTGGCGCACCTGACGGCGCTGGAAAACGTCATGCTGCCGCTGGAGTTGCGCGGCGACCCTGACGCAAAAGAGAAAGCGCAGGCCATGCTGGGCCGGGTCAACCTGGGCAGCCGCTTGAAGCATTACCCGAAGTACCTGTCCGGCGGCGAGCAGCAGCGCGTGGCGCTGGCGCGCGCGTTCGTGACCGAACCGCCGCTGCTGTTTGCCGATGAGCCGACTGGCAGCCTGGACGCGGCTACCGGCGAAGCGGTAATACAGCTGATGTTCGAACTCAATCGCGAACGCGGCTCGACCTTGGTGCTGGTCACCCACGATACGTCGATTGCGGCGCGCTGCGGACGCACCATCACGATTGCGGCGGGGCGCCTGGTTTGAATTCAGGCTGACAGGGCGTTGATCAACTTCCTGATCGCCGGGATCAATTCGCCGGCCGTCAGGCCGATCGGCCCGGCGCCCGAGGCCACCAGTGCGTCGGCTGCCGCGCCATGCAGCCAGACGGCGGCAAGCGCCGCTTCCCATTCCGGCCAGCCTTGCGCCAGCAGGGCGCCGCACAGGCCTGCCAGCACGTCGCCGGTGCCGGCCGTGGCCAGGGCAGGGCCGCCGGTGGTATTGATCACCACGCTGCCATCCTGGGCCGCGATGACTGTGCCCGATCCTTTCAATACCACGATCACGCCCAGCTGCGTTGCCAGCTGGCGCGCCGCTGCCAGGCGGTCGGCCTGCACTTCGGCCACCGTCATGTCGAGCAGGCGCGCCGCTTCCAGCGGATGCGGTGTCAGGATGGTGGCGCCGGCGCCGGTGCGCGTGGCCAGCGCCGATTGCAGTTCCGGTTCGGCCGCCATCAGGTTCAATGCATCGGCGTCAAACAGCAGCGGGCTGTCGCTGTCGATGGCGCGCTGCAGCAGTTCCACACTGCCGGTATCGCTACCCAGGCCCGGGCCGGCCACCAGTGCGCCGAACGCCAGGCCGGCGAAATCCATGTCCTGCGCGCGTTTGCACATCAGCTCGGGCTGGCCGCCATCGTACGCCAGCGGCGTGCCGGCAAAGCCGATATGCACGCGCCCGGCGCCCGCATGCAGCGCGGTGCGCGCGGCCAGAATCGGTGCGCCCGCCATGCCGGTAGCGCCGCCCAGCACGGCCACGCTGCCGTAGCTGCCCTTGTGGCTGTTTTGCCGGCGCGGCTGCAGGTGGCGCGCGAACAGGTGCAGGCCATTGAGTTGCGCGCCGGCTTGCGGCAGCAGCGCCGGTGCGATCGCCAGCGCCGCCACTTCCACCTCGCCCGCATGGTCGCGGCCATCGGCCGTGTGCAGGCCCGGCTTGTCACCGATAAAGGTGATGGTGTGGCTGGCGCGTATCGCGACGCCGTCCACCAGGCCCGTATCGGCATGCAGGCCGCTCGGCACGTCGAGCGCCAGCACCGGGCAGCTTTGCTGGTTGACCAGCTGCGCCATCTCGCGGCACACGCCCGCCAGAGGGCGCGTGGAACCGATGCCGAACAGGCCGTCGATGACCAGGTTCCACGGCGCGGCGTTGATGGCGGCGCTGGCCATGGTGGTGGCGCCGTCGATAAAGCGGGCGGCACTGTTGCGTGCGCGCGAGGCGGCCTGTTCGCGTTCGGGCGAGGTGGACTGCGCTTCGGGCGCCAGCCACGCCAGCACTTCGATGCCCGTGCCGGCCAGGTGCGCCGCCGCTTCCAGCGCGTCGCCGCCATTGTTGCCGGGCCCGGCCAGCACCAGCACGCGCATGTGGGCCGCATCGCCGTCTTCCAGGTGGTTCAGTATTTTCAGGGCAGCGCTGGCGGCGGCCTGGCCGGCGCGGGCCATCAGGGTGCCTTGCGGCAGGGAGGCTGCGGCGGCAGCTTCGATCGCGCGGATCTCGGCGATGCTGTAGAGCGGGGTGGCGGTGGCAAGCAGGGTCATGGGCGTTTCCTCGGTAAGATCATGTCAACATAAGGCCGATGGAGGTGCAATGCAAGGCGCACGAATGAAAACGCCGTTCTTGCGAGCCGCTACAATAGCCATCTCACACAGCGGAGGCTCTGCATGGACTGGCAATTCTGGATCGACCGTGGCGGCACCTTTACCGATATCGTGGCGCGCCGCCCCGATGGCAGCCTGGCCACGCACAAGCTGCTGTCCGAGCATCCTGGCCAGTACCGCGACGCCGCCCTTGCCGGCATGCGCCACCTGATGGCCGTGGCGCCCGATGCGCCGCTGCCGGTGGCGCATATCGGCGCGATCAAGATGGGCACCACGGTGGCCACCAATGCGCTGTTGGAGCGCAAGGGCGAACCGACCGTGCTGGCCATCACGCGCGGCTTTCGCGACGCGCTGCGCATCGCCTACCAGAACCGTCCCAAATTGTTTGCGCGCCAGATCGTGCTGCCCGAACTGCTGTACCGCGAAGTGATCGAGATCGATGAACGCATCGGCGCGCATGGCGAGGTGATCATGGAACTTGATGAGGCCGCTGCGCGCGCGGCGCTGCAGCAGGCCCATGACCGTGGCCTGCGCTCGGTTGCCATCGTGCTGATGCATGGCTACCGCCATCATGCGCATGAAGCGGCGCTGGCGCAGATCGCCCGCGAGGCAGGCTACACCCAGGTGTCGGTATCGCACGAGGTCAGCCCGATGATGAAGCTGGTGGCGCGCGGCGACACCACCGTGGTCGACGCCTATCTGTCGCCGATCCTGCGCCGCTATGTGGACCAGCTGGCCGAAGAGCTGCCCGGCGTGCACCTGCAGTTCATGCAGTCGAACGGCGGCCTGACGGACGCGCGCGCCTTCCAGGGCAAGGACAGCATTTTGTCGGGGCCGGCCGGCGGCATCGTCGGCATGGTGCGCGCCAGCGCGCTGGCCGGTTTCGATAAAGTCATCGGCTTCGACATGGGCGGCACCTCGACCGATGTGTCGCATTACGCCGGGGAATTCGAGCGCGTGTTCGAGACGCAGGTGGCGGGCGTGCGCATGCGCGCGCCGATGATGAGCATCCATACGGTGGCCGCCGGCGGCGGCTCGATCCTGCACTTCGACGGCGCGCGCTACCGCGTGGGGCCAGACAGCGCGGGCGCCGATCCCGGCCCGGCCAGCTACCGGCGCGGCGGGCCGCTGGCGGTAACCGACTGTAACGTCATGCTGGGCAAGCTGCAGGCCGCGCATTTTCCGCAGTTGTTCGGCCCCGATGCCGACCAGGCGCTTGACGTAGCCGGCGTGCGGGCCCAGTTCGAAGCGCTGGCGCGCACCGTGGGAAGTACCGCCGAAGAGGTGGCGCAAGGCTGTATCGCGATTGCGGTTGGCAATATGGCCAACGCCATCAAGCAGATCTCGGTGCAGCGCGGCCACGACGTCACCGGCTATACGCTCACCAGCTTTGGCGGCGCCGGCGGCCAGCACGCCTGCCTGGTGGCCGATGCGCTGGGCATGAAAACGGTCTTTGTCCACCGCCTGGCCGGCGTGATGTCCGCCTATGGCATGGGCCTGGCCGACCAGAGCGCGATGCGCGAACGGGCCATTGAAGAAAAACTTGGGGTGGGCCTGCAGGCGCCGCTGGCGGAACTGGGCGCGCAGGCGCAGGGCGAGCTGCTGCGCCAGGGCGTGCAGCCGGCACGCATCACCTTGCTGCGGCGCGTGCACCTGCGCTACGAAGGCACGGATTCGGCGCTGCTGGTGCTGTTCGATACCGAGCAGGGCATGCAGGCGCAGTTTGAAGCGGCCTACCAGAAACGCTTTTCCTTCCTGATGCCGACGCGCGCGCTGATCGTCGAAGCGATCTCGGTCGAAGCCATCGGCGCCTCGGATGCGCCGGCCGAGACGGCGCCGGCGTGGCAGCAACGCCCTGGGCCCTTGGTGCCGCTGGCAACCGTCGCCATGTACTGCGATGGACTATGGCGCACAAGCGGCCTGTATGCGTTTGACGCGCTGCGCCCCGGTGACGCCATTGCCGGCCCGGCCATCATCACCGATGCCAACGCCACCACCGTGATCGAACCGGGCTGGCGCGCCGACGTGACCAGCCAGGGCCATCTGGTGCTGCGGCGCGTGTCGGCACTGCCGGCGCGCCAGGCCATCGGCACGCAGGCTGACCCGGTGATGCTGGAAATCTTCAATAACCTGTTCATGTCGATCGCCGAGCAGATGGGGCTGCGGCTGCAGAACACCGCGCACTCGGTCAATATCAAGGAGCGGCTCGATTTCAGCTGCGCCATTTTCGACGCCGCCGGCAACCTGATCGCCAACGCGCCGCATATGCCTGTGCACCTCGGTTCAATGGGCGAGAGCATCCGCACCGTCATGACCTGCAATGCGGGCACGATGCGCCCTGGCGACGTGTATATGCTCAACGACCCGTATCACGGCGGCACGCACTTGCCCGACGTGACGGTGATTTCGCCCATATTCGACCTGGCCGGCAAGACCATCCTGTTCTATGTCGGCTCGCGTGGCCACCATGCCGATATCGGCGGCACCACGCCGGGATCGATGCCGCCGGACTCGACCCGCATCGAAGAAGAGGGCGTGCTGATCGATAATTTCAAGCTGGTCGACGGCGCCACGGGCTTGCTGCGCGAAGCCGAAACGCTGGCCCTGCTCGCGGGCGGCGCCTGGCCCGCGCGCAACCCGCAGCAGAACCTGGCCGACCTGCGCGCCCAGGTGGCGGCCAACCAGAAAGGCTTTGAAGAGCTGCACAAGATGGTGGCGCATTTCGGCCTGGAGGTAGTGCAGGCGTATATGGGCCATGTGCAGGACAATGCCGAGGAAGCCGTGCGGCGCGTAATCGGGCAGCTCAACGACGGCGAGTATGTGCTGGAGCTCGATAACGGCGCGCGCATCCAGGTGGCGATCCGCGTCGAGGCCGCTACCCGCAGCGCCACCATCGACTTTACCGGGACCTCAAGCCAGCTGCCGAACAACTTCAACGCGCCGTCGGCCGTCTGCATGGCGGCGGTACTGTATGTGTTCCGCACGCTGGTCGACGACGAGATACCGCTGAACGCCGGCTGCCTGAAACCCCTGAAGGTGATCATACCGGCCGGCTCCATGCTCAATCCGCAGTATCCCGCCTCGGTCGTGTCGGGCAATGTGGAAACCTCGACCTGCATCACCAATGCGCTGTATGGCGCGCTGGGGGCGATGGCGGCCTCGCAGGGCACGATGAACAATTTCACGTTCGGTAACGAGCGATACCAGTATTACGAGACCATCTCGGGCGGCTCGGGCGCCGGTCCCGGTTTTGATGGCACCAGCGTGGTGCAGACGAACATGACCAATTCGCGCCTGACCGACCCCGAGATTCTCGAATGGCGTTTTCCGGTGCGGCTCGACAGCTATGGCATACGCCAGGACTCGGGCGGGGCGGGGCGCTGGCAGGGCGGCAATGGCGGTGTGCGGCGCGTGCGCTTTCTCGAAGCGATGACGGCGGCGATATTGTCAAACAACCGCGTGCATCCGCCGTTCGGCATGGCCGGCGGCGCGCCGGGCGCGCTGGGGCGCAACCATGTGGAACGGGCCGACGGCAGCGTCGAGCATTTGCCGCATATCGGCAAGGCCGCGATGCAGCCGGGCGATGTGTTCGTGATCGAGACGCCGGGAGGTGGCGGCTACGGCATGCCGGAATAAGCCGGCTGCGCGCCCGTGAGCTGCGCCCGCAGCTGCCCCACGTCGCGCATCGGCGCGCGCCCGAACTGGCGGCTGTATTCGCGGCTGAACTGCGATTCGCTGGCGTAGCCGACCCGGTAGCCTGCCGTGCCGGCATCGATTTTTTCCACCAGCAGCAGCCGGCGCGCTTCCTGCAGGCGCAGCGTTTTCTGGTATTGCATCGGCGTCATGGCGGTAATTGCCTTGAAATGGTGGTGCAGCGACGACACGCTTATGTTGGCCACACCGGCCAGCTGCTCGATGCGCAGCGGTTCGCAGTAATTGTGCTGTATCCATTTGATGGCCTGCCCGACCTGGTGCGACTGGCTGCTGGCCAGGGCCATATGGCGCAGCCGCGCGCCGACCGGTCCCTTTAGCAGGCGGTAGGTCAGCTCGCGCTGGATCAGCGGCGCCAGTGCGGCGATATCGGCCGGCTGGTCGAGCAGGCGCATCAGGCGCAGCATGGCGTCGAGCAGGTCGTTCGGCACTTCGCTGACGGAAATGCCGCGCGTGACCGGAATCTGGCGCGAGAAGGCCGTGTCGTCGCTGGCCGTCAGCGCGGCCACGTCGGCGATATCGATGCCCAGCACTACGCACAGATGCGGCGATTCTTCGCTTGCCTCCACCACCCGCGCCTGCACCGGCAGGTCGACCGAGGTCAGCAGATACTGCATGCGGCTGTAATGAAATACCTCGCTGCCCAGTGTGACTTCTTTCGCGCCCTGGGCGATGATTGCCACGCTGGGGCGCGCCGCATGGCACAGCGAATCGGTGGGCGTATTGCGGCGGTGGAAGGAAAGGCTCTCGATGGCCGTACCGTAGTCGCCATTGCCGGGAGCATGGCGGCCGATCAGGGCGGCGATTTCATCTTGCGGGGACAGGAAAGGTTTCATGGTGGCGCCAGTGTAGCAGGGCGGCGATGGCAAGGCGCGTGATGCTGGCCATATTCGGACTATCGTGCAAAGTTCTTGCAGGATCGCGGTAACGCGCGCTGCTGCGCTGGTGCACACTGAGGCCAGTCGCATGCAAGCCATGCGTGATCCCCGCAACCAGACCAAAGGAATTCTCATGACCACCACCGCCAAAGGCTACGCCGCACTGGGCCCGACCAGCAAACTGCAACCGTTCACGTTTGAACGCCGCGCCCCGCGCGAAGACGACGTCGCCATCTCGATCAAATACTGCGGCGTATGCCACTCCGATATCCACCAGGCCCGCGACGAATGGGGCGGCGCTGCTTTCCCGATGGTGCCCGGCCATGAAATCGCCGGCGTCGTCACTGCCGTTGGCGCCAATGTCAGCAAGTTCAAGGTGGGCGACCATGTGGGCGTTGGCTGCTTCGTCGATTCCTGCACTACCTGCAAGACGCGCAACGTCGACCTGGAACAATACATGCCAGGCCTGGTGCAGACCTATAACGGCGTCGAAGCGGACGGCAAGACCGCTACCCAGGGTGGCTACTCGGACAGCATCGTTGTCAAGGAAGGCTATGTATTGTCGATTCCCGACAACCTGCCGCTCGACGCCGCAGCGCCCTTGCTGTGCGCCGGCATCACCCTGTATTCGCCGTTGAACCATTGGAAAGCCGGCCCTGGCAAGCAGGTGGCGATCCTGGGCATGGGCGGCCTGGGCCACATGGGCGTGAAGATCGCGCACGCCATGGGCGCCGAAGTAACGGTGCTGAGCCAGACCCTGTCCAAGCGCGAAGACGGCCTGCGCCTGGGCGCCTCGCACTACCATGCCACCAACGACCCTGAAACCTTCAGCAAGCTGGCCGGCACCTTCGACCTCTTGATCTGCACCGTCGGCGCCTCGATTGACTGGAACCAGTACATCAACCTGCTGAAGGTCGACGGCAGCATGGTCATCGTCGGCATTCCGGACGGCGCTGTGCCGCCGGTTAGCGCCTTTGGCCTGGTCGGCGCGCGCCGCAGCCTGTCCGGTTCGATGATCGGCTCGATCAAGGAAACCCAGGAAATGCTGGACTTCTGCGGCAAGCACAATATCGTCTCCGATATCGAAGTGATCCGCATCCAGGACATCAATGAAGCGTTCGAGCGCGTGGTGAAAAGCGATGTGCGCTACCGTTTCGTGATCGACATGGCGTCGCTGGCCGAGTAAGCAGCTTACGTGGCGATACCGTATTTGTGTTGCGTCGCCACGTATTGCTGTCTGAGCGATTCGAGCTTCGGATGCCTGGGATCGATCTTGCGGATCACCTGCAGTTGCTCCTGCAGCTGTTCCGCCAGCAGCGGCTCCCAGCCCAGCATATTGAGCTGGCGCAGGATCGCTTCGACCGAGGCGAACAGCACCGGCATATTTCCAGGCGTGCGGCGCAGGGCCTGGCGCAGCATGAAGACGGCGCCCTTGAATTCGCCGCTTTCGGTTTTGCCGGCGGCGTCTTCCAGCAGTTCCTGCACCTGGTTCCTGATCTGCTGGCCCAGGCCCTTGGCCAGGTCGTGGCGGCCGGCCTTTTCAAACACGTCCACCGCCTGTTCCATGCTCACATCGCTATCGGGCTCGTTGACCATCTTCATCATGACTTCCGAAGCGGCGTCGTCGAGGTTGTTTTTCAGGCAGCTTTGCACCAGGCTGACTTTCAACTGGGTCGACAGGCCGCTGGCCATATTGGCGGCGCTGGCGGCCTGCTGCAGTTCGCTGGCTGCGGCCAGGTCGTTGCCGGCCAGTTCATGCAGCATGGCGGCCGAGATGGCGCGGCACGTTTCCACATTGGCGCCGCCGCGCAAGGAGCGCTCCATGTCGCGCAGCACGCCGCTGGCCTGCGGGCCATCGCCTTTTTTCACCAGCGTCTTGACCAGGTTGAGATGGTCTTCCGGGTCGCGAAATTCCGAATATTTTGCCTTGGTCACCACCTGCTTGTAGGCCTTTTCGGCCGCGCCGATATCGCCCGACTCGAACGCCATGCCGCCCAGGCGGCGCAGGCGCCGCACCACGTGCGGGGAGATGGTGACCGCGTCTTCGAGGATTTTCTTGGCCAGCAGCGGCTGGCCCATCGCCTCGTGGTTCTGCGCCAGCAGGTCGTAGGCGGCCATGAAGCGGGGATTCTGTTCGACCAGCACGCCCAATGCCTGTTCCACCTCCTCGTGGCGCTGCTGTGCGAAAAGGGTGCGCGCCATGCCCAGGTGCACCCAGGCCATCGGCCGCGTGGCCAGCATCTCGGCATAGATCTGCTCCGCTTCCTTCCATTCGCCCAGCGACAGCTGGAGCTCGGCGCGCAGGCGGACAAAATCGGCAGCCAGCCGCGGATGCTTCGCTTCAGCCGCCAGGCAGGCCTTCACGGCGCCATGCAGGTCGCCCTTGTCGATCAGCTGGTACGCCGGCAGGAAGATGGCGCGCCGTTCGATCGCGCGCGCGATGCGTCCGCTCAGCACTTCGACCGTAAATGGCTTCAATATATAGTCGGACGGCGTCAGCTCTGCCGCACTGACCACCTTGCTGTGGATCGCTTCGGAGGTCAGCATGATGAAGATGGTCCAGGGCTTGACCAGCTGGTGATGGCGCAAGTCTTCCAGCAATTGCTGCCCGTCCTGGCCGTCCGAGCCACTACCAAGATCGTATTCACACAGGATGATATCGAACGATTTCTTGTTCAGCAGGCGGATCGCGGTGCCGGAATTGACCGCGTATTCGACCTTGCTGATGGCCGCCTGGTTCAGCATATTGTGCAAATTGCCGCGCATGCTGGGATTGGGGTCGACAATGAGGACAGATAAGTTGCTATTTTCTGGCATCGTTCAGCTCTCGTTGATCTGTGCGGCCGGCGGCGGCAACCGGTGCCTGCTTGCGCCCATGGCCAGATTGTTTTTACCAGCATACTGCAAAGCCGTGCCGCGCTGCCAGCAATTGCGCGCAATCGTTTTTGCCTCATGTTGCCGCATGTTGCACAAGTGCATCGCTTGCAAGGCCGCCATGCGCGCACGCGACGCAAACGCCAAATTTGCGCCGCGTGCTACATTAAGAACATCATAGTCAGCCATTATCCGGTACCTGTTCAGTATCGCGCTTCCCATGCATATGCCGTCCTGGTCCACATTGCGCAGCGTTGCCGCACCGCTCGCCTTCGGCGGCAGCAGGGAGCAGCGACACGCCTATTTTGCCGAGCTGCACCGGGTCGGCTTGCTCACGCAGATCCTCGGCATCGGCGCGTTCGGCCTGGCCTGGCTGCTCGTGCCCATCGGTTACCAGCCCGAACTGCGGCCTGCCGCGCTGGCGATGGCCGGCATGCTGGCCAGCCTGGTGGTGCGCGCCCGCTGCACCACCTTGTTCATGCTGACCGCCAGCAGCGCCGTCGCCGTGCTGTCGCTGACCTTCGGCCTGCGCACCCTGACCGACGGCATCGGCCATTCCGCGTTCTGGGTGCTGCCCGTGGGGGTGTTCATGACGCTGGCGATTGCGCCCATCTTCAACGGCGCCCTGGTGTACCTGGCGGCAGTGGCCGGCATCTGGTGGATCGTCGGACACGACCTGTTTCCCCTCAACGCGGGCCAGGCCGATGAAACCTGGGCCGCCCTGATGATAGTCGTCAGCCTGGTATTCGGGCTGGCGCTGAACCTCAGTTTCAGCCTGCTGCGCCTGCGCAGCTACCGCTCGCGCCAGGAACTGATGCGCCTGGCCTACCAGGACGCGCTGACGGGCCTGAACAACCGCCGCAAATTCACCGACGCCGCGCAGCAGCTGCACGCGCGCCCGGGCCGTGGCCCATTGTTCTTCATGATGATCGATATCGACAACTTCAAGTCCATCAACGACAGGCTTGGGCACGATGTGGGCGACGCCGTGCTGGTGCGCACCGCCGCCGTGCTGGCGGCTCGTGCCACCGAGAACGGCGAGCACTTGTGCGGGCGCCTGGGCGGCGAAGAGTTTGCGGTGGTGTACGCCGGCGAGCGCGATGCGGCCTGCGTGTTTGCCGGCGAACTGGTCGACACCGTCTACCAGGCGTTCCAGCCCGCGCACCTGGTCTCGGTCAGCATCGGCATTGCCGCCATGGAACCAGGCACCGACCTCACGCACAGCTACCGGCTGGCCGACGAGGCACTGTACCTGGCCAAGAACCAGGGCAAGAACCGTTATGTGATCGTCTGAAGCGTGGCCTGGAAAGTGTGCGGCTGGCCCGGGAGTGCGCAACTTGGCAAGAATAAGAGGGGGCAAAACGGGTATAATGCGCGCAAAGGAAATTTGCCACACCATGATCTTGTCTTGTCATACCTACCTTTAACCCGCAGCCACGCTGCATCAACCACCTTCCAACCATGTTGATACTGCCGGGTTCCAATGCCCTGTCCGCCTTCCGTAGCACTCGTTTGCTGACCCAACTGCAAGCCGTTTCGCCTGCCATCGTTGCGGTGCAAGCACGCTACGTCCATTTCATCGATGCCAGCTCGCCCTTGTCCGCCGACGACAGCACGCGCCTGGGCGCCTTGCTGACCTACGGCGAGCCGGCGCAGCCTGACAATACCGATGGCGGTTTCGAAGAATTCTTCGTCATTCCCCGTTTCGGCACGATCTCGCCGTGGGCATCGAAAGCCACCGACATCGCCCACAACTGCGGCATGGCGCACATCAAGCGCGTCGAGCGCGGCGTCGCCTTCCGCATCAACCTGAAATCGGGCATCCTGGGCAGCGCGATAGGCGCCGGCAAGCTGGCTGCAGAGCAGGTCCAGGCGGTGGCCGACCTGCTGCATGACCGCATGACCGAATCGGTGCTGCGCAGCGCCGACCAGGCGCAGGACCTGTTCCGCACGCTGGAAGCACGCCCGCTCGAATCGATCGATTTGCTGGGGCAGGGCAAGGCCGCGCTGGAAACGGCGAACGTGGAGCTGGGCCTGGCGATGTCGGAAGACGAGATCGACTACCTGGACGCGGCGTTTACAAAAGCCGGCCGCAATCCGACCGACGTCGAACTGATGATGTTCGCGCAGGCGAACAGCGAGCATTGCCGCCACAAGATCTTCAACGCCGACTGGACCATCGACGGCGTGGCGCAGCCCAAGTCGCTGTTCGGCATGATCAAGAACACCCACGAACTGCAGCCGAAAGGCACCGTGGTCGCCTACAGCGACAATTCGTCGATCATGGAAGGCGCGACTGTCTCGCGCTTCTACCCGCGCGGCGAAGGCCACGAATATGCAGCCTCGGAAGAGCTGACACACACCCTGATGAAGGTGGAAACGCATAACCACCCGACCGCGATTTCGCCATTTCCCGGCGCATCGACCGGCGCGGGCGGCGAGATCCGCGACGAAGGCGCGACCGGCCGCGGCGCTAAGCCGAAGGCCGGCCTGACCGGTTTCACGGTCTCGAACCTGTCGCTGCCAGGCGCCGTGCGCAGCTGGGAAACGGCAGCTTCCGTGACCGCGCCGCTGGCTGGCCGCGAAGAAGCTGCGCAGTACGGCAAGCCTGAACGCATCGCGTCGCCGCTGCAGATCATGATCGAAGGCCCATTGGGCGGCGCCGCGTTTTCGAACGAATTCGGCCGTCCGGTCCTGGGTGGCTACTTCCGTACCTATGAGCAGAATGTCGGTAGCGATAAAGACGCGGTGTTCGGCTACCACAAGCCGATCATGATCGCCGGCGGCATCGGCAATATCTCGGCGCAGCACACGCATAAAAACGATATCCCGGTCGGCAGCCTGCTGGTGCAGCTGGGTGGCCCGGGCATGCGCATCGGCATGGGCGGCAGCGCCGCCTCGTCGATGACCACCGGCAGCAACACGGCCGACCTGGACTTCGACTCGGTCCAGCGCGGCAATCCGGAAATGGAACGCCGCGCCCAGGAAGTGATCAACGCCTGCTGGCAGATGGGCCCGGACAATCCGATCATCTCGATCCACGACGTGGGCGCGGGCGGCTTGTCGAACGCTTTCCCGGAAATCACCAATGACGCCAAGCGCGGCGCGATTTTCGACCTGCGCAAAGTGCCGCTGGAAGAATCGGGCATGGCGCCGAAAGAAATCTGGAGCAATGAATCGCAAGAGCGCTATGTGCTGGCGATTGCGCCGGAAAGCCTGCCGCTGTTCAAGGCCATGTGCGAACGCGAACGCTGCCTGTTTGCCGCCGTCGGCGTGGCCACCGAAGAACGCCAGCTCAAACTGATCGACCCTGAACTGGGCAACGAGCCGGTCGACATGCCGATGGATGTCCTGCTGGGCAAGCCGCCGAAGATGCAGCGCGACGTGGTCCACGTGGCCAGCGACTTCCCGGCAATCGACTTGACCGGCATGGACCTGGTGGACGTGGCGCAAAAAGTGCTGCTGCTGCCGACCGTGGCCGACAAATCGTTCCTGATCACCATCGGCGACCGCAGCGTGGGCGGCATGACCGTGCGCGACCAGATGGTGGGCCCGTGGCAGGTGCCGGTGGCCGACTGCGCCGTCACCACCATGAGCTTCGAAGGCTACCTGGGCGAAGCGATGGCGATGGGCGAACGCACGCCGCTGGCCGTGATCGACGCCGCAGCATCGGGCCGCATGGCGGTCGGCGAAGCCGTCACCAATATCGCCGCCGCTGCGATCAGCGACATCTCCGACATCAAATTGTCGGCCAACTGGATGGCCGCCTGCGGCCAGCCCGGCCAGGACGCGGCCCTGTACGACACCGTGAAAGCGGTCGGCATGGAACTGTGCCCGGCGCTGGGCATCAGCATCCCGGTCGGCAAGGATTCGCTGTCGATGCGCACCACCTGGAAAGACGAAGACAATGGCGCGGCGAAATCCGTCACCTCGCCGGTGTCCCTGATCGTCTCGTCGTTCGCACCAGTCACGGACGTGCGCAAGTCGCTCACGCCACAGCTGAAAACCAATCTGGGTGACACCTCGCTGATTTTGATCGACCTGGGCCGCGGCAAGAACCGCCTCGGTGCCTCGGCACTGGCGCAAGTCATGGGCCAGCTGGGCAACGCCACGCCGGACGTCGACAGCGCCGAAGACCTGAAGGCCTTCTTCACCGCGATCCAGCAACTCAATAGCGATGGCAAGCTGCTGGCCTACCATGACCGTTCGGACGGCGGCCTGTACGCCACCCTGACGGAAATGGCGTTTGCCGGCCACACCGGCATGTCGGTCAACCTCGACATGCTGACCATGGAAAGCGAACACGCCAGCGACTGGGGCGACGCCAAGAACTGGACCGGCCAGGTGGCCGAGCGCCGCAACGAACTGACCCTGCGCGCCTTGTTCAGCGAAGAGCTGGGCGCCGTGATCCAGGTACGCGCCGAAGAAAAATCGATCGTCATGGATGTGCTGCGCACCTTCAACCTGGGCGCCTGCAGCCATATCATCGGTAAACTGAACGACCGCGACGTGGTCGAATTCACGCGCGACGCCAAGCTGATCTACACCCAGCCGCGCGCGGAACTGCACCGCCTGTGGAGCGAAACCAGCTGGCGCATCGCCCGCCTGCGCGACAATCCGGCCTGCGCCGACGCCGAATACGACCGCCTGCTGGACCTGCAAGACCCGGGCATGACGCCTGTCGTCACGTTCGACCAGAACGAGAACATCGCCGCACCGTTCATCGCCACCGGCGTGCGCCCGCGCGTGGCCATCCTGCGCGAGCAGGGCGTCAACTCGCATATCGAAACGGCGTTCGTGATGCACCAGGCCGGCTTTACCGCCATCGACGTGCACATGAGCGACCTGATCGCCGGCCGCGTGAAACTGGACGACTTCCAGGGCGTGATTGCCGTCGGCGGCTTCTCGTACGGCGACGTGCTGGGCGCCGGCGAAGGCTGGGCAAAAACCATTCTGTTCAACGCCAGTCTGGTCGAGCAGTTTGCGCGCTTCTTTGCGCGTACCGACAGCTTCGGCCTCGGTATCTGCAACGGCTGCCAGATGATGAGCAATTTGAAATCGATCATCCCCGGCGCCCACGCCTGGCCGAAGTTCACGCGCAACAAGTCGGAAAAATTCGAAGGCCGCTTTGCCATGGTCGAAGTGATGGATTCCCCATCGATCTTCTTCAACGGCATGACCGGCACCCAGGCCGGCATCGCGATCGCCCACGGTGAAGGCTACGCCGACTTCTCGCAAACCGGCGACATCACCCAGGTCCACAAAGCCATGCGCTTTGTCGACAACAAGGGCGCCGCCACGGAAGCGTATCCGTACAACCCGAACGGCTCGCCGGAAGGCATCACCTCGGTGACCACGCCGGACGGCCGCTTTACAGTGTTAATGCCGCATGCGGAGCGGGTGTTCCGGTCAGTGCAGCAGTCGTATCATCCTGAGGCTTGGGGTGAGGATTCGCCCTGGATGAGGATGTTCAGGAATGCGCGGAAGTTTGTGGGGTAAGTTAGCTGTTGGATAGAAATAAAAAGCCGCTGTCATGAGATAGCGGCTTTTTTCGTCTTATCTGCAGAGAAAACCGAATGCTATAGAAATTTAGCTACTTCAACAATAATGATGGCGGACGGCACCAGCAAAAATTGCGCAATCACCGTTCCCGCCAATCTGCTCCCCACCAGCCACACCACCGCCCGTCTGAATTGCGATTCCTCGATCTTTCCTTCAATAACGTCATCCGTCATGCCTGACATATGCGGATCGATAAACACCGCCATCATGACGGTGGCGCCACCGTTGATAATCGACGACAGGGGGCTGGAGGTAACGCGCACGCTCGGGTCGAGTGCGCCAGCGTACAGGGCGGCGAATACGCCGACTGTCCATAGCGCCGTGGCAATGACGTTCATGGCGGTCATGGAGATCGATACGCCCGAGTCTTTGCGCAAACCTGTTACGTTGGCGGGGTTGGGAATCCGGCGGAGTTTGAGCTGCAGTAAGCAGATTTTGACGCGCTTATTGCCTCATGCCTGTTGCTTCAGTGAGGGACAAACGCCACACGCTGGCCATTATCTGTTGCTTGCCTGCGCAGTCATAAGCGCCGTTGCGACCAGTGCCAGGGCTGCTATTGGCCAACTGATGGCTTTGCTGATCTCGTGTTGCTTTGTTGATTTCATTGCCGATAGCGACAATATGCCGCCTATGGTTACTTGTCTTGCCAGACTGATGGCCATGATAGCCGGTATGGCGAGCAGTGTCAGGCAAGTGCTTGCGCCTATGATCAGTAGCGCAAGCTGCCTGTCCATGCCAATGGACTGTTGATTGGCGTAAATGCGTGCTACGAACATGATTGGCCAGAATATTTGTATTAAAGTGGAGAGCAGAAAAAACATGGCTGGCCACATTGCATTGGTTAAATTGCCTGACCATCCTTTGGTGGACGGTTGCAGTAACATTGCCGACGTAAGCAGGAAAAGCACGTAAATGGTCGCAGCGTTGGCAATATTGAACTGCTGTTTCGCCATGGCGGACAAGAAAAAGATGGAAAGTGTAGAGCTGATGGCAATACCAATCACTTCTTCAGGAGTGCGCCGCAGCTTGTCCGTTTCCGATTCTGCCGGGCTCCAACGGTGCTTGCCGATGACCGCGTAAGCATGTCGGCAAAAGCTGAGCAGGGAAAAGTAAAACGCCGTGTGGCAAATGGCCATCACGTAACGGTCCAGCGGGTACAGGCCAAAAAAGCCGTGTATGTCTGCTATCGCTCGTAGAATTTCGTTAATTGCCAGAAGAGTCGATGAGATACATAAGACCAGAAATGATCGGTGCATGTTGCTGGCTCCTGCAGGTTGGCATGATGGTTGAACACCCAGCGTAAATTGGACCATGTCTGCGGCAGTTGCTCTGTGCTGAAGTTCAAGGCTGGGGTTGATGCAGCGCACGGGAGCAGTAACTTAAGTCTGAAGCCTGCGACATTGGTGATTTTTCATTTTAGGGGCCGGCATTTGTACACGATCTCAACCGTAAAATGTTCACCCGGGCGGCGCCAGCCAGGCGCTTCCAGACGCGCTGCGGCTGTGCGTTCAATGCGACGACACATAGATATTGCCTTCCTGCGGCGGCGGTAGCGCGAAGCTGTTTTGCATGCGCCGCACTTCTTCCATAGGCGGCAGGCCGAACTGGCGCTTGAATTCGCGGCCAAACTGGGATGGGCTTTCATAGCCGACGGCCGCACTGGCGCCCGCTGCCTGCAAGCCGCTGCGGGCCATCAGCAGGCGCGCCTGGTGCAGGCGCAGGGATTTCAGATACTGCATCGGCGACATGCTTGTCACTTGCCTGAAGTGCAAATGGAAGGTGGCAGCGCTCATGCTGGCCGTGTTGGCGAGGCTGGCCACGTCCAGCGGCTGGGCGTAGTCGCTGTGGATCAGACGTATCGCGCGCGCGATGCGGCCGAAATTGCCTTGCAGCGCCAGCGCGGCGCCTTGCTCGCCGCACAGCACGCGGTAGTAAATCTCGCGGATCAATGCCGGCCCCAGCATGGCGCAGTCGAGTGGCGCGGCCAGGGTCTCGAGCAGGCGCAGCACGCTGCCGGCCAGTGGCCGGTCCATGCGGGTCGAGACTATGCTGGCTGGCGCTGTCGGCACGGGAGGCTGCAGCGCATCGAGTTCCAGCATGACGGCGGCCAGCAAGGTGAAGTCCAGATGCAGGTAGATGGCCAGCAGCGGCTCTTCGGCGCTGGCGTCCGTTTCCATGCTGAATGGCACGGGCACGCAGACGGCCAGGTAATGCTGCGCGTCGTACAGATATTCCACTGTGCCCAGGTAGCCGCGCTTGCGGCCCTGGCAGACGATGACGATGCCCGGATCGTACAGCACGGGCGTGCGCGCCAGCGGCCGGTCCGAGCGCAGCAGGCGCACGCCGGCCAGCGGCGTCAGATTATAGCCTTCCTGCGGCGCCAGGCGCGCCAGCAGGGCGACGGTACGCTGTCGTGGGTCTGAGGATCTGGCTAGTGTCATGGTGGCCGATTATGGTGGAAAGATCGCTTACTATGCCATAGGGCCAGACTCGTGTACTGCGAAGCGCAATACGTTCAGAGGATCAGGCTAGCGCAGCAGAGCAAACGGCATTCACGCGCGGGCCGGCGCGCGGCATTATGACCGTCTTCCCACCACACCGGAGTTTTACCATGACCTTGACCAATACGACTTCCAAGACGCTTTTCATCACAGGCGTCAGCAGCGGCTTCGGCCTGGCGCTGGCGCAGCAAGCCTTGCTGGCTGGCCACCGCGTCATCGGCACTGTGCGCAATGAAGAGGCGCGGCTGGCGTTCGAGACGCTGCAGCCGGGGCGGGCGTTCGGGCGCATCCTCGACGTCAGCGATGCTGGCGCCATCGGCGCAGTGGCGATGGAAGTAGAGCGCACCTTGGGCGTCATTGACGTGCTGGTCAATAACGCCGGCTATGGCCATGAAGGCGTGCTCGAAGAGTCGCCACTGGATGAGCTTCGGCGCCAGTTCGACGTGAACGTGTTTGGCGCCGTCGCCATGATCAAGGCCTTTTTGCCGGCCATGCGCGCGCGCCGCAGCGGGCACATCATCAACATCACTTCGATGGGCGGCCACGTGGGCATGCCCGGCGTGGCGTATTACTGCGGCAGCAAGTTTGCGCTGGAAGACATTTCGGAGGCACTGGGCAAGGAGCTGGCGCCGTTCGGCATCCACGTGACTGCCGTGGCGCCCGGATCCTTCCGCACCGACTGGGCCGGCCGCTCGATGCAGCGCAGTCCACGCAGCATCGCCGACTACGACGAGGTTTTTGGCCCCATCCGCCAGGCGCGCGAGGAAAAGAGCGGCAAGCAGCTGGGCGACCCGGCGAAATGCGCGCGCGCCATCCTGACCATGCTGGACAGCGCCGCGCCGCCCGCACACCTGCTGCTGGGCAGCGATGGGCTGGCCATTGTGCGGGCAAAACTGGCGGCCTTGTCTGACCAGATCGACGCATGGGAAACACTGAGCTTGTCGACCGATCATTGAGGCGGGCCGGTCAGTGTTGCGGCAGCATCAGCGCTTGCATTCCAACCACGCGCCCCCACCTAGCATCCAGTGGTAGTGTTCATCGCTGCTCAAGCCCAACCAACCCGGAGATCCCCCCATGAGTTTTGATTCCTTTCTGTCCAAACTGAAGACCAAGGCAAGCGAACTGAAGACCGAAGCGCTGAAGTACAAGAACAAGGATTTCCTGAACGCGGCGATGGCCGGTTCGGCCCTGATTGCGATGGCGGACGGCAGTGTCAGCTCGGAAGAGAAGCAGAAGATGGTCAAGTTCATCGAGAGCAATGAGGCGCTGTCGGTGTTTACCACCACCGACGTGATCAAGGCTTTCCAGGATTTCGTCAGCCAGCTGGAGTTCGACAAGGATATCGGCGAGGCCAAGGCTTACCAGGCGCTGGGCAAGATGAAGTCGAACGTGGAAGCGTCGCGCCTGCTGGTGCGGATGATTATTGCGGTCGCTTCGTCGGATGGCAATTTTGATGCGAATGAGCAGCGGGTGGCCAGCAAGATCGCCAAGGAACTGAATCTGAATCCGGCGGAATTCGAGCTGCAGTAAATCTTTTTTCAGTGCAGCGCTTGCATGCTGCCGGGCTTGTTTTTACCCAAAAGTAAAATCTGGGGTCGTACCCGGCGGGTACGACCCCGGCCTTTTGCTGTCATGGCAAATCGCCAGGCAACGCATGCTACCTGCCCGGAAACTGCAGCGCCGCCACTTCTTCGCCGCTGATGCTGCCGTTCGGTAGCACTCGTGCCGGCATCACCATCACCAATTCTCCCTGCACGCTGCCGTCGCGGCGGTGTTCGATGCGCAGCTTGAGTTTGCGGTTGACAGCGACGAAGACGTTCTTGCCGGCGCCGACGATGCGATGCTCTTCCTGCTTGCCGATTTTGGCGTACATGGAGCCACCGCTGTCGCGGCGCAGGCGCAGGGTCTGGCCGTCGGCCAGCGCGTACTCGCCGGCGTACGATTTGAATTCCTCGGCGCTGATGTAGCGTGGCTTGTCGGGCGCGGTGATGCGCAGCGACAGGGCCGGCACGGACACGCTGCGATCTGGCGGCAGCACCTGCGCCGTGGCGAGGGTGGAGGAAGCGATGACGATAGCGTAAATCAAACCATTTTTCATGTTGGATCCTTGATGTCGAATGTCATGCGGACGCCGCTGCCGCTTGCCGGGCATGGGTGCATGGGGCAAGCGGCGCGACCCGTGCCGGTTTCTATTTGCCGGGGAAGTTGATTGCAGCGATGCGCTCCTGCGTCACGCTGCCGTCGGCCAGTTGCTGTGACGGCACCACCATCACCAGTTCGCCCCCCACCGTGCCGTCGTCTTTATGGTCGATGCGCACTTTCAGCTGGCGGTCGAGCGCGACGAAGGAATTGCGGCCGGTAGCAACGATCTGGTGTTCCTGCTGCTTGCCGATGCGCGCATACATGGTGGCACCGGCGCGCCGCAGTTCCAGCGTGTCGCCGTTCGACAGGTCGTAGCCGCCGGCAAATTGCTTGAAGTCGTCGCTCATCATGTAATGCCGCCGGGCCGGCAGGTCGATGCTGAGCGGGTTGCCGGGCACTACCACGCGCTGGCTGTCGGGCAGCGTTTGCGCGGTGGCGGCGGTGCAGGTGGCGAGGGCAAGGATAGCGCTTGATAACAGGGTTTTCATGATGTGTACTCTCCAGTGGTTGTATGCCGTAGCGGGATGTGACTTGAACGAACGGCCTCCGATGCGTTGTCTTGTAAAAAAGACAGGACAGGGAGGTGGATGAAGTCTAGGCAAGCCACGGTGGCGCCGCATCATCCGTTCGAAGGAGATGCCGGGAAAAGTCAGCGCGCTGGCGGCGGTGCCGAACCCATGCCGCCGGCGCATTGATGCAGCAGGGCGATCAGCTCGCCCTGGCGCGTGGCGCCGGTTTTGCCGTAGATGTGGTGCAGATGGGTCTTGACGGTATTGACCGATACGCCGCTGGCAGCGGCGATGGCGTCGATGGCGGCGCCTTGCGCCAGCGCCTGGCCTACCAGCGCTTCGGCTGGCGTCAGCGCGAACAGTTGCTGCAGCGCTTGTGCGCAGATGCCGGGCGCGTGCGCTTCGCGCGCCAGCACGATGGCGCAGCGCTGGTCGGCGCAAGTGCCTTGCGGCGGGTGGAACGGCGCCACGTTCAGGTACAGGTCGGGACTGCCGGAGCGCGGCAGGTGCAGCGCCTGCGCCACCGGCTGCACGGCGCTGCGGCCAGCTGCGGCACTGGCGCCGATGGCCTGGCGCACGGCGCACGCGAGTGGCGGCGGCATGCGCCAGTGCGTGCCGGCGGCCAGGAGCTGCAGGCTGCGCGGCGGGTCGGGGCCGAATATGTCCAGCGCCCTGGCGTTCGCATACAGCACGTCGAGGCGCGAATCGAGCAGCAGTACGGCGATGTCGAGTGCGTCGAGCGCGGCGCGGCTGTAGCGCTCGGCCAGGCTGCTGTGCGCCAGGCGCGAGCGTATCTGCAAGGCGCGCTGCAGGTGCGGCAGCAGTTCCTGCAACTGGGTTTGCAGCAGCGCGCCTTGCGAGAAGTGCCCCTGGGCGTGCTGCCGGTGCACACCGAGCAAGGCCACTTCGCCGGGCGCGACCGGCACGATGGCGCCGATCACGTGGAACAGGTCACGCGGGCGGCAGAAGTCGGCATAGAATTCGGTGCGCACCAGGTCCTGGTCGCGCACATGCTCGGCGCTGCTGTGCACTCTTGATACGCCCAGCCGGCGCGCCCAGGCGGCCCAGATGTCGTGCTGCCAGTAGTAGGCCTCATAGGCGCGCACGGCATCTTCGTCGAAGTTGCGCGTGGAACTGAACAGGTGCGCGCCATCGGCGTTTTCAAGTATCACGATAGCGTCGCTGGCGCCGCCAAACAGGTCGGCCAGGTCTGCGCACAGGGCGCGCCACAGCGTGTCGTCCAGCGCGCAATCGTAGAGCCGGCCGATCAGGGTTTGCTGTGCTGCCGTCAAAAAACTCGCCATGGCGCCTCCCTCGTGTGACTCTGGCAGACGATCACCATAGACCAAATATTCGCGTCAAGCAACGTCATCCACGGTGTTCAGGGGACCGGGAAGGCTGGTCGGAGGCTGGAGTTCGACAAGGATATTGGGGAGGACAAGGCTTGCCAGGCGCTGGGCAAGATGAAGGTGGAAGCGTCGCGCCTGCTGGTGCGAATGATTATTGCGGTCGCTTCGTCGGATGGCAATTTCGATGCGAATGAGCAGCGGGTGGCCAGCAAGATCGCCAAGGAGCTGAATCTGAATCCGGCGGAGTTCGAGTTGCAGTAAGTTCTGCTGCTCGCAGGTTGTGAGCTTCAGTTTTAACCCAGATGCAAGATCTGGGGTCAGACCCCGGTTCTACGCTGCGGGCCAGAGCATTCTTTATCACCGCTTCATTTCCTTTCTCCACACCAAATTCGCGCGAGCAAAATGTGTCCTTAGGGTAAGCTTCGTCTGTAAGCTATTTCGCAACTCTATCAAAAATACATGACGCCAATAATGATTCCCGATGTCGCCCTGGTCGACAATACCGAACAACGCACGCCGCTGGTGCTGGTGCTGGACTGCTCCGGCAGCATGGCCGGCGAACCGATCGACTTCCTGAACCAGGGCTTGGCGCTGCTGGAACAGGAGCTGAAATCAGACGTGATCGCGGCCAAGCGCGTGCGCATCCTGGTGATTCAGTATGGCGAGCACGATGAGGCGATGGTGGCGCGCAACTGGTGCGACGCGATGGATTTCACGGCGCCGCGGCTGGACGCCAACGGCACCACACCGACCGGTGCGGCGGTGGAACTGGCGCTGGCCGAGATCGAGCAGGAAAAGCTGCGTTTCCGCCAGGCCGGCGTGGCCTATACGCGCCCGTGGCTGTTTTTGATGTCGGACGGCGAGCCGACCGACCGCTGGCAGCGGGGCGCGGAGCAGGCGCGCGCGGCCGAGCAGGCCAACAAGGTGGCGATCTTTCCTATTGCCGTTGGCGAAGGCGCCAATCTCGATATGCTGGGGCAATTTTCCAGCCGTGGCGAACGGGGCGTCAAGCAGTTGAAGGGCTTGCAGTTCCGCGAGCTGTTCCTGTGGCTCAGTGCCAGCATGCAGGTGGTGTCGCAGTCGCGCCCGGGCGCGCAGGCGCAGCTGGCGTCGACGGATGGTTGGTCGGTGGTGCCTACCTGAGATGGCGGCATTCGATCAATTGGAAAACCGCTGGCGCGTGTTTGGCGCGTCGGTGGCGGGCAAATCGCACCTGGACAAGGGCATCCCTTGCCAGGACGCGCATGCGCACGTGAAGGTGGGCGCGTCGCTGGTGGCGGTGGTGTGCGATGGCGCCGGTTCCGCGCGGCACAGCGAACTGGGCGCGCAATTCGTCGCCACCACCCTGGCGCAGGCGCTGGCCGATGCGCTGCGGCAGGGCGCCAGCATGCAGGACCTGCATGACGGCGCGCTGGCGCTCGCCATGGCGCAGGTGCGCGGTGCGCTTGAAGAAATGGCCGACAACCATGGCGCCGTGCTGGGCGACTACGCCACCACGGTGGTGGGCGCGGTGATGGGGCCGTCGGTGGGCCTGTTCTTTCACCTGGGCGACGGCGTGGGGGTGGCGCAGCTGGACGATGGCGGCGAAATCATTTCGCTGCCGGCCAATGGCGAATACGCCAATGAAACCTGGTTTCTCAGCGGCGAGCGCTGGCGCGACCAGTTGCGCCTGTTGCCGATACCGCGTTCGGTGTGCGGGCTGGTATTGATGAGCGACGGCTGCATGCCGTTTGCCATGAGCAGGCACAATGCCTCGCTGTATGCGCCGTTCATGAGCGCGGTGCAAAATTATCTGAGCTGCATGGATGACATCACGCTCGGCGAACAGGCGCTGGCGCACACCTTGCTGGACCCGCGCACGCACCAGATCACGGGCGACGACAAGACGCTGCTGATCGCGATGCGCGCATGAGTGTGGGCAAGACGGCAGGACCAGGCGACAGCGTCTGGCTGGACGGCAAGCGCAGCCTGGTACTCGGCAAGCTGATCAAGAGCGGCGGCGCCGGCAGCGTGTATCTGCTGCCCGGCGCACCCGCGCAGGTGGCCAAGCTGTACCATCCGCACCTGGATCGCAACGCCAACCGGCGCAAACTGGGCGCCATGCTGGAGCTGACGCCCGAGTTGCCGGACAAGCTCGAAAACGGCAAGCGCTATGTGCAGATCGCCTGGCCGCAGGCGACCGTGCAAGACAAACAGGGCGGTTTTCTCGGCTTTGTGATGCCCTTGCTGGACATGGCGCACACGGCCGAGCTGGAGCAGGTGCTGCAGGAGCGCCAGGCGCGCGCGGCCGGCCTGCCGGTGGGACTGGGGCCGAAAGTCACTTTGGCGGCCAACCTGGCCGGCGTGCTGGCGGCGCTGCACCAGCAGCAGCATTATGTGGTCGATCTGAAACCGGTCAACCTGCGCTTTTACCGCGATTCGCTGACTATCGCCATGCTTGACTGCGACGGCTTTTCAATCCAGGGCAAGGACGAGCGCTATCGGGCCGAGCAATTCACGACCGACTACCTGGCGCCGGAGTGCCAAAGAAAGGGCATGCCGGCCGGCGCGGAGGCTGCCCAGGACCGCTTTGCGCTGGCAGTGGTGATCTTCCAGCTGCTCAATTTCGGCATTCATCCGTATAGCGGCAAGCCCGCGAATGCGCAGGTGCCGACCGATATTCCGGGGCGCATCCGCGACGGCTATTATGCCTATGGCGTCAAGCGCCACAAGGCCATCGCGCCGAACGTGACCAGCGGCCACGCGCTGATGCCGGCGGAACTGCGCGCACTGTTCGACCGCGCCTTTGCCGGCGCGGCCACCAAGCGGCCTTCGGCGAGCGACTGGGCGCAGCTGCTGCGTGGGTTGGCGCTGCGTGGCGTTGACCCGGGCGCGAATCGCATCGTGGTATGCCAGCGCAATGCCGAGCACCAGCATTTTGCGGGCCTGGCGTGCGCCGCCTGTGCGCGCGAACAGGCGATCACGGCGGCGGCGACGGCCTCGCAGGCGGCCCAAAGCCAGTTGCAACATCAGCTCCAGACACCGCGCGCTCAAACCAAACGCCGTACGACTCCAGCGCCCACAACACCCCAACCGGCGAGTCCTGCGGCTGTTGTCTCGGGCAAAAGCTGGGGCGTGATCGTGGTTCTGATCGTACTGTTCCTGATCGGCTTTTCCGCCTATACCTCGGCGCCATCGACGCAGGCGCAAAAGCGGGCCGATGCGGTGCTGGCGCAGCAGAATGCTTCAACGCACGTGCTTCAATGGCAGCAGCGCAGCCGGGCCACGGTCGAACCATCCCAGGTGCGCGTCAGCATCCGCGCGCTCGATCAGGCACTGGCGCAGCAGCGCGACACCGATGTGCAGCAGGGCTTGCAAGCCCTGTACAACCTGCCGCGGGAGGCAGACCGCAGCGACCCCACGCTGTTGCGCCTGCGCCGCTCGCTGATGGAAGCATCTGGTTGGGGCCCCGGCATGGACGAGCGGCAGGCCGATCAGTACCGCGACCAGCTGATCGCCCGGCCGCACGACTATATGGCGGCGTCGGCGCTGGGGCGCATGCATCTGGCGGCCAGGGAAACGCTGGCGGCGCGCCAGTATTTCGAGCAGGCCGTGTGGGCGGCGCCCGGCGATGGCGTGGCCTGGCTGGGCCTGGCGGCCACGGCGCTGCGCAGCGGCGATGCACAGCAAGCCGGACGCATGGCGGCGCTCGGTTTCTTGACCTCGCTGCAGCATCCTGAAGCGTCCGGGCAGCACGATATCGGTCTGCGCATGACCCGCGCCACCGCCATGCTGGGACTGACCATGCCGCTGGAAGCGCGCAAGCAATGGACGGCGGTGATCGAGGAGGGCAAGCGGCAGGCGCTGCGCCTGGCCGCCTTGCCGCTGCTGGCCGACCGGCCAGCCACCGTCGAGCGCGACACGTTGCCGCCTGTTGTCTATCAGGATGATGAAGCGCTGAAGCTGGCTGGCGAGAGCACGCTGTCCATTACCGTTGACGCGGCCGGCATGCCGCAGAAAATTATCGCCAGCCAAGCCGCGCATGACAAGCTGAACCAGGCGTGGCTGGCACAGGCCAAGCAATGGCGCTATCTGCCGGCCATCAGCAAGGGCCGGCTGCAAGCATCGACCGTGGAAGTGCTGGTGCGCTACCGCGACGGCAAGAGCAGTTTCAGCCCGGTGCCTGTCGCGGCAGTATCTACCGATAGCAAGGAATAAGATGATGAAACTGCCTTTTATGGCGGGCCTGGGCCTGCTGCTGTGCTGGCCTGCCACGGCGCGGCTGGAAATACTGCAGCGGCAAGTGGTGACGGCCATTTCGAGCGAACCCGACAGCGAAGGCGCCGATGTGCTGACGATTGCGGCGACTACCGGCTGTGGCGGCAAGAAGTTGCGCATGGATGCCGGTTCGCTGTCCATGGACGACGCTGGCTATGCCGCGATGAAGGCGGACTTGGCAAAGCGCATCCGCAGCAAGACGGCGATGCTGGTCAGCCTGGACGAATGTCCACCGCCGGGTAGCGCAGGCGACGCCGCCGTACCCGTGATCCGCAAGCTGGTCGGCTGCGAACCGTCCGCGTGTGCGGATGGCAAGGCGCGCATGTATCTTGATGAAAACCTGTTTCCTCAGGAGCGCCGCAGTGCGCCCTATGTGCTGGTGCTGCCGCTGCCGCCGGGCAAGCAAAAAAATACCTGGAAGGTCGAGGTCTATTCCGCGCAGAAGGACAAAAGCTTGCGTCTGGCGACCCACCTCGATGCGCCCGATTATGTCGAGGGCAACCGCGTCGGCGGCTACACTTTATATTATGCTAACGGCCAGATCGAAAAGCAGGTGCCGCAAAACGCTCAGGGCCGCGAGGAAGGCGAGTCCCTCAGCTACTACAAGGATGGCACCGTCAAGTCACGCAGCCACTGGCGCAATGGCCTGCCGGAAGGCAAGCACAGCGACTACCACCGGACGGGCAAGCTGCGCGAGGAAGCCGTGTACCGTAATGGCGCGCGGGTCGATGGCCCAGCTGAAACCTTCGATGAAGACGGCAGGCTGCGCACGCGCATGAACTACGTCAACGGAAAGCTCGAAGGCGAGATGCTCATCTATTATCCCGACGGCATTGTGTCCAACCGTAGTGTGATGAAAAATGGCAAGTTCAACGGCCTCAGTACGTATTACTATCGCGACGGCAAGGTGCGCAGCACCGTGAGCCATGTCAACGATGCGCCGGACGGCGAAGAGCGCGAGTATTACCAGGACGGCAAGCTGTCCAGCCTGCGCGTCTACAGCGACAATGGCGTGATGCGCAGCGAGCAGCAATACGATGAGCAAGGCCAGTTGCGCGTACAGCGCCAGTGGGACCGGCGCCAGCGCGAACAGGGCAGCTTCCGGGTCTGGCATGGCAACGGCAAGCCGCAGCAGCTGGTCGAGTATGTCGATGGCCGGCGCGAAGGATGGAGCCGTACCTGGCGCGAGGATGGCAGCGTGGAAAAAGAGTGCAGGTTTGTGAAAGATGAAGGCCAGGGCTGTACCAAGTAGCCTAACGTGAAGGATGCAAGCAATGACCATCAAACTATCGCCTGCGGCCGTCCTGGCCGCCTTGTTGCTGCTGCCTGCCATCGCCAGCGCGGACATCGTGCAGCGGCAAGTGATTACGGCCATAGCGGCGCAACAGGATAGCGACGGCGCCGATGTGCTCAGCATGGCAAACACCACCGGTTGCGGCGGCAAGCAGCTGCGCATGGATGCGCCGTCGCTGGGCATGTTGCGCGCCGACTATGCCGCCATGAAGCAGGAACTGGCCAAACAGATCAGCCATAAAACGCCGATGCTGGTGATACTGGAAGCGTGTCCGGCGCCAGGCAGCGCTGGCGACGCCGCCGTGCCCGTGATACGCCGGCTGGCCGCCTGCGATCCTGCTGCCTGTGCGGATGACCAGGCCCGTCTGTATCTCAGTGAAGAGCTGATGCCTCAGGACCATCGCGCGGCACCCTATGTGCTGGTGGTGCCGCTGCCGCCAGGCCAGCAAAAAAATACCTGGCAGGTCGATGTCTATTCTGCAAAGCAAGCCAAGACCCTGCGGCTGTCAGCCCACATCGATGCACCCGACTTTGTTGAAGGCAAGCGCGTCGGCGACTATACGTTTTATTTTCCGAACGGCAAGGTCGCACTGCGAGTGGCACAAAATGCGCAGGGCCAGCAGGACGGAGAAGCTGTCCAATACAATGAAGATGGCAGCGTGCAGGCGCGGGGCCATTGGCGTAATGGCGTGCGCGAAGGCAAGCATAGCGAGTACCACGAGTCGGGCAAGCTGAGCGAAGAGATCACTTACCGCAATGGCGAGCGGGTCGATGGCCTGGCGGAGACCTTCCATGAAAATGGCCAGCTCAGCTCACGCACCAATTACGTCGACGGCGAGATGAATGGCGAGCTGCTGACGTATTATCCGGACGGCACGATGGAGAGCCGCAGCACGCGGCGCAAGGGAAAGCTCAACGGCACCAGCACGTTTTATTATCCCGATGGCAAGGTGAAAAGTGTGCTGGACTATGTGAATGACGCGGCCGATGGCTGGTCCCGGAGCTGGCGCCAGGATGGCAAGCTGGAGAAAGAGTGCCGGTTCGTGAAGGGGGAAGGGCAGGGGTGCGACAATTAAATTAAATGGTCAAGACAGGTGCTGACCTTAGTTAAGTTAAGCCGGCCGAGGCATTTTGTGCTTACCCCGAACTGCGAAAATGCTGGGGTCGGACTGAGCTAGCCCGGATTTGATGGAGGGTCACTAATTTGAGAAAATAGTGACATCCAGAGGAATCCATCATGACCAAGAAGCCATCGCTTGCCGTAT
>NZ_JBXAVX010000010.1:0-229465 GCF_057291295.1 Janthinobacterium sp. 1L-D-8-B-C4
GCAGCGGTCAGCGTGGTTTTACCGTGGTCGACGTGGCCGATGGTGCCGACGTTGACGTGCGGCTTGGTCCGTTCGAATTTACCTTTTGCCATTTTGAACTCCTAATGATTTGATTAGATTGCTCAGGCACACGCCCGACGGTCTGGTTTGAATTGCTTCTGTGTTGCCTGCTGCGAATTCTGGTGCCCTTGACGTGGATCGAACACGTGGCCTCTCCCTTACCAAGGGAGTGCTCTACCACTGAGCTACAAGGGCTGTAATTTTGCTGCATGGATGCATAAGCATCTGAACGGGAACTGGAGCGGGTGAAGGGAATCGAACCCTCGTCGTAAGCTTGGAAGGCTTCTGCTCTACCATTGAGCTACACCCGCGAGGTATCGTTCATTTATCTTCACTTGCTTTACCCAGTTTTCTTGCAAAAACTTGGTGGAGGGGGCTGGATTCGAACCAGCGTACTCGAAAGAACAGATTTACAGTCTGTCGCCTTTAACCACTCGGCCACCCCTCCGCGGGAACCGCAGAGTATGAAGCATCTACTCACAACTGTCAACCTTGTTTCGCATCGCTTGCTGCTGCATTTGCTTATAAAGAAGAAGTTGGCTGCTTCGGGGCGTGATTATAAGCCTCCAATTTAATAATGTGCAAGGGTTGGCCAAAAAAATGTGTATTTTTTTTGTCCCCCTTGCTTGCACCCCGCATTTCCGCGTGCCGGCACCCTGCTAAAGCGCGCCGGGCGGGTGCATCCAGGCGGCGCCGGCAGGCTTGTATTTGCGCAGCAATTGCTGGTGCAGGCCTGACAGCACCGGCAATTTGGGGTTGCGTGGATCGAGCCGGCGTACGCCAGCAATAAATGCCAGTACCTGCTGGCCCAGGCGCTCGTCCCAGCCTTCATGCTCCAGGCATTTCAGCACTGCCACGGCGGCGTTGAATACCACCTGCGGATTGTCGGGCAGGCGCGTGACGGCCTCGCTCATGATCTGGACGGCGCCGCGGAAGTCGCCCTGCCCCGCCCTTGCTGCGCCAGCGGCAACCATGTCGGCCACTTCCTGGCGGCTTTGCCGCGCCAGCGCACGGGCCAGTTCGTCGCGGCCGGCTTTTTCAAATACTGCCATGGCGCGCGTCATGGCGGCGCTGTCGGGCGCGTTGCGCATCACCTCGCGCATCACCTCGGCCGCGCCATCTTCGCGCCCGTTGGCCAGGCAGTAGCTCGCCAGTTCCGTCTTGACGGCGTTGGAAGCGCCGCCGCTGTGGCGGTTGGCGGCCAGCGCCGCGTCGAGCGATTCGTGCAACCGTACCTGGTTGCCGGTGTGGCCATGCAGCATGGCGCTGCACAGGGCGCTGCACAGTTCCGTATTCGGCTGGCCGCCCATGGTACGGTCCAGTTCGCGTATCACGGCGCCGGCCTGCAGCGGATCGTTCTTGCGCACCAGCGTCTGCACCAGGCGCACATGGTCTTCCGGATCGCGAAATTCCGAATACTTGGCCTTGCCGACCACCAGTTTCAGCACCTTTTCCGCCATCTCCATGTCGTCGGCTGCCAGCGCCGCCTCGCCCAGGCGGCGCAGACGGCGCACCGCATGCGGCGACAGCGCCACCGCCACCGCCAGCGTGTCTTGCGCTTGCTGCTGGTGGCCCTGGGCCTGGTGCGTGCGCGCCAGCCAGTCATAGGCGTCGAGAAAGCGCTTGTTGTTGTCCAACAGTTCTTCCAGCGTCGCCTGCGCCGCCGCATAGTCGCCCTGCAGGAACTGCGTCTTGGCCTGGCCCAGGCGCGCCCAGCCGATCGCCTTGGCGTCATACAGCGACGCATAGATGGGCTCTGCCTCGGCCGCCTCGCCCAGCAGCAGATGCAGTTCGGCGCGCAGGCGCAGGAAATCGGTAGCGTAGCGCGGATACAAGGCCGCCCCTTCGCCACAGGCGGCAATCGCACCGCGTTCATTGCCGACATCGATCAGTTCGTGGACCGGCATGAAGGCGGCGCGCTTGTCGACGGCGCGCGCGATGCGCTCCAACATATTGTCGGCCGTGAATGGCTTCAATATGTAGTCGGTGGGCAGCAGCTCGACCGCGCTGACCACCTTGGCAAAGCTGCCTTCGCCGGTGACCATGAAAAACATGGTCGAGGCGTGGATCAGCTTGTGGTGGCGCAGGTCTTCCAGCATCTGCTGGCCGTCCTGCCCGCCTTCGAGGTCGTATTCGCACAGGATCAGGTCATAGCTGCGGTTGCCCAGCATGCGGATGGCCTGGCTGGAACTGGCGGCGTCGTCGATCTTGGCCAGGCCACACAGATTGAGCATATTGTGCAGGCTCGAACGCATGCCGCCATGCGGCTCGATGATCAGGGCGGACAGCCCCTTGAAGTCTTTCATGTCGCGCACGCTTGCATCAGCCGGCTTGCTCCGGATGCCACAGCTGCGGCTCGTTATCGATCAGGTCGAGCAGCGTGGCCACCACTTCCGGATCGAACTGGCTGCCGCTCCTTTGTTCGATATATTCGCGCACCTGTGGATACGGCCACGCTTCCTTGTAGGGCCGCTCATGCAGCAGGGCGTCGAACACATCGACCACGGCGACGATGCGCGCGGCCAGCGGGATCGTGCGCCCAATCAAGCCGTTCGGATAGCCGGCGCCGTCGAAATGCTCATGGTGGCCGCCGGCGATCTGCGCGCCATAGGTCAGGTAGCTGACGCCGTCGACCATGTTGGCGGCGCGTTCGAGGATGGTGCGCCCGACGCTGGCGTGCAGCTGCATCTGCGCCCTTTCCTCGTCATTGTGCAGGCCCGGTTTGAGCAGCACCGCGTCCGGCGTGGCGACCTTGCCAACGTCGTGCAGGATGCTGGCCAGGCCGATCATGTCGAGCAGTTGCGGCGTCAGCTCGTCAAGGTAGACCGCGCGCAGCTTCATGCGCTGGGCGATGGCGTCGGTCAGTTGCTGCACCCGCCGCACATGGCCGCCGGTGTCGCTGTCGCGAAACTCGGCCAGGTCGGCCAGCGCCACCACGGTCGCTTCCTGGGCCTTGCGCAGCTGGCCGAACATGTACAGATTGTCAAACGCGGCGGCGATACGCTCGCAAAACACTTCCAGCAACTCACGCTGGATGGGGGCCAGCGGCCATGGCGGCGTAATTGAAATGGCCAGTTCGCGCTTGCTTTCGGTATGAATGAACAGCACATTGGCCGGATGCTCGAACTGGCTGCGCTTTTCCGCAAACGCCTTGTCGATCGCCGCCGTCAGGGCGTGCCCGGGCGGCATGGCGTTTGATTCGGCCAGCGCGGCATAGGTGCCGGTGGCAGCCACCACTTCGGGCTGGCCGGCGCCGCCCTGCATCAGGCACAGCACGCCGTCGGCGCCCACGTCGAGAATCGCGCTGACCTGGTTCAGCACGCCGGAGGCAAATTCGCGCAGGGAATGGATCTGGTACAGATTGGTGGCGCCGGCCAGGATCTTGCCCAGGCCTATGCGGCTGCGCTCGAGCATCATCAGGCTTTCATACGCGCGCAGGGCCGAAATGACGGTGGTAAACAGCTTTTGCGTGGTCAGCTCGGTCTTGGCCTTGTAGTCGTTGATGTCGTATTCGACGATCACGCGCTGCTCGGGCGCCTGGCCCGGCTGGCCGGTGCGCAGCACCACGCGCACGATATGGTTGTTCAGTTCGGCGCGGATGCGCTTGGCCAGGATCAGGCCCGCATCGTCGGTTTCCATCACCACGTCAAGCAGCACCAGCGCGATATCGGGCGTGTCGCGCAGGATATCGAACGCTTCGCGGCCGCTGTAGGCGGAAAAAAGTTCCAGCTCGCGGCCCTTGAAGTTGACATTGCGCAGCGCCAGCCGCGTGACCGCATGCACATCGACGTCATCGTCAACGATCAAAACGCGCCACAGGCGCTGATCGGGCGCCGCCGCTCCACTCAAGGCTGCCACGGGCTCATCCTCGTCGAGCAGCCAGTTATCGTCTGCATCGGCGGTGAGGTCGGTCATGGATACTCCTAAGGATGAGGAACAGGAAAAGCTTGATGCCTGTCAAGGATAATCAGATTAGATGCTGCTTACAACAGGATTTTGCGTCTCTTCCTGCGGTCCGGGCAGGCTGGCAGATGGCGTGGCCGTGCCGCTGGTATTTTTACTGCCGCAGCCTTCGCTGCCCGGCTCGACCGCCTGGTAGCGCAGCTCGTATTTGCCGGCCGCGAGTTGTTCGACGTTCAGCTTGTCGTGCGCCAGCACGAACAGATAGCGTATATTGGCGCGCCGTTCCAGGTCGAACAGCTTGACGAAGACGGGCGTGGCATTGGCGCTGTTGTCGAGCGTGATGGCCAGGTCCTCGCCCTTGTTGCTGATGGCAAAACCGGACACATAACCGGACTGCAGCGGCCACGGCTCGCCATTCGGCGCCACCAGCGCCTGCGCGCCGCCATCGCAGGCGGGTAAACCCGCTTTCAGGCTCAGCTGCGATACGGCCAGCACTTTGATTTCGGGAATTCTCGGCTGGGCCGGTTCCGGCGCATACGGTTTGCCGACGGCCCAGCTGTCGATGGCCACGGCCTCGGCCTTGGCATCGGGCTTGGTGTTCGGCTTATGATCGGCGCCATCAGCCTTGACGCCATCGCGCGCCAGGCCATTCCAGGCCGAGGCCAGCGCGGCCGGCACCTCGGGTGCGCTGCCCTGCACCAGCAAGGCGCCCAGCCAGCCCAGCAGCAGGCAGACGACCAGGCTCAGCCACCAGCGCCAGTTGCGCCATAACGGCATGGCGCCACGCCGGGCCTTGGCCCTGGCCGGCGGCACGTCCTGCGCCCAGCCGGGTTCCTGCTGGGGCGCATGCGAGCGGCCGTCCTTGTGCCGACCTTCTTCTTGATGGGTGCTTTCCAGCCATTCGATTTCCCATTCCTCGGCGGCGATCCACTCGTCGTGCTCCTTGCGCCGCAGCGGATCGGACAGGGTGCCATAGGCACTGTTGAGGATGGCCATGATGCGGGCCGCCTTCTCGTCGCCGGGATTCTTGTCGGGATGATATTTCTGGCTCAGGGCCTTGTACGCAGCACGTATGACTTCCTGCGGCGCCAGGCGCGCCACTTTCAGGTTGTCATAGTGTGTATGTATCTTTCCCATCGTTCTATCTTGAAATCCGTGCGCGGCGACGGGTGTTTACTGGCTGGAAGCAGGCGGTATCGGTCATCATATACGATATGACAAGACGAACCATGGCCGGCGGCGAAAAATACACGGCCGGCCGCGCTGCCCTTGATCACAGCCGGTGGCTGCGGTCCGCCGACAACAGGGCGTCCGGCAATGTCACGCCATGGCCCACCGCCAGCACCTTGAACAATTCGCCCATTTCGGCCGGCGACACCAGCTTTTGCAGCGCGATCGATTGCGGCAAAAAGGTTTTCGCCTGTTCCGGGTCACTGCGCATCAGCAAGTCGCCGATGCCGGCGCCGAGCAAAAAGCTGGCCTGGTTCATATAGGCCAGCACGTCCAGCCCCGCATCCTGCGCGGCCAGCGCCATGGCAGTGAAGTCGACATGGGCCGTGATGTCCTGCAGGCCGGGCAGATAAAACGGGTCGGCATGCGCATGGTGGCGGTAGTGGCACATCAGGGTGCCGCTGGCGCGCAGGCCCAGGTAATACTCGTGGGCCGGAAAGCCATAGTCGAACAGAACCGCCGCACCACCACGGCCCGCTGTCAACATGCGCGCCAGCGAACGCATGAAGCCACAGGCCACGCCGTGGATTTCGGTTACATAGCCAACCGGCAGCTGCTCGGCCTCGGGCACTTGCGCGGCGATCTGCGCCGCCACCGCGTCGCCGGCGGCGCGCTCGACATACACAAAGCGGCCATCGGCAATGCCGACGTCGAGCTCGCACCAGCCGGCCGGCGTTTTGCTGATCAGGCTGACGGGCATGGCGTCGAGCACTTCATTGCCGAACACGGCGCCTTCGAACGTGTCGGGAAAGCCGTCCAGCCATACCACCTGAGGAAAAGCGGCCAGGGCCGTTTCCTGGCGCGCCCGCAATTCGCCCGACAATTCGACGATTGCATATTGCTCGACATGGATGCCGGCGCTGGCCGCCTCGGTCAGGATATCAAACGCCAGCTTGCCGGTACCGGCCCCGAATTCCAGGATGCGGGGGGCCGTTTGCGCCATAATAGCGGCTGCCACATGGGCCAGGGTGGCACCAAACAGCGGCGATATCTCTGGTGCGGTTGTAAAATCGCCATGTTCGCCCAGCTTGGCGGCGCCGCCGCTGTAGTAGCCAAGATCGGGCGCATACAGCGCCAGCTCCATGAAACGGGCAAACGGAATGGCGCCGTCATGCTGCGCGATCTCGGCGGCAATCAGGTTCTGCAAGGCATGGGACGCGGCCAGCGCGTCGCTATCGGGTTCGGGTAGGGACATTCCCGCATTGTAGCGAATCGGCCGGCTCGCCGCCTCCATCATCACACGCATAAAGTACATGAATCACACTTCGACAGATACAACAGACAGCATGGCCAAGGTGGCCCTGGTCACGGGCGCCGCGCGCCGCATCGGCCGCGCCATCGCACTGGGCCTGGCGCGCGACGGCTGGGATATCGCCGTGCACTACCGCGATTCGCGCCAGGAAGCCCTGAGCCTGGTCGGCGAGCTGACCGCCCTGGGCCGGCGCGCCCACGCCTTCCAGTGCGACCTGGCGCAGGAAGCACAGGTACGCCGGCTGCTGCCGCAGGCGCAGGCGGCACTGGGCCGCATTACTTGCGTGGTGAATAACGCTTCGTTGTTTGAATACGACAATGCCGGCGATTTTTCCTTTACCGCCTTGGACGCCCACATGCATGCCAACCTGGCCGCGCCGATGCTGCTGGCGCAGGCGCTGTACCAGGCAACACCATCAGGCGAACAAGCGGTGGTGATCAACCTGCTGGACCAAAAACTGTACAATCTCAATCCTGATTTTTTGTCGTACACCTTGTCCAAGGCCGCGCTGCTGTCGGCAACCACCATGCTGGCCCAGGCGCTGGCGCCGAAAGTGCGCGTGGTCGGCATCGCCCCCGGCATTACCATGGTGTCGGGCGATCAAAGCGAAGCGAACTTCGTCAAGGCACATGAAAACACGCCGCTGGGGCGCTCGAGCACGCCGCAGGACGTGGCCGATTGCGTCTGCTACGTGGCCGGTGCGCGCGCGCTGACCGGCACTACCTTGCTGGTCGACGGTGGCCAGCACCTGATCGGCTTGCCGCGCGACGTCATGTTCCTGGCCAAATAATCAGCAGCGCAACCGAATATCCTCCTACAGCATCATTAAAAGGTAAAACCATGTCATCCGCCCTGTTTCACCCTCGCCTGCTTGACTGCCGGCGCCTGTTCTTGCGCAATTACGAAGTGCTGATCAATATCGGCGTCTACGACTTCGAGAAAAAGGGCGAGCAGCGCGTGCTGATCAATGTCGACCTGTATATTCCGCTGGCCCAGTCGACGCCGAAGGACGACCAGCTCGACGAAGTGGTCGACTACGACTTCATGCGCGACACCATTGCCAAACGCATGGCGCAAGGCCATGTGCAGCTGCAGGAAACCCTGGTCGACGATGTGCTGGCCGCCATGCTGGCGCACCCGCGCGTGCGCGCCGCGCGCGTGTCGTCGATGAAACCGGACGTCTACCCCGACTGCGAAGGCGTGGGCGTGGAAGTATTCCAGATCAAGGATGCGGCATGAGCGAGGCAACCATGGAGATGACAACGACGGCAGTGGAAATTCCGGCCAATATCGAAGCGCAGAAACTGGCGCGCAAGAAGGCGGAAAAAATCGCGCTGGAAAACAACAAGCTGCACAAGCGCTTGTGCCGTTTGGTGGGCCAGGCGATCGGCGACTTCAACATGATCGAAGAAGGCGACAAGGTGATGGTGTGCCTGTCCGGCGGCAAGGACAGCTACGCCCTGCTCGACATTTTGATGACCCTGCGCGAGCGCGCGCCGATCCACTTCGATATCGTGGTGGTCAACCTGGACCAGAAGCAGCCAAACTTCCCGCCCGAGATCCTGCCGGCCTACCTGACCGAACTGGGGGTGGCCTTCCATATTGAAAACCAGGATACCTACAGCATCGTCAAGCGGCTGATTCCGGAAGGCAAGACCACCTGCTCGCTGTGCTCGCGCCTGCGCCGCGGCATCTTGTACCGCGTGGCCGACGAACTGGGCGCGACCAAGATCGCGCTGGGGCACCATCGCGACGATATCCTGGAAACCTTTTTCCTGAATATGTTCTTCGGCGGAAAACTGAAAGGCATGCCGGCCAAGCTGGTGTCCGACGACGGCAAGCACATGGTGATACGCCCGATGGCGTATGTGAAGGAAGAAGACACCGAGCGCTATGCGGAAGTAAAGGGTTTCCCGATCATTCCATGCGACCTGTGCGGCTCGCAGGAAAATCTGCAGCGCAAGCAGATCAAGGCCATGATGCGCGACTGGGACAAGAAATTCCCGGGCCGCGTGGAAAGCATCTTCTCGGCCATGTCGAACGTGGCGCCGTCGCACCTGATGGATGGCAAGCTGTTCGGCTTTACCGACCTGAAAGCGGACGGCCTGGCCAATCCGATGGGCGATATCGCCTTCGATGAAGAACCATGCTCGACGCCAACCACGTTTGGCGCGACGATTCCGCTGCAGGCGGTGTAATGCCGGGCGGCGCCATCATCGCGATGGCGCCTGCCGATTGGTTTAGAACTCTTCCCAGTCATCATTTGCCAGCGTTTTAGCCGCTGGCAATTTTTTGGGCGATACCGCCGCGTTGCGGGCGGTCACACGAGCTACCGGCGCGGCCGCACGTACCGTTGCAGCCGCTGCCGGACGGCGCAGCAAGCCCGCCTGTTCGCGCAGCTTGAAGACGCTGACTACCTGCGCCAGGTCATGGGCCTGGTCCTGCAGCGAGCCGGCAGCGGCGGCCGCTTCTTCCACCAGCGCCGCATTTTGCTGGGTCACGTGATCCATTTGCGCAATCGCCTGGTTGACCTGCTCGATGCCATGCGTCTGCTCGGTGCTGGCGCTGGAGATCTCGCCAATAATGTCGGTCACGCGCTTGACGCTGGAGACTACCTCGTCCATCGTCGCGCCGGCCTGGTCGACCAGTTTCGCGCCGATATCGACCTTGCTGACCGAGTCGTCGATCAGGCCCTTGATTTCCTTGGCCGCCTGGCTTGATCTCTGTGCCAGGTTGCGCACCTCGGAAGCGACCACCGCAAAGCCGCGCCCCTGCTCGCCGGCGCGCGCCGCTTCCACCGCCGCATTCAGCGCCAGGATATTGGTCTGGAAGGCGATGCCATCGATGACGCTGATGATGTCGACAATCTTGCGCGACGAGGCATTGATCGAACCCATGGTGGCCACCACTTCGGCCACGACCGCGCCGCCACGGCTGGCGATGCCGGCCGCCGTGATCGCCAGCTGGTTGGCCTGGCGCGCATTGTCGGCATTCTGCTTGACGGTGCCGGTCAGCTCTTCCATCGACGACGCCGTCTCTTCCAGCGAGCCGGCCTGCTGCTCGGTGCGCGAGGACAGGTCCAGGTTGCCGGCCGCGATTTCACTCGATGCGGTAGCAATGCTGTCGGTACCGCTACGCACCTGGCTGACGATACCGACCAGGCTGTTGTTCATATTGCCCAAGGCCGTCAGCAGTGCGCCCGTTTCGTCCTTCGCCGAGGTGGTGACGGTATGCGTCAGGTCGCCGCCAGCAACGGTTTCAGCCAGCGCCAGCGCCTGGCGCAAGGGGCGCGTGATGCCGGTCGTCAGCAGCCATGAGCACAACACGCCAAAGGCAACCGCAAAGACGGTCAGCATGCTGATGACGCTGGTATCGCGCACGGCCGAGGCGTCGATCTGTTTGGCGGTGGCGTCGATGCTGGTGCGCTGCATCGTCACCAGCTCCTGCAGCAGGTCCTGGTAGACCTTGGCTGCCGGCGTAAACGAGCCGTCGAGGATTTTTGCTGCGCCCTCCACATCGCCGTCGGCCTTGGCCTTGACGGCGCCGTCGCGCGAGGCGCTGTACAGCTTGCGCTGTTCCAGAATTTTCGCAAACAGGGCTTTTTCCTGCTCGCCCGAGATCAAAGGTTCGATCTGCTTCAGCAGTTCGGCGGCGCGCTTGACCGAGGCGGCCAAATCTTCCTTGAAGTACGGACCCAGCGCCGGGTCGCTGCTTTTCACGATGGCGGCCGTGCGGCGGATCGAGGCGAAGTTCAGGCCGTACCAGTCGGTAATCAATCGTTCCTTGGTCAGCGGTTCGGCCATCATGGCGCGCGTGGCAGTGGCCACATCATTGAGGCGCCAGACGCCCACCGTGGCGATCACGACCGTCATGGCCAGGATCAGGACAAAGCCGATGCCCAGGCGTTTGCCGATCTTGATATTTGCGATAAAACTCATCATGTTTTTTCTCTAAATTAGTGCATTGGGGATATTTTTAATTCCATATGGAATTTTTTATATTGCAGATTATACATTATTGAAATATATTCGACCAGATTATTGATTTTGGGAAATGTTTCTGATAAGTTAAAAGACCACTCCGTCACAGTAGGCGCACAACGCCCGCAATTCAAAAGAAACTTATGAAATTTCCCGTAGCACAGATCAAAAAAATCGCTTTTGCCACCGCACTGGTCGCCACCGGCACCAGCCACGCCGCCGCCCTGCCACCGGCGATTGCCGCCCAGCTGAACGCCAACACTCCGGCAGTCGAAAGCTTGTACCTGGACCTGCACCGCCATCCGGAACTGGCGTTCCAGGAAGTCGAAACGGCCAAAAAACTGGCTGAAAAAGTCAAGGCGCTGGGCTTTGACGTGACCACCGGCGTTGGCGGCACCGGCGTGGTGGCGATACTGCGCAACGGCCCCGGTCCGGTCGTCATGCTGCGCACCGAAATCGACGCCTTGCCGGTGCTGGAAAAAACCGGCCTGCCGTTTGCCAGCAGCGTGGTCACCAAGAACGCCGCCGGCGACACCGTGCCGGTCATGCACGCCTGCGGCCACGATGTGCATATGTCGGCCTGGTATGGCAGCGCCAAGCTGATGGCGGACAACCGCAGCAACTGGAGCGGCACGCTGATGCTGGTCGGCCAGCCGGCCGAGGAACCGCTGCTGGGCGCGGCCGCCATGCTGAAAGACGGCTTGTTTACCCGCTTCCCGAAACCCGATTACGCGCTGTCCTTCCACGACGAAGCAACCCTGCCATCGGGCACCGTGGGTTATCACGCCGGCTACTTCCGCGCCGCCGCCGATACCATCAGCATCACCGTATATGGCCAGGGCGGCCACGGCGCCGCGCCGCACGACACGCGCGACCCGGTGGTGATGGCGGCGCGCATCGTGCTGGCGCTGCAGACCCTGGTCTCGCGCGAAAACAATCCGATGGACCCGGTGGTGATCACGGTGGGCAGCATCCATGGCGGCACGCAGGCCAATATCGTGCCCGACCAGGTCACCATGCAGCTGACCGTGCGCACCTTCAAGGACGCCGTGCGCAAGCGCGTGCTGGCCAGCATTGCACGTGAAGTCAAGGGCGAAGCGTTTGCCGCCGGCGCACCAAAAGAGCCGCTGGTGGAAGTGCGCCCCGGCACGGACGCTGTCTACAACGACCCCGAGCTGACGTTGCGCATGGTGGGCACCCTGCAAAAGTCGCTCGGTGCGGCGCAGGTAGTGGAAATGCCGGCCAAGATGACCTCGGAAGACTTTGCCAACTATGGCCAGGCCGGCGTAAAAGCGGTGCTGCTGCATATCGGCGCGGTGGAACCAGGCAAGCTGGCGGCGGCCAAGGCCAGCGGCAAGCCATTGGCCGGCCCGCACTCGCCGCAATGGGCGCCCGAGTACCAGCCGACCATCAAGGCGGCGATCACGGCGGAAACGTCGATCCTGCTCGACCTGCTGGGTAAAAAGTAAGCCATTCCCGCGCCGGGGCACCCTGCTGTTCCGGCGCGCCATCTTGCTGTAAAGTGGGCGCGCTGCACGCCGCCCTCTTGCAACCGGATATGGAATGGATAGTATGACGACTTTCAAACGCCCCGCCCTGACCCTGCTGGCCCTCGCTTTCTCCCTCGCCACCGCTTTTTCCACCGCCCCCGCCATCGCGCAGACCGACGCCGTCGCCGACCGCTGGGACCTGACAAAACTGTACCAGGACGACGCCGCCTTTGACGCCGATGCAAAGCAGCTCGATGCGCAGTTGAAGCAGCTGGCTTCTTGCCGCGGCCAGCTGGGCGCTTCGGCGGCCCGCCTGAAATCCTGCCTGGACCTGTATGCCGAGGCACGCAAGCGCGTCGGCCGCCTGACTTCGTATGCGTCGCAGTACTACGACCAGGACACGGGCGACGGCAAGGGCAACCAGCTGAACCAGCGCGCCGCCCTGCTGGGCAACACTTTTGCGCAGGCCACCACCTTTATCCAGCCCGAGATCCTGGCGCTGGGCAGCAAACGCATCGACGCGCTGCTGGCGAAAGACAAGGGCTTGCAGCTATACCGCTTTCAGTTGACCAGCATGCTGCGCAATGCGCCGCACACGCTCGATGGCGCCGGCGAGCAATTGCTGGCGCAGTTCGGCCTGGCCACCGGTTCGGCCGCCAGCGTCTACCGCACCCTGGCCAATTCGGAAGTGCCGTGGCCGACCGTCAAGCTCTCCAGCGGCAAGGAAGTACGGCTCGACCAGGCGGCATATACCAAGTACCGCGGCGACGACAACCGCGCCGACCGCAAGCTGGTGTTCGACGCCTTTTTCGGCAAGTGGAAAGACTACGAACGCACGTTTGGCGAAACCCTGTACGGCCAGCTGAAGACCGACGCCGCCTACGCCAAAGTGCGTCGCTATGCCGATTCGCAAAGCGCCGCGCTGGACTCGGACAACCTGCCGCCGGCCGTCTACCAGACCCTGATCGCGCAGACCAACGCCAACCTGCCGACCCTGCACCGCTACTTCAAGCTGCGCGCACGCATGCTGGGCGTGAGCGACCTGGCCTATTACGACATCTATGCGCCGCTGCTGAAAAGCGAGCGCACCTTCCCGCTGGCCGAAGGCAAGCGCATGATGCTCGATTCGGTGGCGCCGCTGGGGCGGGACTATGTCACAGCCCTGACGGCGGCGGCCAACGCGCGCTGGATGGACGTGTACCCGCGCCCGCGCAAGGCGGCCGGCGCCTACATGAATGGCGAAGCATATGACGTGCACCCGTTCGTGCTGCTCAATTACACCGATAACTACGAAGCCGTCAGCACCCTGACCCACGAATGGGGCCACGCCATGCACTCGGTGCTGGCCAACAAGGCGCAGCCATCGATCTACGCGCCGTACAGCATCTTTGTGGCGGAAATCGCCTCGACCACCAATGAGGCGCTGCTGCTCGAGCACCAGCTGAGCGTGGCGAAAGATGACGACGAGCGATTGCTGTACCTGGGTGCGGCGCTGGAAGGCTTGCGCGGCACTTTCTTCCGCCAGGCCATGTTTGCCGAGTTCGAGGCCGCCATCCACGCCAAGGTGGACCAGGGCGAGTCGCTGACGGGCGAGCAGATGACGGCCATCTATGCCGATATCCTCAAGCGCTACCACGGCGAGGCGCAAGGCGTGATGAAGATCGATCCGGCCTATGCGCTGGAATGGGCGTATGTGCCGCACTTCTACCACGGCTTCTATGTGTTCCAGTACGCCACCTCGATCGCTGCGGCGCAGGATTTTGCGCAGCGCATCCTGGCCAAAGAGCCGGGCGCGCTGCAGGCCTACCTGAAAATGCTCGGCTCGGGCGGCTCGGCCTATCCGTATGAGCTGGTGAAAGCGGCCGGGGTCGACCTGGCCACGCCGAAACCGTACCAGGCGCTGGTGGCGCGCATGAACGGCATCATGGACCGCATCGAGGCGATCGAAAGCCGTCGCGGGAAGTAAAAACCCAAGGTCTGAACGGCTGAGGTCAGACCCGAGGGTCTGACCCCTGTACTTCGGCAGCAAACGCCGCGGCATCGCTCTCGAACATATCCTCCAGTTCCTCGCGCGCCTTGCGCGTGAGGGACATCACTTTTTGCTGGTCCTGGAAGTGCGGCGCCACATCGAGCAGGGTTTTCAGGTTATGTGTGCGGAAAATGGCAGCCGCGCGTTCGGCGCGTTCGGCGCTGTAGCCGGCCTGGCGCAAGGTCTGCTCGCCCAGCAGCAGCGCGGCGGCAAAGGTTTCGCGCTCGATCAGCGTCACGCCGCGGTTCATCAATTCATAGTAATGCGTGACGTTGCGCGCGCGCGCCAGGATGGTCAGGTGCGGCAGGCGCAGGCGCACGGCGTCGACCAGCGCCAGGCTGTCGTCGACATCGTCGATGGCGATCACCAGTGCTTTCGCCTTTTCAATGCCGGCCGCCACCAGCAAGTCGACCCGCGTGGCGTCGCCATAAAACACCTTGAAGCCGAATTTGCGCAGCAGCTCGATCTGGTCCGGATCATGGTCGAGCACCGTTACGCCGATCTTGTTGGCGGCCAGCAGGCGGCCGATGATCTGGCCGAAGCGGCCGAAGCCGGCGATCATGATGGGGTTGTCCTGCGCTTCCATGGTGTCGTCGGGACGGCGTTTCTTGTCGCTGCGCAGGCGCGGCGCCACCAGCTTGTCGTGCAACAGCAGCAGCAAGGGCGTGGCCACCATCGACACCGTCACCACCACCACCAGCACGGCGCTGGTCTCGGGCGTCAACACATGGGCTGCCAGCGCGGTGGCAAACACCACGAAGGCGAACTCGCCGCCCTGCGACAGCAGCAGCGCAAAGAACAGCTGCTGGCCGCGCGGAATATCGAACAGTTTGGACAGGCCATACAGCAGCGCGATCTTGATGCCCAGCAGGCCCGCCACCAGCGCCAGGATCAGCAATGGCTGGGCGCGCAGCACGCCAAAGTCGACCGACATGCCGACGGCGATAAAGAACAGGCCCAGCAGCAGGCCCTTGAACGGCTCCAGGTCGCTGATCAGCTCATGGCGGTATTCGGAGTCGGCCAGCAGCACGCCGGCGACAAAGGTACCCAGCGCCATCGACAGGCCCACCGATTCCATCAGCACGCAGATGGCGATCACCAGCATCAGCGCAAAGGCGGTGAAAATTTCACGCAGTTCGGTCTTGGCGATAAAGCGCAGGATCGGATTGACCAGGAAGCGACCAGCCACCACCAGTGCGGCCAGCACGGCCACCAGTTTGGCCACGCGCAGCCAGCCCGGCGCGTCGCTGTGGGTGGCCAGGCCACCCAGCAGCGGCACCAGCGCGATCATCGGGATGGCGGCAATATCCTGGAACAGCAAAATGGAAAATCCGGCCGAACCGGCCGGCGTCGACATCAGCTTGCGTTCGCCCAAGGTAGCCAGCACGATGGCCGTCGACGACAGCGACAAGCCCAGCGCGGCCACCAGCGCCGTGCGCCAGTCCACGCCAAAGGCCATCGCGCCGGCGCACAGGCCGGCGCTGACAACAAACACTTGCGCCCCGCCCCAACCGAAGATGGGGCGGCGCAACAGCCACAGCCGCTTCGGTTCGAGTTCCAGACCGATCAGAAACATCAGCAGCACCACGCCGAACTCGGAAAAACTCAGGATCACTTCGACGTTGTTGATCAGGCCAAAGCCCCAGGGTCCGATAATGACGCCGGCCACCAGGTAGCCCAGCACGGCGCCCATGCCCAGGCGCTTGGCCAGCGGCACCATGACGATGGCGGCCACCAGGTAAAACAGGATATTGAGTAAAAAGCTGTGGTGTTCCATGCGAATTCCGGTAAAACGTGACTGGAATCGCAATCATGCCTGAACTTGCGTGTGCATGTGACCAAGCAATAGACCAGGTCCGCAGCTATTTTTTCACGGCCACCCGCGTGCGCAGCGCCTCGAACATTTTCGGGATGCTGTCGCGGCTCATGCTGTCGACGATCCAGCCCAGTCCCATCGGTACCGGTCCGGGGTCGGTGTACACTTGGTATTTGATGGCGGTGGCGCCGGCGTTCTGCGGATCGGGCGACAGCTGCCAGTAGCCGCTGGTGTCGGCAATCGTGTCATCCGGCTTCAGGCCTTCCATCGGCACCAGCTTCCAGGCCAGCTGGCAGGAGACGTCCGTCACTTTCGGCGTCATCTTCAGGCGGTACTGCTTGGTTTTCCCCATCGGCAGCTTGAGCGTGACGTCGATCAGCGAGGCGCCGCCGCCGGCGCTGGCCACCTTGATCTTGTCCACATTCGGCATGAACTGCGGATAGCCGGCAAAATCCTGGATGGTGGCGCACACGGTCGCCACGCTGGCCGGCACGCTGGTGCTGGCGGCAAAGGTCTTGCCGGGCACGCCAGGTTTGCTGACGTCCACCAGGGCGACATCGGGTGCGGCAAGCGCGATCAGTGGCGCACATGCGGCAAGGGCAATCAAAATGGTCTTCATGGCATTCCTTGGTCGATCTGCGCGCGGATCGCTTCCACGTCGACGCGCTTGAGATATTTTTCGATATTTTTCCACACCGCGTGGTAGCCATAGCCGCCGTTTTTCAGTTCATCGATCGCCTTTTCGCGCGGCCAGCCCTGGTACAGCATGCGATACATGGCGGTCATCATGCCGGTCCGGTCGGCGCCGTGCAGGCAATGCAGCAGCACCGGGCCGTGTGCTTCGGCGGCGCGGATGCTGCGCATCGCTTCGATCACATGGCGGTCGCGGATGGCCCAGGTATTGATCGGTATGCGCACGGTGCGAATGCCGCTGTCCTTCAGCACTTCGGTATCCGAATGAAACGAGCGCAGGCTGATCACGGTCTTCACGCCCAAGGCCTGCAACTGCTTCACGTCGGCGCGGTCCAGCATGGCGCTGCGGTACAGCACCGGCGTGACCTGGTGCAGGTTCGACACATGCGGCATGGGCGTGGCCCAGTCAGGATGGCGCTCGGGAGCCGCCTTCTGCGCGCTTGCCGGCGCCATCATCAGGCCGAACGACAGCGACAGCAACAGCGCGGGAATCGAGGTCATGATTTTCTCCTGTAAGAAAAGTACAGCAGCACGCCCGCCACCAGCAGCGAAACCCAGTAATCGGTGGGCGCAAACCACAGCCAGTGCTTGTGCCAGGCGATATGCGCCGGGCTGAAATGCGCCACGCCATACGCAGGATTCATGACAAACCACAGATAGTCCTCGACCACCCAGAACAGCATGATGCAGCCGATGGCACGCGCCTCCAGGCGCCATGACCACTGCGCCATGAACAGCAGCGGAAAATGAAAGAACAGCACAACAAACGGGAACACCCAGGCGTGGTAGCCGGTCATCGGCCGGCCGCCCCAGAAAATATCGAGCAGCCAATGGTGTTCGATGCGCCAGGTAGGCAGGTTCGCCGCCCAGCCGGCCGCGCCTTCGATCTGGATCTCGACCTGCGCAAAGAACAGGCCCAGCAAGCATACCCAGGCAACAGTAGCCGCGATCTGCCACGGTTTGACCAGCGTGCCCGTCATGCTTGCGTGCCCAGTACTTGCGCCAGCACCTCCAGCGCGGCCGCCGGGCGGCCCAGCGCCAGCGCTTTTGCACGCATCGATTGCAGCTGCTCCGGGTGATCGAGCAGATGGCGCACGCGGTATTCCAGGGTCACGCCATCGAAAGCCTTCAGCGCCACGCCCTGCTCCAGCAGATAGTCGGCATTGCGCTCTTCCTGACCCGGAATCGGCGAATTGACGATCATCGGCAAGCCCAGTGCCAGGCATTCGGAAGTGGTCAGCCCGCCCGGCTTGGTGATCACCAGGTCGGCGCAGGCCATCAGCCGCTCCACTTCGCTGGTAAAGCCCTGCGCCAGCAGCCGGCCCGGATACTGCGCGACCAGCTTTTGCAGCGCGGCCAGCGCGGCGGCGTTTTTCCCCGCCAGCACGATCAGCTGGAAGTCACTGTCCAGCGCCAGCAGGCGTGCGGCGATCGTATCCAGGCTGCCCAGGCCGGCGCCGCCGCCCATCAATAAAATGGTCTTGCGCTGCGGGTCGAGCCCGAATGCCTGCGCGCACTGCGCGCGGTCCAGGGGCCTCGCAAAGGCCGGCATGACGGGTATGCCGGTCACATGAATGCGTTCGGCGGGAATGCCCTCGTGGCGCATGCGAAACGCCACTTCATCGGTGGCGGCAAAATAGCCTTGCATATGGTCGTGCACCCACATGCGGTGCAGGTCGAAGTCGGTCACCTGTACCCACACCGGGCAGGCCAGCTGGTGCTCGCGCAGCGCGCGCGACAGCAGTTCGGCCGGCAGGAAATGGGTGCAGATAATGGCGTCGGGTGCAAAGGCGGCGATCTGCGCCATCAGCGCGCGCGTATTGAGGCGCTCGACACCGCGGCGCAGGCGCTGCATCGTGCTGTCTTTCGGCGCGTCATGCGTGGCGTGGTACAGATAACCCCACAGCGCGGGCGCCTTGTTGACCAGCTTGATGTAAAAATCCGTATACATCTTGCGGAACGCGGGCGTGACAAACGCCATCACATCGAGATGGCTGGCCATGGCGCGCGGCCCCTGGCCATCATCCTGTGCCGCGTAGGCCTCGATCGCTTGCGCCGCGCGCATATGGCCGGCGCCGGCCGACACGCTGAGGATCAGGATTTTTTTCGGTAGTTGCTGCGGCATATGCTGGCGCTCCAGGTAGCCCTTATCGGGAAAGCAAGCACAATAGCATCAACCGCCGCGCGCACATTACATCTTCGCAAGCGACCCGCAATTTGCCCTTATTTCATTACCGGCGCGACATCGGTGCGCATGACCGGGTACAGATTCAGGCGTTCATCCCACGAAGCATGGCGGCGCGCGAAAAACGCCAGCCGCGCTTTCGGGTTGTGCGCAAAGGCCGGATCGTCGGCCAGCTTCTGGCGAAATTGCGCCGCCAGCGCCGGGTCCGCTGCCAGCTGCGCGCGCGCGACGTCTTCGGCCACATAGTCTTCCATATATTCCTTGGCCTCGTAGGCCGTGTTGAAACTGCCCCAGGCCTGCAGCGAATCGGGCGCACGCGGCTCGAGCAGGGCCAGCACCAGACGCGCCTTGGGCTGGTTCACGGGTACATACAGCGCGCCGGCGCCGATGGTGCGCTCTTCAAGCTGCCACTCGCCCGTCACTTGCGCCGTCTGCCGGCCTTCGAACGATTGCGCGCCGAATTTCACGCTGCTGGCGCGGAAGGCCCCGACCATTTGCTTGTTCAACTCTGTGCGCAGCACCTGGTACTGCACGCCATGCTGGCGCAGCTTTTCCGCCACCATCGCCGCATGGGCCGCTGGCACCAGGTAGCCGGCCTTTGGCGCCGTGACCTGCAGGTTGGGCACGATTTCGTCGCGCAGCGGCACCGTCCATAGCTGCGGGCGGGTCTCGTCGTAGCGTGTCATCAGGGCGCCCGAGACGTCAGACGGCGTGCGCGTATAGGCGTAGCCGCGGAAATCGATCATGCGGCTCTTGTCGGTGGTCTTGTAGCTCAGGGGCAGTTCGCTGCCGGCCAGCTGCTGCGCGCGCGCGTCGGCCGCCAGGGCCGTACTGCGCCAGGCGGCGCCGTGCTGCGCCACCTGTTCCAGCAGCGAGACTATGGTATTGCGCGTGATGCGCACGCGGGTCGGGTAATCCTTCCACGAATGGGTTTCCACCAGCACGCCAAAGCGGTTGCGCAGCTGGAAGTAGCCGTGCGAAAAGCGCGGCGTCGGCGCGCCATCGACAAAGCCCGATTGCGGATTGTCTTCTTCGGCAAACGAGATATAGAATGGCTTCGGATCCGAGCCCTGTTTTGCCAAGTCGGCCAGCACGCTGTCGCGCAGAACCGTGCCGGCCGCACGCAACGCAGCGTCGCCCGCATGCACGGGTTCGACCTGGATCGAGATGTCGGGTTCGAACTGGGCGCCGTCCGTCACGTGCAGGTCGACATAGGCCAGCGGGTCCCAGGCGTTCACCAGCGCCAGCATCTGCTGCATTTCGGGCGCATCGGCCTTCATGTAGTCGCGGTTCAGGTTGAAGTTTTGCGCCGTGCTGCGCCAGCCCATTTCCACCGGGCCGCGCTGGTTGGGGCGGTTCCACTGGCCGAAGCGCTCATGGCCATCGATATTAAATACCGGCACGAACAGCAGCACCTGCTTGTCGAGCGCGCCGGGCGCCGCCTTGCCATCCAATACTTCGCGCAGCGCCAGAAAGCCCGCATCCTTGCCGTCGATCTCGCCGGAATGGATGCCGCCCTGTACCAGCAGCACCGGCAGCTTGCGCCGCACCGCCTCCTGCGCGCTCAAGGCGCCCGTATTCGAGACCGCCAGCGCCAGCATCGGCCGGCCTTCCGGCGTACGGCCAAACTCCAGGCAGCGCACCTGCTTCGGATAGCGGGCCTGGAATTGTTTGCACAAGGTTTCCACTTCGGCATAGCGGCCGGTGTTCAAAAAGCCCGAGCGTTCGGCGATGGTGGTCAATGGCGCCGCCGCGTGCGCAGGGAAAGCAAAGGTGGACAGCAAGGCGGCGGACAGCAGGGCGTGGCGTAGCATGGGAAAGACTCCAGCGGCAGATGGGAAGCGGGCAATTATAGGGGCGGCGGCGGGTATAAAACTGCGCCGGAAAATAAAAAAACCGGGACGGCGAAAGCGGTCCCGGCTTGGTGATCACGACGGCGGATTACGAACCGAAGTGGTAATTGAATTCGATCCATCCCTGGCGCCCAACCGGGCTGTAATTACCGATCGGATAGTACGGCCAGCCGCCGCTGCTGTCGCGCTTGATCTTGTCAAACACATTGTTGACGATTACCGAGACGGTAGCGCGGTCGTTGATGCGGTAGACGCTGCTGATATTGGCCAGCGCCGTCGGCGTCAGGTAGGCGGTACCGGCGGAATTGGGCACCTTGCCGTAGCGGCTGACCAGCAAGGTATTCGACCAGTCGCCGGCGCCCCAGTTGACGCTCAGGTTCAGCTTGTCGGGCCAGTCCATATTCGTCATCGACTTCGTTTCGTCGATCTCTTCGTCGCCTGCGAACTGCTGCGACTTCTTGCTCAGCACCTTGGCATAGTTGGCCTTGAAAGCAAAGCGGCCGTAGTTCGCGGTGCGCAGCAGATACTTGAGGCTGACGTCGATGCCGCTGCTGCTTTGCTTGGCCGCGTTGATCGGATTGACCGTGATGGTCTTGATCTCGCCTGCCTTGTTGAGGGCGGTGGCCGAATAGCGCTCGATGCGTTTCAGGGTATCGACGCAGGTCGGCGACGTGATGTCGGTCTTGCCCAGGCGGCAATCGGCTTCGTCGCGCAGCAGCTTGTCGTCGCTGAGGTTGGTCACCAGATCATCGATCTTGATGTTCCAGTAGTCGACCGACACATCGAAATTCGCGCTTGGCGACCAGACGGCGCCGACGCCGAAAGACTTGCCTTTTTCCGACTGCAGGTCGCGGCTGCCGTTCTGCACATAGTCGGCGCCGGGCGACTTGTTGGCGAACTCGCAGGTCTCGATCGGCTGGCCGGTGGCGCCGCAGCGGTAGTAGTCGGTGGTGCTCGAATAGTAGCCGGTGCCGCGCGCCTGGTAGATATAGTTCATGTCCGGCGCGCGGAAGCTGGTGGCGTAGTTGGCGCGGAACAGCAGCTCGGGCGCCGGGCGCAGTTCCAGCCCGCCGTTGTAGGTGAACTTGCCTTCCTTGCGGCCGGCAAAGCTGTAACGGTCATAGCGGCCGGCCAGGGTGCCGGTCAGCTTTTCATGCAGCGGGATATTGAGTTCGGCACCCAGCGCGGTGCGCGAACGGGTGCCGGCCGTCACATCGGCGCCGCTGGCCAGGTTGAAATAGCCGTCATTGATGCGCGAGTCCGGCGCGTTGCGGAAACCCTGCTTGCCCACTTCGGCAATCGTGGCGATTTTTACCGTGCCGGCCGGCAGAGCGAACAGGTCGCCATTGGTGGCCAGGCTGAGGGTATTGGTCCAGGCCTTGTCATCGCTATTGGCGTAGTCGGTAATGCCGTTGAATTCTTCCGGCGTCAGGCGGCGCGACAGGCGCGCCGGATCGGGCGCATAGATCGCCACGCCATTGGCGTCGGTGCCCAGTTTTGGGCCCAGGAAGAAACTGTCGATATTGGCACGCATGCGCGGCGTGTGGCCTTCGCTCTTGTAGATCGAGGCATTGTAGTTTGCTTCATACTGCCAGGCGGTGCCGGGAATGCGGCCCTTGGCGCCCAGCGAGATGGCAGTGGCCAGGTCGTCCCAGCTGCGGTTGTAGCGCTGCACGCCGCCGATTTCCTCGGGCGAGATATAGCGTGACCACTCTTCGTAGCCGCCCGTGTTCTGGTTCAAAAACGAGCCGCCGTTCAGCGAAGCCGAGGTCCACGACGGGCCGCGCGTATTGTTGACGGTCTTGTTCTTGCCAAGCAGGAAGTCGGCAAACAGCGTGGTGTCGGCGTCAAGCTCGTAATTGGCGCTGCCGAACACGTTCTGGCTGCTGTTTTTCGTCTGCGTGGTCCAGTAAGTGGGACGGGTTTTGGGGCTGGCGCAATAGCTGCCGTTTTTTGCCGTGTACTTGATGACGCTGCCGCCATACATGTCGCCAAAGTCGTTGCAGGTATTGCCCAGGTCGACATAAGTGCCGGCCGTGCCGGATTGCAAGGTACGACGTGAGGCAACGATGGTGGGGGTGCCCGAGCGGCTGGACATGAAATCGCGGTCCATGCTCGACAATGGGTCGCGCTCGCTCAGCTCGACGCTGAACAGGGTATGGAGCTTGTCGAAGTTGCCGCCGCCCGTCAGTTGCACGCGCTGGCTGGCCGCGCCGCCGCGCGAGGTGCCGCCGGCCTTGACGTTGATATCGAAACCTTCGGCCTGTTTTTTCAGGATCACGTTGACCACGCCGGCGATCGCGTCCGAGCCGTAGATGGCCGAGGCGCCGCCGTTCAGTATCTCGATGCGGTCGACAATGCTGGACGGAATATTGGCCAGGTTGGTGAAGTTGACCGCACCGTCATAGGCGATCGGGAAGTCGGCCAGGCGGCGGCCGTTCAGCAGAATCAAGGTGTGGTTCGGGCCCAGGCCGCGCAGGCTGATGGTATTGGCCGACGGCGTGAAGGTATTGCCGTAGTCTTCGCCTTGCGTAAAGCCGCTGTTCTGCACCTGGTTGTTGAGCGCGTCAAAGACGTTCTTGTAACCCTGCTTGGTGATTTCATCGCCGGTCAGGATGGTGACCGACGAGGGACCCTCCAGGCTGGCGCGCGGGATGCGCGAACCGGTGACGACGACCGCCGGCGGGGTTGCCGCCGCCTGGTTTTCCGCAGCGGAAGGCTGCGTTTGCGCGTACGCCGGCGCTGCGGCGCCGCCCAGCACGGCCAGTACGGCCAGTGCCAGCGGATGTAACTTGTGAGCTTTGTGCATTGCTAAATATCTTAGAGGTAAGAAACCTCGCACGATAACAAAATGCCAGCGCTCACAGAACGAATGCTTTCTTCTTTCCTTATATCAATATTGTTATAAGCAAAGATTTGACCCTCACCTCAAGGCTGGCGGCGGATGGCGATTTCCTTGTATTGCGGGCGCAGCAGGCGGCTAGCTGCCGTCTCCGAGCTTTCCACCGTACTGAGCAAGCGACTCATGCCGGTGGCCGGCGTGCAGCGCCCCGTGCTGCGGTATTGCAAGGCGGCCGCCAGCATGCCTTCATTGGCGTCGCCCAGCGCATGCTGGTAGTCGTCGGCCACGGCGCAGGTCGGCGCCATGCCATCGGCATAGTCCCCAAAGCCCTTGGCGTTCACGCCCTGGAACTGCACCGCAAAATAGGTGGTGCCGCAGTTCGGCTGCGGATAGAAGCCGTAGGGCTTGCCGCAGGTGGTGCCGCCGATCAGGTTGACTTCGACATCGACGCCACGCAGGCCGTTGATGATCGATTCGCTGGCCGAGCAGGTATTGCCGGTGGTCAGCAAGGTCACGCGCTTGAGGCCCAGGGCAGGCAACGCCGTGCCCTTGGCGAGCGGATTAGCGGCGGCAAAGCCCTGGCTTTGCGCGAGGAAACCCAATGGCGCTTCGCGCCGGGTCTTGTCGTTGGCGATCACCTGTTCGAACGTCTTGCCGGTTGTTGTCTGCGGGCCGGCGATCATGTAGGCCAGTTCGCTGGCGATATCGAGCAGGCCGCCGCCGTTGTAGCGCACGTCGAGCACCAGGTCGCTGATGCCGGCCGCCTGGAAGCGGCGCATGGTGTCGACCAGCTGGCGTTCGGCCACATTGTTATGCGTATTGAAGGTCAGGTAGCCAACCTTGCCGGTGGCCGTATCGATGATGCGCTCGTTCTGCACGGCGCTGGTATTGACTTCGATCGCCTGCAAGGTGGCGTTGACGCTGGCGCCGTTGCGCAGGAAACCCACCGTGTGCGTACCTTGCGCGGCCGGGAACAGGGCGGCATTGATGGTATTGACGCTGTCCTGGCCGGCAGCGTTGACGAAATCGACGCCATCGACGGTTTGCAGCAGGTCGCCACGCTGCAGGCCGGCCAGCGCCGCCGGAGAACCCGGCTCGACGATTGTGATCACCGCCCTGCGTGGCGGCGTGGTCTGCGTCAGGGCCAGCAGCATGCCGTAGCCCAGCTCGACACCCTTGAGCGAGGCCTCCCATTCGGCGGTGGTGTAGGTGAAATGGAACTGGTCCTTGGGCTTGCCCGAGGCTGTCACGGCCGAGGTCTTCAGCACGTTGAAATAGGCGATCGGCGTACTGAAATTTTGCGGCAGATAGGTCGTCGGCACTTCCTTGTACCAGAGATAGCTTTCATCGATCCAGCTGCGCACCCACGTCAATTCATTGAGCAAGGTGCCCTGGCGGTCGGTGGCATTGCCGCTGCGCGGCTTTTCGCACAGGTTCTGCACGGTGTTCGAAGCAACAATGGTGGGTGTGACGCCACTGACAGGTGGTGTCGTGGTGGGCGTTTCGCTGACCGCCGAACTGCCGCCACCGCCTCCGCCACAGGCACTGAGCAACACGAACAAAGGAGCCGCCAGCAGGGACACATCGCGCAAGGTTTTCACAATTATTTTCCGTAGAGAAACTATCTGAAGATTATAAGCCGTTTCAACAATAGTTGATGATTACAATACTGAAATAAACATGTAAAAATGGCGCCCGCAGGCGCCATTCAGCAAGGTCAGCAACGCATCAGGCCACCGTGGCTGGCACCGGGGATGCCACTGGCATAGCCACCGGTACCGGCAGAGGACTATTGAACGCGGTCAGCAGGCTCGCTTCCTTCTCTTTCGCCGCTACCAGATGACGCTCCTTCACATGGCCATAACCACGGATATCTTCCGGGATACTGGCAATGGCCACCGCCTGCGCCAGCCTGGCCGTGGTCAGCTTCGGCAACAGGCCACCGACGGTATGGCGGTACTCCTCGATCAGCGCGCGCTCCATCTTGCGCTCGGCCGTATAGCCAAAGATATCGAAGACGCCGCCGCGCAAGCCCTTCATTTTCGCCAGCACGCCAAACGCTTTCATCATCCACGGGCCGAATTCCTTTTTCACCAAGTGGCCCTGGGCATCGGTTTTCGCCATGATCGGTGGCGCCAGGTGGAACTTGAGCTTGATATCGCCTTCGAACATGGCGGCGATCTTGGCCTGGAACGCGCCGTCGGTGTACAGCCGCGCCACTTCGTACTCGTCCTTGTAAGCCATCAGCTTGTAGAAATAACGGGCCACCGCTTCGGTCAGGCGCAAAGCCGGGCCATTCAGGGCGCTTTCGGCGGCGCGCACCTGGTTCACGAAGTCCAGGTACTGCTGCGCATAGGCGCGGTCCTGGTAAGCCGTCAGCAGGGCCACGCGCTTGTCGATAATGTCGTCGAGCGTGTCGATGCGCTTGAATTCCACCACCTTGGCTGGCGCCGTCATGCGCTGCAGGCTGGCCGTGTCATGGGCGCCGGCGCGGCCCCAGTTGAAGGCCGCCTTGTTGAACGCCACCGACACGTTGTTCAGGTCGATCGCCTTCATGATTGCCGCTTCGCTCAGCGGTACCCGGCCTTTTTGCCAGGCATAGCCCAGCATGAACATATTGGTGGCGATCGAGTCGCCCATCAGCGCGGTGGCGATCTGGCCCGCGTCGATAAAGTCCACATGGTCCTTGCCGCAAGCTTTTTCGATTTCCATGCGCGCGGAAGCACCCGGGAACTGCCAGTCAGGGTTTTTCACAAAGGCCGCCGTCGACGAACTGGTCGAGTTGATCATGGCCCAGCTGCGCCCTTCTCCCATGCGCGACAGCGCGTCGCGGCTGGCCGTGACGATCAGGTCGCAGCCGATCACGAGATCCGCCGCGCCGGTGCCGACGCGGGTCGAGTGGATATCTTCCTGGCGGTCAGCCAGGCGCACGTGCGACATCACCGGGCCGCCTTTTTGCGCCAGGCCGCTCATGTCGAGCACGGAACAGCCCTTGCCTTCGACGTGGGCCGCCATCGCCAAAATCTGGCCGACAGTAACCACGCCGGTGCCGCCGATGCCGGTGACCAGGATGCCGAACGGTTCGGCCGTCGACGGTATCGTCGGTGTCGGCAAGGCCGGCGCTTCAGGGCCGCCCTGGTCGGCACTGGCCGCTTTTTTCGGCTTTTTCAGCCCGCCGCCTTCGACCGTGACAAAGCTCGGGCAAAAGCCCGTGGTGCACGAAAAATCCTTGTTGCAGGACGACTGGTTGATCTGGCGCTTGCGCCCCAGTTCGGTTTCCAGCGGTTCCACCGACAGGCAGTTCGACTGCACGGAACAGTCGCCGCAGCCTTCGCAGACGGCTTCGTTGATCACGGCGCGCTTGGCCGGGTCCGGGTATTCATTGCGTTTGCGGCGGCGGCGTTTTTCCGAGGCGCAGGTCTGGTCGTAGATCATGGCCGACACACCGGGCATGTCGCGCAGTTCGCGCTGCACGTCCATCAGCTCGGAACGGTGGCGCACGGTGACGCCATCGGCCCAGGCATAATCGGATGGGTATTTTTCAGGCTCGTCGGTGACAACGATGATGGGGCCGACGCCTTCGGCGGCGATCTGGCGCGAAATAATCGCCGGCGACAACGGACCGTCGAATTCCTGGCCGCCTGTCATCGCTACCGCATCGTTGAACAGGATTTTATAGGTGATGTTGACCTTGGCCGACACCGCCGCGCGGATCGCCAGGATGCCCGAGTGAAAGTACGTGCCGTCACCGAGATTGGTGAACACATGCTTTTCATTGGTGAACGGCGCCTGGCCGACCCAGGTCACGCCTTCGGCGCCCATATGAGTAAACGTCGACGTTTCGCGGTCCATCCACAGCACCATATAGTGGCAGCCGATACCGGCCAGCGCGCGCGAGCCTTCCGGTACTTTGGTCGAACTGTTGTGTGGGCAGCCCGAGCAGAAGAACGGCGTGCGGTCCTTTTGCGGATCGGGTTTCACGCTGATCGCTTTCAGGACGTTTTCTTTCGCTTCCAGGTAGGCGATGCGTTCCTTCACGCGCTGCTCGACCGGATGGCCGGCGTAGTAGCGCGAAATGCGGCTGGCGATCGCGCGCGCGATCATGGCGGGATTGAGTTCATAGGTGGCCGGCAGCAGCCAGTCGCCGTGGCCGGTGCCCTTCTGGTTGCTCCATTCGCCCGTGTCGTCGAACTTGCCGACCACGCGCGGGCGCTCGCCGTCCTTCAGGTTGTACAGTTCTTCCTTCAGGGCGTATTCGAGAATCTGGCGTTTTTCTTCCACCACCAGGATTTCATCGAGGCCCTTGGCGAACTCGTGCACGCCATCGGCTTCCAGCGGCCAGGTCATGCCGATCTTGTACAGGCGGATGCCGATATCGGAGGCGGTCTGCTCGTCGATGCCGAGGTCGGCCAGCGCCTGGCGCGTGTCCAGATATGACTTGCCGGCGGTAATGATGCCGATACGCGCTTTCGGGCTGTCCCAGATGATTTTATTGAGCTTGTTGGCGCGCGCATAGGCCAGCGCGGCATACCATTTGTAGCTGTTCATCCGCACTTCCTGCTCCAGCACGGTGTCTGGCCAGCGGATGTTCAGGCCACCGGCCGGCATCTCGAAGTCGGTCGGCAGGGTGATCTGCACGCGGTCCGGATCAAAGTCGACGGCCGCGCCCGATTCGATGATGTCGGTCACGCATTTCATCGACACCCATAGCCCCGTGTAGCGGCTCATGGCCCAGGCGTGCAGGCCGTAGTCGATATATTCCTGCACCGACGAGGGGTACAGCACGGGGATGCCGCAAGCGTTCAGGATATGGTCGGACTGGTGCGCGGTGGACGAAGATTTGGCCGCATGGTCGTCGCCGGCCAGCACCAGCACGCCGCCGTGTTTTGCCGAACCGGCATTGTTGGCGTGCTTGAACACATCGCCGCAGCGGTCAACGCCGGGACCCTTGCCGTACCACATGCCGAACACGCCGTCGTATTTGGCGTCTTCGAACAGATTGGTCTGCTGCGTGCCCCACACGGCCGTGGCCGCCAGGTCTTCGTTCAGGCCAGGGTGGAACTTGACGTGATGTTCATCGAGGTATTTCTTGGCTTTCACAGCCGTCATGTCGACCGACGTGACGGGTGAGCCGCGGTAGCCGGTGATATAGCCGGCCGTATTGAGGCCCGCTTTCAGGTCGCGTTCGCGCTGCATCATCGGCAGGCGGATCAACGCCTGGGTGCCGGTCATGAAGGCGCGGCCGCGCTCCAAAGTATATTTGTCGTTGAGGGAAATTTCGGACGCGTGCGCGCCCGGCTCAAGATTCGAGCCCTTGACTGGTGCATTCATTACTTGTCTCCATTATTCTCTGTGCTACGCGTGCAAAGTCGGTTGAACTCACACGTACCGCCATGCCTTGTAAGCGCGACGGTGCGGAAAAATGACTTGTTTTTCGTAGACTACCACAGGAATGCGCACAGTTCTTTTGCTGCACTGCACTCCGGGGCGGGTGTTTTATTTATTACTTTTTGTTATTTCTCAAGCGACGCTGGTGTCTTTCAAGACGCCGCGCTTGATCTGGTCCAGCTCGATCGATTCAAACAGCGCGCGGAAGTTGCCTTCCCCAAAACCCTGGTCGCCCTTGCGCTGGATGATCTCGAAAAAGATCGGGCCGATCACCGTCTGCGTGAAGATCTGCAGCAGCAGTTCGCGCTCGGTTTCGGTGCTGTGGCCGTCGATCAAAATACGCAGGCGGCGCAATTCTTCCAGTTGCTCGCCGTGGTTCGGCAGGCGGCGGTTGACCAGTTCATAGTAGGTTTCGATGGTGTCCTGGAAATCAATGCCGGTGTCGCGCATGCCCTGCACCGAGCCGTAGATATCGTCGGTACCGAGCGCGATATGCTGGATGCCTTCGCCGTGATAAGCGTCCAGGTATTCGGCGATCTGCGACTTGTCGTCCGACGATTCATTGATCGGAATGCGGATCTTGCCGCAGGGCGAAGTCATGGCTTTCGACTTGAGACCCGTGTGCTTGCCTTCGATATCGAAGTAGCGCACTTCGCGGAAGTTGAACAGGTTTTCATAAAAACCGGCCCATTCCTTCATGCGGCCACGGTGCACATTGTGCGTCAGGTGGTCGATATAGGTCAGGCCATGGCCGACCGGATTGGCGACCGCGCCCGGAATGGCAACGAAGTCGACGTCATAGATGCTGATGTCGCCAATGCCGCCCGGCGCTGCAGCACCGGCCTTTTCCGCACCCTTGCCGCGCCAGCGGTCGACGAAATACAGCAGGGAGTCGCCCACGCCTTTAATCGCCGGAATATTCAGTTCCATCGGCCCGGTTTTATTGTCAAAACCCCAGGCGCCCAGCTCCAGCGCGCGGCGGTACACGAACGCGGCGTCGTCGACGCGAATCGCGATCGCGCACACGGACGGGCCATGGTGGCGGGCAAAACGCTGGGCAAACGAATCCTGCTCGGCGTTGATAATGAAATTGATATCGCCCTGGCGGTACAGGGTAACGTCCTTGTGGCGATGACGCGCGATGGCGGTAAAGCCCATGTTCTCGAACAGCTCGCCCAATGCTTTTGGGTCTGGTGCTGCATACTCGACGAACTCGAAACCATCGGTACCCATCGGGTTATCCCAAGGTTGAAATTGCATGATGTCTCCTCCTAGAAGTAGGGCACAGTATAGGCGGGGCCGGCCGGCATTAAATGCCAAAGATCTCCCGAACAACCATGATTTGCGCAATAATATTGCGTGAAACTAGTCCCACGGAGGTATGCATGAGCAAAATTACGCTGGATAAAACCGACCGCAAGATCCTCTCGGTGCTGCAGGCCGACGGTCGGCTGTCGAACCAGGACGTGGCCGAACAGGTCAGCCTGTCGCCATCACCATGCTTGCGCAGAGTGAAAAGGCTGGAGGAAGCGGGCGTGATCCGCCAGTACGTGGCACTGCTGGACCCGGAAAAGATCGGCCTGGGCCTGCTGGCCTATGTGAATGTGCGGCTGGAAAAGCACAGCGATGCCTCGGCCCACGCCCACAGCACCGCGCGCGTGCTGGCGCCCAACCTGGTGACCAATACCTCGCCGCGCGCCGACTTTGCGGTGGCCGTGGCGCAATGGCCGGAAGTGGTGGCCTGCTATGCGATGACCGGCGAAATGGATTATCTGCTGCGCGTGCACGTGGAAGACATGGAGCATTTTTCGCGCTTCATGATGGCGACGCTGCTGCGCCATCCGGCCGTGCTGGACGTGAAATCGAGCTTTGCCCTGCAGCGTATCAAGGATACCACCGCCCTGCCCTTATTGTGATGGCGGGCCGGGCTTCTTCTTGCGGCCTGGCAAGCGATCCCACAGCTTGGAGGCGGCGCGCGCATTGGCCTTGAAGGTGTAGTCGAACATGGCGAACTGTTCCTGCACGGCTTCCTGCAGCATGCTGGAAGGGTTCGGTGGCAGCAGTTTCAAATAAGCATCGGCTTCGCCGTATTCACGCTGGATTTCCATGCCTGCCTTCTTGGCGATATGCATCATCGTCTTGTTGGACGATAAACAATGCATATACAAGGTGTCGACATCGTTGTTGCGGCAATGTATCGCCGCGCGCTCGAACAGTTTCGAACCCACGCCCATGCCGCGCATCGATTTCGATACCGACACGCCAAACTCGGCCACCTGCTCCTTGGTCGTCACCACGCTCCTGGCCGGCGACTTGTCTTTCGGCGCGAACGCCAGATGGCCCACGCCGACCAATTTAAAAGTGCTGTTGTAGACGCCGTAGACCATATCGCGCGAGAAATCCATCTTCTGCACATATTGCGCCACCAGTTCGTCGGGCAAGGAACTGCCGAAGCGCAGCAGGCGGTCGCTTTTTTCCAGCGACAAAAAATGCTTCATCATGCGGCGCCGGTCGCGCTCGTGCAATTGCTTGACCAGCACCGCCGGACGCGTGTCGCCGCTGCGGCTGAGCCAACGACGAAACGGATTCTGGAACAATTTGGGCAGGGTCATGGTACTTCCTGGCTGCTGATCACATTGGTAACGGCCTCGACCCTTGCTGCATGGATCACGGCCGGAATGCGTTTCGGTTCCTGCGCGCAAGCTTGCGCCAGCGCGCCCGCATCGACCCCGCGCACCGCCGCCAGCACGGCTTGCAGCCAGGCCGCTTGCGGAAAAGCCTGATCCTGCCGCGCGCGGACTTCGCATGCGACCGCGTCGAGCATCTGCACAAAGCGCTGCGGCTTGCGCAGGCCGTCGCAGCGTTCGCACAGCCGCACCAGGTCTTCGGCCGTCAAGGCCAGCGCATTGTCGATCACACTTTGCTCACGCGCCGCCATCAGCGCCAGCTCGCGGCAGTCATTGGGCACGCGCAGGCGCTCGCTCAGCGTATTGATCTGCGCCACCGGCACGGCCAGCATCAGCACGGCAAAGCGCACGCATAGCGCATGGCCTTCGGCGGCGGCGCGGTCGATTACCTGCAACAGCTGCGGGTTGACATCCAGCTCCGGCAGTATGCGGGGCAAGGCGCCGCAGTCCTGCAATACCGTCAGCATGCGCGACGGTTGTGCTTCCATCAGGCCTTTTGCCACTTCCTGCCACACGCGTTCGGCCACCAGGGCGTCGACTTCGCCGTTGGCAACCATGCTGCGCATCAACGCCATGGTGGCGGGCGCCACCGTAAAATCGCCAAAGCGGGCGGCAAAACGGGCCAGGCGCAGCACGCGCACGGGATCTTCGCCAAACGCGTCGGAGACATGGCGAAACACCTTGTTCCTGATATCGTCGACGCCGCCAAACGGATCGGTAAGCTTGCCGTCTTCATCTTGCGCAATCGCATTGATGGTCAGATCGCGCCGCACCAGGTCGTCTTCCAGCGACACATCGGGTGCCGCATGGAACACAAAACCCCGGTAGCCGGGCGCGGTCTTGCGCTCGGTGCGGGCCAGCGCATATTCTTCCTGCGTCTGCGGGTGCAGGAACACAGGAAAATCCTTGCCGACCGGCCGAAAGCCTTTGCGCAGCATGTCGTCCGGCGTGGCGCCCACCACCACATGGTCATGGTCCTTGACCGGCAAGCCCAGCAGTGCATCGCGCACGGCGCCGCCGACCGTATAAATCTTCATCTCGGCCACCGTCCGCCTAATCCGGCAGATCGGCATCGTGCCTGGCCGCCACTTCCGTTTCGGCCAGCGCTTCGGTGATCCAGCGCGCCACGGCCGGGTGCGCCTGCACCCGCTCGCAATAGGCGTTCAGGGCCGGCGCCAGCGACACGCCATAGGTGCGGAAACGCATGACGACGGGCGCAAAATACGCGTCGGCAATCGAAAACTCGCCAAACAGGAACTGGTGGTGGCCAAAACGCGACAAGCATTCTTCCCAGATTTCACTGATGCGGCCGATGTCGGCCTGGGCGCCCGGCGTGCGGCCGCGGCCCGGCAGATGCGCCTTGATATGCATCGACATATCGTTGCGCAAGTCGGTAAAGCCCGAGTGCATTTCCGCGCAGATGCAACGCGCCATGGCGCGCGCGGCCACGTCCTGCGGCCAAAGATGCTTGTCCGGGAACTGTTCTGCCAGGTATTCGCAAATGGCCAGGCTGTCCCAGATGGTGATCTCGCCGGCCAGCAATACCGGCACGCGGCCGCAGGCCGAATATTCGGCAATCTTGCTCGATGTATCTTTCTGGTCAAGCAGCACGCGCACTTCCTGGAACGGAATGCCGAAGGCGGTCAGCGCCACCCATGGGCGCATCGACCAGGACGAATAATTCTTGTTGCCGATAATAAGGGTCAGGCCTGGCTCGCGTGCAGCGGCCAGGGCTTGCGTCAGGCTGGGGTCGAGGACGGTGGTTTGCATGATCGGCTGTCAGGTTGATTAAAAATTCAAGGCAAATCGGCGGCAATCGCGCTGTTTTTCGGCCCCACCGTGCCGAGCCGCGCTTTGAGCGACTGCGGGCTTTTCTCGAACAGGGCCGCGTAATAGGTGGCGTTGGACATCACGTTTTTCACGTAGGTGCGCGTTTCCGTAAAGGGAATAATTTCCGCAAACACGGCTCCTTCCAGCGGACGCGTCATGGTGGCGCGCCAGGTGCGCAAGCGGCCGGGGCCGGCATTATAGGCGGCGCTGGCCAGCACTTGCGAGCCGTCCAGGCCGCCCAGCACCATGTTCAGGTAGTTGGTGCCCAGCATGACGTTGGTGCGCACATCGCTGAGCGTTTCCGTGACGAAGTCGGTCAAGCCGATCTTCTTGGCTACATAGCGCGCGGTCGACGGCATTACCTGCATCAGGCCGGAAGCGCCCACATGCGACTGGGCATCCATGATGAAACGCGATTCCTGGCGGATCAGGCCATAGACCCAGGCCTTGTCCAGTCCCAGGCTCTTGGTGGCCGGATGCATCACGTCATCGTGCGGCGTGGGGTAGCGTTGCGTGTAGTCCACTTCCAGGCGCGTGCGGTCCGAGGTATTGACCATGCGGTCGAGCACATTGTTCTGGCGCGCAAATTCGGCGGCCGCCAGATGCTGGCGGTCCGTCATCGAGCGCAACTCCCAGTTCCATTCACGCGTGCCTTCAAAGCGCAAGCGCAGATTGAAAAACTTCAAGGCTCGCTGCAAGCCGGGATTGGCGGCCATGGCGGCAATTTCCGCCGGGCTGATCGCCTGGCCTGGCGGCGGCAACACCAGATGGTTGCCCAGCTCTTCATTGGCCAGCAAGCCATAGAAATTCGACTGGTCATTGATGCTGCGGTACAACTTGTCGGCCTGGGCGTTGGCACGGCCCGGCGTTTCGGCCTGCAGCGCGCGCGCCAGCCAGTAGACCCAGGTCGGGTCCTGGCGCAGGGACGCCGGCATGGTTTCGATGGTCGATTTCACCAGCGGCCAGTTGCCTTCACGCAGGGCGATCCTGGTTTTCCACTGCAGTTGTTCCAGGGTCAACGGCGCGCCATTCGACTTTTGCCAATAATCAAACGCGTCCGGCGACAGCGAATACGAGGCCTGCAAGGCCACGTTGGCCCAGCCGATCGCCTGTTCCTGCGCCGTCAGCTGCGGCAGGTTTTTTTGCAGCGCCACCAGGCCCAGTTTCAGGGTACTGCGGGCCATGCGGCCCACTGCCACCAGGTACATTTCATGGTCGGCACGGCTGGCGCCCGGCCCCTTGGCCAGCACCAGCGCCGGCAAGTCGATCGCCTGCGCCATTTTTGCGTCCGAGGCGCCCAGCAGCAGCGCGACTCTGCGCGCCGGGCCGGTGGCATTGCTCTGGCCGGCCAGGCGGATCTGCGCCCACAGGTCGTTGCTGTCGAACTGGCCGCTTTGCGCCAGCGCCGTGATCAGGCTGCCGCAGGCTTCGCCGTAACCGGGCGGCGACTGCAGCAGATTGCGCGCCTCGTCGGCCACTTTCTGGCCCTTGGCCAGGCGCGACATCAGGGCGTAGCATTTCAGTTGCGTGTCGTCATCGAGCGCAAACTGCGGATATTGTTCATCGAAAATCACCCAGTTGCGCTGGCGGCCCAGTTCCAGCAGCCAGTCGTTGCGGAAGCGGTCGGCAATCGCGCTGCCCTTGTAGCGTGCCAGGTAATCGCGAAATTGCGCTTCGGACAGCTGCCGGATGCGCGGTTTGAGCCGATAATAGTCGACATACGACGGCACCTGGTAATTGCCGAGGCGGCTGGCATAAAAGTCGACTTTTTCGAGATCGTCCTTGCGCGCGGCGTCGCGCAGCAGCAGGAAAGCGTCATCTTCGCTGCGCGTATCGGGCGCGGCAGGGTTGACCGGGGTGGCGGCCTGGGCAAATGCGGCCAGGGGGGAAAAGGCGGATGCAACACACAGCATCGTACCGGCAATCCATTTCAGTGGGGAAATCAATGTACGACTCTCAATGTAGGCTTGATGGTGATATGAATAGCGACCCTAGAATAACATGCGATCCGGCCAGCTCGCCAGCCATTGCTCTACAGGAAAAAAGCAGCTTGCGCAAAGCCCTGCTGGCGGCCCGCCGCACCCTGCCCGAGGCATCCCGCAGCCAGTGGGACGCGGCCATTGCGCAGCGCCTGCTGGCTTGGTGTGCAAATGAAAACATTGCTGAACTTGCCGTCTATTGGCCCCTGCATGGCGAACCGGACCTGCATGCCGCTTACCTGGAACTGGCCGCGCGCGGCGTGGCGCTGGCCTTGCCGGTGGTGCTGGAAAAACATGCGCCGCTGGCGTTTGCCGCCTGGACACCGGGCGAGTCCATGGTCAAGGACGGCATGGGCGTGGCCGTGCCGGCCCAGCTGCGTCTGGTGCCGGCGCCGCCGGTGCTGCTGGTGCCCTGCCTCGGTTTCAATGCCGGACGCTACCGGCTCGGCTATGGTGGTGGTTACTACGACCGCACCCTGGCACATGCGCCGCGCCCGCGCACCCTGGGTATCGCCTACGCTTGCTTGCAAGCACACTTTGCCAGCGACCCATACGACATCGCCCTCGATCACATCGTAACCGAGGGCGACCTGTACTGATACATCAGCAGATAGTTACTTGACCAGCCGCTGCCACAAGGCGGTGGTGGGCGCCGCCTGGTTCATGCTGTAGAAGTGCAGGCCCGGTGCGCCGCCTTCGAGCAGGCGTTCGCACAGGCTGGTCACCACATCGAGGCCAAAGGCCTTGATCGAGGCGCTGTCGTCGCCAAAGCTGGCCAGCTTCAGGCGAACCCAGCGTGGAATTTCCGCGCCGCACATGTCCGAAAAACGCATCAGCTGGGTGTAGTTCGTGATCGGCATGATGCCAGCCACGATCGGCACGTTGATACCGATCTTCTGGGCCTGCTCGACAAACTGGAAATACGCGTCGGCATTGTAGAAGTACTGGGTAATGGCCGCGTCGGCGCCGGCCTGCACCTTGCGCGCAAACGCCTGCAGGTCGTCTTGCGGCGAACGCGCCTGCGGATGCACTTCCGGGTAGGCTGCCACTTCGATATGGAAATGGTCGCCCGTTTCGGCGCGGATGAATTCCACCAGTTCGTTGGCGTAGCGGAATTCGCCCGAAGCGCCATAGCCACTCGGCAAGTCGCCGCGCAAGGCCACGATACGGCTTACGCCGGCCGCCTTGAAGTCGGCCAGCACGGCGCGGATCGATTCGCGCGAGCCACCGACACAAGACAGATGCGGTGCGGCTTGTTCGCCGGCCGCCAGGATCTCGCGCACGGTGTCCAGGGTGCCCTGCTGCGTGGTGCCGCCGGCGCCGAACGTCACCGAAAAATACTTCGGTTGCAGTTCGGACAGCCTGGCGCGCGTGGCACGCAGCTTTTCCGCCCCTTCCAGGGTTTTCGGCGGGAAAAACTCGATACTGAAGTTATGGGTTGCCATCGGTTTTACTCAAAAGTAAGGTCGACAAGGCCCAGGAAATGATGCTGTACAGAATGGCGCCACCCACGGCCGACCAGAAACTGGCGACATGGAAGCCATCGACCACCTGCGCCACCAGCCAGAACAGAAAGCCGTTGATGATCAGAATAAACAAGCCCAGCGACAAAAACGTTACCGGCAAGGTCAGCAGGACCAGCAAGGGACGGATCAGTGCATTGACCAACCCCAGCAAGGCAGCAGCGAACAGCGCGGTCCAGCCGCTGCTCATGGTGATCGAATGCATCAGGTAAGGAACGGCAAACAGGGCTGCCGCATTGATAAACCAGATCAGGAGCAAGCGCATTTCTCTAGCCTGTCAAAAGAAGAGTCAGGCCGGCGCCAGGCGCCGGCCATCGGAGGGTGATGTACAGCCCCGCCTATCGATCAGTAACGATAGTGTTCCGGCTTGTAAGGACCTTCTTGACGCACGCCGATGTAAGCGGCTTGCTCTTCAGTCAGTTCGGTCAGCTGGGCATTCAACTTTTTGAGTTGCAGGCGAGCGACTTTTTCATCGAGGTGTTTCGGCAAGGTGTAGACGCCGACCGGGTAGTTGGCCGTGTTGGCGTACAGTTCGATCTGGGCGATCGTCTGGTTGGCGAACGACGAGCTCATCACGTACGACGGGTGACCGGTACCGCAACCGAGGTTGACCAGGCGGCCCTCGGCCAGCAGGATAATGCGGCGGCCCGACGGGAAGATGATATGGTCGACCTGCGGCTTGATGTTTTCCCACTCGTATTGCTTGAGCGAGGCAACGTCGATTTCATTGTCGAAGTGACCAATGTTGCAGACGATGGCCTGGTCTTTCATGCGCGTCAGGTGATCGTGCGTCAGGATATGGTAGTTGCCGGTGCAGGTCACAAAGATGTCGCCGTGTTCACAAGCGTAATCCATGGTCACCACGCGGTAGCCTTCCATCGCCGCCTGCAGGGCGCAGATCGGATCGACTTCGGTCACCCATACTTGCGCCGACAGCGCGCGCATGGCCTGGGCCGAACCCTTGCCGACGTCACCATAACCGGCGATCACGGCAACTTTGCCGGCGATCATCACGTCGGTAGCGCGCTTGATGCCGTCAACCAGCGACTCGCGGCAGCCATACAGGTTGTCGAATTTCGATTTGGTCACTGAATCGTTGACGTTAATTGCAGGGAAAGCCAGCTTGCCTTCCTTGTGCATCTGGTACAGGCGGTGCACGCCGGTGGTGGTTTCTTCGGTCACGCCGAGGATTTCCGGCAAGCGCTTCGAGTACCAGGCCGGGTCGACCAGCAAACGCTGCTTGATCGAGTTGTACAGGCAGACTTCTTCGTCCGAGGACGGGTTGGCCAGCACCGACAGGTCGGTTTCCGCGCGCACGCCCAGGTGCAGCAGCAGGGTCGCGTCGCCGCCATCGTCGAGGATCATGTTCGAATAGACCGCCTTGCCATCGACCGATGGCCATTCGAAGATGCGGTGCGTGTATTCCCAGTAGTCGTCGAGCGACTCGCCCTTGACGGCAAACACCGGCGTTCCGGCAGCGGCAATGGCGGCGGCGGCATGGTCTTGCGTGGAATAGATATTGCACGAGGCCCAGCGCACTTGCGCGCCCAGTGCTTCCAGGGTCTGGATCAGCACGGCGGTCTGGATGGTCATGTGGATCGAACCGGTAATGCGCGCGCCTTTCAATGGCTGCGCTGCCGCGAATTCTTCGCGGATGGCCATCAGGCCAGGCATTTCCGTTTCAGCAATCTTGATTTCTTTGTTGCCCCATGCGGCCAAGGTGATATCGGCGATGGTGTAGTCGTGTTGCGATTTGAGTACGGCGTTCATCACGCCCTCCTTTCAGTTGTGAAAAAGGTACGTGAGCGCAGTTGCAGGATATTCCGAGCCTGGCGAATTTCTTCGTCGCAACGCTCCTCGGACGCCGGATTTTAGCATTGTCAAGGCCGGCACGCCAATCAAATTCGCCAGGTTTGCCAAGTTACAAGTTCCTGTCAACCATGAAAAAAGCGCCCTCAGCCTTGCGGCGAGGGCGCTTTTCAGGCAGCCGATGCGATTATTTCAGGCCAGCCGCATCGCGCAGCAGGGCCACCTTGTCGGTACGCTCCCAGGTGAATTCCGGCTCTTCGCGGCCGAAGTGGCCGTAGGCGGCGCTCTTCTGGTAGATCGGGCGCAGCAGGTCCAGCATCTGCACGATGCCTTTCGGGCGCAGGTCAAAGTGGGCCAGCACCAGTTTGGCGATTTCGGCGTCAGGAATCACGCCCGTGCCTTCGGTATAGACAGTGATATTGATCGGCTTGGCCACGCCGATGGCGTAGCTGACCTGTACCTGGCACTGGCGCGCCAGGCCGGCGGCGACGATGTTTTTCGCCACGTAGCGGGCGGCGTAGGCGGCCGAACGGTCGACTTTCGATGGATCCTTGCCCGAGAACGCGCCACCGCCATGCGGGGCTGCGCCACCGTAGGTGTCGACGATGATCTTGCGGCCGGTCAGGCCACAATCGCCTTGCGGGCCGCCGATGACAAAGCGGCCGGTCGGGTTGACCAGGAATTTGGTTTCCGTCAGCCACTCGCGCGGCAAAATCGGCTTGATGATTTCTTCGATCACTGCTTCTTCGATCTGCGAGTGCGTCATTTCCGGCGCATGCTGGGTCGACAGCACGACGGTGTGCACGCCGACCGGGCGGCCATCGACATAGCGCAAGGTCACTTGCGATTTCGCATCCGGGCGCAGCCATGGCAAACGGCCGTCCTTGCGCAGCTGCGACTGGCGCTCGACCAGGCGGTGCGCATAGTGAATGGCAGCAGGCATCAGCTCGGCCGTTTCATCGCAGGCATAGCCGAACATCAGGCCCTGGTCGCCGGCGCCTTGATCCAAGTCAATACCCGCGCCTTCATCAACGCCTTGCGCGATGTCGGGCGACTGCTTGTCGTAAGCCACCAGCACGGCGCAACCCTTGTAGTCGATGCCGTATTCGGTGTTGTCGTAACCGATGCGTTTGATGGTCTCGCGCGCAACTTGAATATAATCGACATTGGCGTGGGTGGTAATTTCGCCCGCCAGCACCACCAGGCCGGTGTTGCACAGGGTTTCGGCGGCCACGCGGGCGTTCGGGTCCTGGGTCAGGATGGCGTCGAGAATGGCGTCGGAAATTTGATCGGCAACCTTGTCGGGATGGCCTTCCGAGACGGATTCGGACGTGAAGAGATAATCGTTGGACATGCAAGCTCCTGTTTACTATGTGAATGTTCTGTCGCAGTAAAGAGGATTTGCCTGCGACGCTTTAGCGATATTTATATTCCGCTTCGCAAGTTGTCTATTAACTCAGCGGATACTACAACGTGGTATTTTACGCTTCTTAAAAAATTTTGGCAGTGCAACACGCCATACTTTAGAAACAGATCATTCATGCTCGTCCCCATCTTCCGCTTTTTATCCCTGTTTCCCCTGCCCTTTCTGCATGCGCTCGGCGCTGCCATGGGCTGGGTGATTTACGCCATTTCACCTTCGTATCGCCGCCGCATGCGCGAGAACATGGCCGGTGCGGGGTTTTCGCAACACTTGCATGCGGCCGTCGCCGAAGCAGGCAAGAGCGTGCTGGAATTACCCTTTATCTGGTGCGCGCCAGCCGAGCGCGTGGCGCGCCATGCGACGGTGGAAAACTGGCAACTGGTCGAGCAGGCGCTCGCGCATGGCCGCGGCATCGTGTTTTTGACGCCGCACCTGGGCTGCTTTGAAATTGTCGCCCAGCAGATCGCGCTGCGCACGGCGCTGACCGTGATGTACCGCCCACCGAAGCGCGCCGCCCTGAAACCGCTGATCGAAGGCGCGCGCGCGCGTGAAAACCTGATGCTGGCGCCGGCCAACATGTCGGGCGTGCGTATCTTTGCCAAATGTTTGAAGAAGGGCCAGCCGATCGGCCTGCTGCCCGACCAGGTGCCGCAGGAAGGCGAAGGCGTGTGGGCCGAGTTCTTTGGCCGCCCGGCCTACACCATGACGTTGCCGGCCAAGCTGGCGCAGATGGGTGGCGCAGAAGTCATCATTACTTATGCCGAGCGCCTGCCGGGCGGGCGCGGCTACCGCGTGCATTTCGTGCCGTTTACGGAGTCGCTCGATGGCACGTCGGCCGAACAGGCGCGCACCATCAATGCGGCGATGGAACAACTGATCGCGCGCAGCCCGGCGCAATACCTGTGGAGCTACAACCGCTTCAAGGTGCCGCGCGGCGCGGCGCCACCGACCACCACGCCGGCCGGAGCGCAGTCATGAGGCTGCTGATCGGCTTCATGTGGCTGCTGCACTGGCTGCCGCTGCCCATCCTGGGCCGCTTCGGCGCCGGCATCGGCAATCTGCTGTTCATCGTCATGGGTCCGCGGCGCAACATCGCCCTGACCAACTTGCGCCTGTGCATGCCGGAACTGACGGAATCGCAGCGCCGCACCTTGGTGCGCCAGCATTTCCAGGCCTATTCGCGCAGTGTCTGGGAACGCAGCATTTTATGGTGGGCTTCGGAAGCGCGCCTGAACCGCCTGATCAAGAAGGTGCCGGCATTTCCCGGCATGCAGATTGCATCGAAACCGACTATCCTGCTGTGCCCGCATTTTGTCTGCCTGGATGTGGCCGGCGCCGCCACCGCGATGGAAATCGAAGCGTCGTCGATGTATGTGCAGCAAAAGAACGCCGTGTTCGACAAGGCCTTGCGCGACGGCCGCTCGCGCTTCAAGCCATCGCGGCTGTTTACGCGCCAGGACGGCATCAAGACCATCTTGCGCGCGCTGCGCGACGGCCTGCCCTACTTCATGCTGCCGGACATGGATTTCGGCGAAAAGGACGCCGAGTTCGTGCCCTTCTTCGGCGTGCCGGCCGCCACCCTGACAGCCACCGCGCGCCTGGCGATGGCGGCCCGCGCGCAGGTCATTCCCGTGATTGCCACCTTCCTGCCCAACTACCAGGGCTGGCAGGTGACCTACTATCCGGCCTGGGACGATTACCCGGGCGACGACATCACGGCCGCCACGCGCCGCATGAACGAATTCATCGAAGAGCGCGTGCGCGAAGCGCCGGCCGAATATTTCTGGACTCACAAGCGCTTCAAGACGCGTCCGGCAGGCGAAGCCTCGTTCTATCACCAGCAAAACCAAGACTGAACAGCATGAAACTGAACTTTACCAAGATGCACGGCGCCGGCAATGACTTCATCGTCATCGACGCCATCAGCCAGCAGATCGATTTCACGCCAGCACAGTGGCAGCGGCTGGCCGACCGCCGTTTCGGCATCGGCGCCGACCAGATCCTGGTGGTCGAAGCGGCACGCCTGCCCGGCTGCGATTTCCGCTACCGCATCTATAACAACGACGGCGGCGAAGTGGAACAGTGCGGCAACGGCGCGCGCGCGTTTGTCAAATTCGTCAGTGAAAAAGGCTTGTCGGAAAAACGCAGCATCAGCGTCGAAACCATGGCCGGCGTGATCGCGCCACGCCTGGAGCTCGATGGCTCAATCACGGTCGACATGGGTGCGCCGGTACTGGCGCCGGCGCTGGTGCCGTTCGATGCAAGCGGCCTGGACGGCGTGCCGCAAGGCAACGATACCAGCTGGCCGCTGGACCTGGCGCTGCCGGGCAACGCTGCCACGGTGCTGGTGTCGGTAGTGTCGATGGGCAACCCGCACGCGGTGCAGGTGGTCGACGATGTCGACGCAGAAAACCTCGAAGCATCAGGCCCGCTGATCGAGCATCACCGGCGCTTTCCGCGCAGGGTCAACGCCGGCTACATGCAGGTGATCGACCGCCACCATGTAAAGTTGCGCGTGTATGAACGGGGCGCCGGCGAAACCCTCGCTTGCGGCACCGGCGCCTGCGCTGCCGCCGTGGCCGGCATCTTGCGCGGCCTGCTCGATTCCCCGGTGCGCATCAGCGCGCGCGGCGGCGAACTGTCGATCGCCTGGCAAGGACCGGGCCAGCCGGTCCTGATGACAGGGCCGGCCGTGACGGTCTTCGAAGGCCAGATCGAGGTTTAAGCGGCCAGGAACTCCTGTTCCTGCGGCGCGTCCAGTTCTGCCAGATAGCATTTCAGGCGGTACAGGCGCTGCCGGTAATTGCCTTCCGGGCCGTCGATGCCGCAATCGACGCGCTCGAACGTGCGCAGCACCTGGTCCAGTACCTGGCGTTCCTGCGCCGAGCGGATCAGCGCCAGGCGCCGCTTGCCGCGGCCATGCGTGGCGCTGATATCGATCAGCAAACAATGTCCCTGGTCGGCCGCATGCACATCGAGCAGCAGCGCTTCGGCGCGCGTCAGGTGAAAGCAGCGCGCCAGCGCCAGACGCCCCGCCAGCAAGGGCTGGCTCAGATCAAGTTCACGCTTGAGTGCGGCACTGTGCGCGCTGGCAAACTGGCCCCAGTCACCGGGTTCGGTGCGCGGCGCGATTTTCGCCAGCACCGCCTCGGCCTCGCCGCTGCCTTGCGACTGCGCCTGCAACAGCCAATAGGCGGCGCGCACGTCGCTGTTGACGCCGTCGCGGCGGTTACGCCAGGCGTGCATGCCGCATTCGAGCTGGGCCGGTCCATGGCCCAGGTCGGCCGCACGCTCCAGGCAGCAATGCGCTTCGACCACATTACGCTGGGAAAATTCGGGTTTGGTGTAAATGCGCGACAGCACGAACCAGGCTTCGGCCAGACCTTGCTCGCCGGCCTGCGTCAGCCAGCGTACGGCACGCTTGAAATTGGCCGCGCCGTTGCGCGCGGCCAGCTTGCGGCCATGGGCGTCCATGCGCGCATAGCCGAGCCCCAGTTCCAGCTGCGCGGCGCGGTCGCCGCCGTGCGCGGCCAGTTCGCAGCACTGCCAGCTTTCGGTGCCGCCAGTAGGCGCCAGCGCCTGCGCGCAGCGCGACAACAGCAGCACCTGCGCTGGCGTCAGGGCGATGCTGCGCGCGCCGTTGACGGCCTGGCGCTGCAGCAATTCACGCGCCAGCGGCATCGCATGGGTCAGGAAACCGGCCTGGTCACCCGACAGCCAGGCCTGCTCCAGCCAGGCGTCACCGCCGCGCTGTTGCACCGGGTCCTGCACGCCATCCTGGCGCGACAGCAGCCACAGCGCATCGGGCAAACCGGCCCGGGCCGCCGCTTCCAGCCCCAGCCTGGCCTTGACGCGCACCGCCTCGCAGTGCTTGGCGCAATCGGCCAGCACCAGTTGCGCCAGCACCAGGCCGGCCTGCGGCAAGCCGGCGTCAAACGCCTGTTCATAATAGGGGATGAGTGCCTTGGCCGCCGCTTGCGCCAGTTCGAACGGCACATGCGTGCCGATCAACAAGCATGCTTCTTCGCTGCCTTCCTGCGCCGCGCGCGCCAGCCAATGCAAGGCCGTCGGCACGCTTTTCGGCACGCCGTGGCCAAACAGATACACTCTTCCCAGCGCCAGTTGGCAAACGACATCGCCCGCGCGCGCTCCCTTGATCAATCCTAAAATTTCGCGATTTGCCATCGATTCTCTATATTGAGTCAATGATTCTAATAATCTGCTGTCTCCTGGCTTGCAACGGCTCGACACGTCAAAAACGCTGTGACGCCATGCAAACTGTTACATAGTGTAACTTCCTTGTGGTCGAAATTCGATATTGCAAAAAGGAAAATTGATTAAACGCAATATGCCCTTTGGTTGCAAGCATGCTGGCGGCATCAAAATAGTGGCACCGCAGGAGGCAGCAGCAGAGGCAGTTGGCGCACGCGAGAAAAACCCGGCGTTACGAAAATACAACAGCACAGGCTGCTTGTCGGGTTTTCCACCAATTTTTTCATCCATATTTGACCAATCCCGCGCGTGCGCCGTGTCGAAGACTTAAGGTTGACTCATCGAAACGCGGCTATCGGCGCTTTCACTCTGCTCGGATCTCTGACGGAAACCACCTTAACTAGGGAAAAAGACATGAAAAAATCACTCGTTGCCCTCGCACTGTTCGGCGCCTTTGCCGCCACCGCACAAGCACAATCGTCGGTACAAATCTACGGCACCGTCGATGCCGGCCTGGCCAAAGCCACCAACGGCACCACTTCCGTCAGCAAGCGCGACAACAACAAACTGGGTTTCAAAGGCACGGAAGATCTGGGCAATGGCCTGAAAGCTATTTTCCAACTGGAAATCCGCTATGAGACCGATACCGGCACGCTGGAAAACACTTCGGGCACCAATTCGCGTCCATTCTTCCAAGGTCAAAGCCGCGTCGGCCTGCAAGGCGACTTCGGTACCGTCCGCCTGGGCCGTGGCCTGACCGCTTTCCAGGAAACCAGCACCGCGTTTGAGCCATGGTCCGGCATGCCGACCCAGGCTGGCTTCCAGACCGACCTGACCGTTGCCGCCTACACCAGCGATCCGCTGAGCGCAAACGGCAACTCGCGCAACCGTTTCTCGAACGCCGTGTTCTACAACTCGCCAGTATTTGCCGGCTTCCAGTTCAATGCCACCGTGGCCGCCAAGGAAGCGAACAACAACTCCGCTATTGCCGCCAGCTTGCCGAACGCCTTCACGAATGCTACCGGCAACTTCGCGCTGCCAGCAAACGTTGCACCAGCATCGAATCCTTATTCGGTATCGGTCACCTACAACAACGCGCAGTTCGCCGCCATGGGCGCCTACGAGCGCAATGGCGTGCAAGCCAAGCTGTGGTCGGTCGGTGCATCGTTCAATGTTGCGCCGGAACTGAAACTGATGGCGTCGTACCAGCACCAGGACGACAGCAACTTCAAGCTCATCAACACCGACACCAAGGCTTGGGTGCTGGGCATGAACTATGACGTCGGCCCGGGCAAGATCCGCGCTGGCTACGGCCAGAAAACGCCGGATGGCGTGGTCAAGACCAAGCAGGCTTCGCTGGGCTACGATTACAACCTGTCGAAACGCACCTACGTCTACGCCGACATCTCGAACAAAAAACAGGCTAGCGCCACCAACTACAATAACTCGACGACCATCAACTACGTGGGCCTCGGCTTGCACCACAATTTCTAATGGCCTGACATGGCGCCTGTAACGGGCGGCATGCACCATGGAATATCAGGCGGCATGGGCAACCATGCCGCTTTTTTCATGGCCGCACGCTTTTGCACCATCGCACGGCGTGCCGTCGGTTAGAATCAGGCAATTTCCCATGACTACTGATTGCATCCATCAATGACCGCCCCACTCGACGCAAGCACCGTCGCCCAGTATCTGAGCGAGCACCCGAACTTTTTCGAAGAACACACCACCCTGCTCGGTGAAGTCAAGCTCTGCAGCCCGCTGACGGGGCGCACCATCTCGCTGCAGGAGCGCCAGATGGAAGTGATGCGCGACAAGTACAAGGCGCTCGAACTGCGCATGTCCAACCTCAGCCGCGTGGCCCAGGAAAACGGCGCCATCGCCAACAAATTTCATGGCTGGAACCAGGCCATGCTGCAAGTGCGCGAGGACGGCGCCATGCCGCGCGTGCTGGTCGACGCCCTGCAAAGCCATTTCGACGTGCCCCATGCCAGCCTGCGGCTGTGGCAGCTTGCGCCCGAATTCGCCGATGCCTGGTATGCCCAGGACGTGACGGCCGATGTACGCATGTTCGCCAATGGCCTGCAAACCCCGTATTGCGGCAGCAACCGCGATTTCGAGGCCGTGCACTGGCTGCAATCGGACAAGATCGCATCGACCGTGATGATTGCCTTGCGCGCGCCGCGCGCCACTGGCACTTTTGGCTTGCTGGTGCTGGGCTCGCCCGACAGCGAACGCTTCACGTCCAGCATGGGTACCGATTTCCTGGTGCATATCGGCGCCACCGCCAGCGCGGCGCTGGCCGCGTTGCGCGCACCGGCGTAAAGCAGCAATGAGTCAGGCGCGCGACAAGGCCGGGTGGATCAGCGCCTGGCTGGCGCAGCTGGAAACCCAGCGCAAGCTGTCGCCGCACACCGTGGCGGCCTATCGGCGCGACCTGCATGAATTGCTGGTGCTGAGCGGCGATATCGCCTGGCAGACGCTGGCGCATCAGGAAGTGCGCCGCTACACCTCGAAACTGCACGCCAGCGGCCTGGAGCCGCGCTCGATCGCCCGCAAGCTGTCGGCCTGGCGCGGCTTTTTCGACTGGCTGGCCGGCGAGACGACGATAGATGCCAATCCAGTCGACGGCATCCGTGCGCCCAAGCGTTCAAAGACCTTGCCCAAGGCCTTGTCGGTCGATGACGCCGTGCGCCTGGTAGCGCCCGCGCCGTACCAAGAGGGCAAAGCGGAATCCGATGAATTGTGCAGCCGCGCCATGTTCGAACTGCTGTATTCGAGCGGCCTGCGCGTGTCCGAGCTGACCAGCCTGGACACCCATTACCACAAGGCCGACGGCGTCCAGCCCGCATCAAAAGGCTGGATCGACATGGCCAGTTTCGAAGTGGTGGTGACCGGCAAGGGCGACAAGATGCGCAAGGTTCCGGTTGGCAAGGCGGCCCTGGTCGCCCTGTCGGCCTGGCTGGCGGTGCGCCCGCCCCCGCAAGACGGCAGCGCGGCGCTGTTCCTGAGTACGCGCGGCACGCGCATCTCGCCACGCGTACTGCAGCTGCGCCTGAAGGCGCATGCGCTGGCGACCGGCATTCCCGCCAATGTGCACCCGCATGTGCTGCGCCACTCGTTCGCCTCGCATCTGCTGCAATCGTCGGGCGACCTGCGCGCAGTGCAGGAAATGCTGGGCCACTCGAGCATCACCTCGACCCAGGTATATACGGCGCTCGATTTCCAGCATCTGTCGGAGGTGTACGACAAGACGCATCCGCGCGCGAAGATCGGGCAAGGCTGACGGCGCCTGGCCGCCTGATCCATATCAAGCCGATTCCGCCGCATTTGCAAGCATTTGTAAAATTCCGGCATAATCGTCCGATACGCCCGCTGGCAGGCGCAACATCGACTCACCGCACAGGTACTCTACATGGCAATGATCCCCGCTACCATCCTCACCGGCTTTCTGGGCGCCGGCAAAACCACTTTGCTGAACCGCATCTTGCAGGAAGACCACGGCATGCGCATTGCCGTGATCGAAAATGAATTTGGCCAGGAAAACATCGACAATGAAATCCTGGTGCAAGACAGCAGCGAACAGATCATTGAAATGAACAACGGCTGCATCTGCTGCACCGTGCGCGGCGACCTGATCGTGGCGCTGACGGCGCTGGCGCAAAAGCGCGACGCGGGCACCCTGGCATTCGACCGCGTCGTCATCGAAACGACAGGCCTGGCCAATCCGGGCCCGGTGGCACAAACCTTTTTTGTCGATGAAGAGGTGGGCAGCCATTACATGCTCGACGCCATCATCACCGTGGTCGATGCACGCCACGCGATGCAGCAACTCGACGACTACGAAGAGGCACAGCGTCAAGTCGGCTTTGCCGACAAGCTGCTGTTGTCAAAAACCGACCTGGTCAGCGAAGACGAACTGGACATCCTGAGCCGCCGCCTGAAACGCATCAATCCGCGCGCGCCGATAGGCAAGGTCGATTTCGGCCGCGCGCCGCTGGCGGAAGTGCTCGATATCCGCGGCTTCAACCTGAACGAAAAGCTGGAGCTGGACCCGGATTTCCTGGCTACCGAAAGCGACCACGTCCACGATCACGACCATCAGCACGACCATGCACACGAGCACAAGCATGGTGGCGAACACGAGCACAGCGACGCCTGCGCCACCGATTGCGGCCATGCAGACCATCACCACGCCCACCACAGCGACGATATTGCCGCCTTTGTATTCAAAAGCACGCAACCGTTCGACAGCGCCAAGCTCGACGAGTTCCTGGGCGGCCTGGTGCAGGTATATGGTCCGCGCATGCTGCGCTACAAGGGCGTGCTGCTGATGCAGGGCGCCGAACGCAAGGTGGTGTTCCAGGGCGTGCATCAGCTGATGGGCAGCGACCTGGGCGCCAAATGGGGCGAAGGCGAAGTACGCGGCAGCAAAATGGTGTTTATTGGCAAAAATCTACCAAAAGATATTTTTATTCGCGGACTCGAACAATGTTTGGTATAAACTAGCCGGGTTTTGCAATTTACCCATTGCAAACAGGAAAGGGAAAGTCAAGCATGCTTTCCCGCCGTCCGCAGGCAAACTTGCCGGAATAAACCGAGAGGAGCGACAGATGATCGCTCAGGCAACAAATCGGGATGGCAATATACGGCAAAGCATGCCAAAATCAGCGACGAAAACGGCCCTTGTCGTGAGCCTGTCATGAAAGACTGGCAAACTGCCGATGGCGGCACGCCAGGCATGAAACCGATCCACCCAACACGCCTGTCAACGCACCTGGTGCGAGACTGGATAAAGCGGTAAAAAGTTATCAACATGGCATTATGGCCGGACGGCAGTCCTGGCCTGTGCCGGCAAGCCAAGGTCGCAAGCAGTACATCCGGACAGTAATGCCAAGCGGAACCTGTACAGTTGCTCGGCATCGCCGCATCAACTGATCAATTTGAAAACTCTGTCGTATCGAAGGTAAGCGAAGTCATGACCAAAACTAATAAATCGACCCCGGCCGCCAATCAGGACATCCCCGTCATCAGCGAAGAAGCGATTCGCGCCATGAGCGAGGATGACTACATGAATCCGGCACAACTGGCATTCTTCAAGGCGCGCCTGCAACAGCTGGAAAAAGAGCTGCTGAAAAACGCCGGCGAAACCACCGAACACCTGCGCGAAACCGTGCTGGTACCCGATCCGGCCGACCGCGCCACCATCGAGGAAGAGCATGCGCTGGAACTGCGCACGCGCGACCGCGAGCGCAAATTGCTGAAAAAAGTACAGCAATCGATCGCCAGCATCGACGGCGGCGACTATGGCTGGTGCGAAGAAACGGGCGAGCCGATCGGCATTCCGCGACTGATCGCGCGCCCCACCGCCACCCTGTCGCTGGAAGCCCAGCAACGGCGCGAACTGAAACAGAAACTGTACGGCGACTGATTTTTCCGTCGTCCTGACGCAGGTAAAAGCATGCGGCCCCGGGCCGCATGCTTTTTTTTCGCCCCTGCTTCGCCGCTTTCCGTATCGCTTGCAATTGCCTGAACCATCCCCACCTCAAGCCCATCACGGCGCAATCGCCGACTCGGCACGACACTTTGAGGGCACTATGGAACAATTTCACGGCACCACCATTCTCTGCGTACGGCGCGGCAAACAAGTCGCCCTCGGCGGGGACGGCCAGGTCACCCTGGGCAATATCGTCATGAAGGGCACGGCCCGCAAGGTACGCAAGCTGTACCAGGGCAAGGTCCTGGTCGGCTTCGCCGGCGGCACTGCCGACGCCTTTACCCTGCTCGACCGCTTCGAAGGCAAGCTGGAAAAACACCAGGGCAATTTGCTGCGCGCCTCGGTGGAACTGGCCAAGGACTGGCGCACCGACCGCGTGCTGCGCCGCCTGGAGGCGATGCTGCTGGTGGCCGACAGCGAGTCGACCCTGGTCATTACCGGCAATGGCGACGTGCTGGAACCGGAAGACGGCATCGGCGCCATCGGTTCGGGCGGCATTTACGCCCAGTCGGCCGCCAAGGCACTGCAGGAAAACACCGACCTGTCGCCAGCCGAAGTGGTCAAGAAATCGCTGACGATTGCCGCCGAGCTGTGCATCTACACCAATATGTCGCACATCATCGAGACCCTGGACTAAGCGTCCCCGAGTAAAGAATACAGAAAGCCAACTATGATCATGAACATGACCCCGTCGGAAATCGTTACCGAACTCGACAAACACGTGGTGGGCCAGGCCAAGGCCAAGCGCGCTGTCGCCATCGCCTTGCGCAACCGCTGGCGCCGCCAGCAGGTGGCCGAGCCGCTGCGCCATGAAATCACGCCGAAGAACATCCTGATGATCGGCCCCACCGGCGTCGGCAAGACCGAGATCGCGCGCCGCCTGGCCAAGCTGGCCGAAGCACCGTTCATCAAGATCGAGGCCACCAAATTTACCGAAGTGGGCTATGTGGGCCGCGACGTTGACACCATCATCCGCGACCTGATCGATATCGGCATCAAGCAGACCCGTTCGCTGGAAATGAAGAAGGTGCGCGCGCGCGCCGAAGATGCGGCCGAAGACCGCGTGATCGATATCCTGGTGCCGCCGGCGCGCGATTTCGGCTTTACGCCAAACACGGCCGCAGCGGTCGACTCGGGCAGCGGCGACAGCACGCGCCAGACCTTCCGCAAGCGCCTGCGCCAGGGTGAGCTGGACGACAAGGAAATCGAGATCGACCTGGCCGAAGCAGGCCCGCAGATCGAATTCATGGCGCCGCCCGGCATGGAAGAGATGACCGAACAGATCAAGTCGATGTTTTCCGGCGCCGGCGGCGGTGCGCGCAAAAAAGCGCGCAAGGTCAAGATCAAGGAAGCACTGAAACTGCTGGTCGAGGAAGAAGCGGCCAAGCTGGTCAACGAAGATGAACTGAAACAGAAGGCGATCCAGAACGTCGAGCAGAACGGCATCGTGTTCCTCGACGAGATCGACAAGATCGCCTCGCGCTCGGAATCGGGCGGCGCCGATATCTCGCGCGCCGGCGTGCAGCGCGACCTGCTGCCGCTGGTCGAAGGCACCACCGTCAATACCAAGTACGGCATGATACGCACCGACCATATCCTGTTCATCGCTTCGGGCGCGTTCCACCTGTCAAAACCGTCGGACCTGATCCCGGAACTGCAGGGGCGCTTCCCGATCCGGGTCGAACTCGAATCGCTGTCGATCTCGGACTTCGAGCGCATCCTGACCAGCACCGACGCCTGCCTGACGATGCAGTACGAAGCGCTGCTGGCAACCGAAAACCTGAAGTTGCAGTTCGCGCCCGAAGGCATCACGCGCCTGGCAGAAATCGCCTATTCGGTTAACGAGCGCACCGAAAACATCGGCGCGCGCCGATTGCATACGGTGATGGAAAAGCTGCTCGAAGAAGTATCGTTTACGGCCAGCGAAGGCAGCAGCACCAGCGAGAACCTGCTGGTGATCGATGCGGCTTATGTGAATGAACGGCTGGAAGCGCTGTCGGTCAACGAGGACCTGTCGCGCTACGTGCTGTAAGCTGACTGGCCGCCTGCGGACGCCCCAGCGGGCGTCCGCGATCAGGCCACCTTTCACGCCTGGCCAGCGCTGTCCATGGAGACGATTCAATGTCATGCACAGTCTCTCCCGCCGCCAGAAAAAGTACCATCTGCTTGTGCAAAGTGGCATAAACAGCTACATTCGGTATCGTCAAACGCGACCAATCTTGCACAAAAGGATATCTCATGAGTTCGCCCGAACTGGTATTGCGCGTGCTGCGCGCCGAGCTGCGCGCCGTCGGCATGACCTACAAGGTACTGGCCGCGCGCATCGGCATGAGCGAATCGAGCGTCAAGCGCATGTTCGGCCAGCACGACATGTCGCTGTCGCGCCTGGCATTGATCTGCAAGGCGGCCGGCATCGCCATGGAAGACGTGCTGCGCGGCGCGGCCGACATCACGCCGCATGCCGACACGCTGACCCTGGTGCAGGAAAAATCACTGGTGGCCCAGCCGCGCCTGCTGCTGGTGGCAATCTGCTGCCTGGGCTACTGGACCCTGGAGCAGGTGGTGGAAACCTATGCGCTGACGCAGGCCGAATGCATAGGCTACCTGGCCGAACTGGACCGCCTGGGACTGATCGAATTGAAGCCGCTGAACCGCTACAGCCTGCGCGTGTCGAACGCCTTTCACTGGCTGGCCGACGGCCCGGTGCAGCAGTACTTCCGCCAATACGTGGTGGCCGATTATTTCAGCGGCCATTTCGATGGCGCCGGCGAGACGCTGATGTGCATCCCGGCCCGCCTGAGCCTGCCCAGCGCGCAGGAGATGGTGCAAAAGATCCGCCAGCTGGCCGAGGAGCTGGCGCGGCTGCACCAGAGCGACCGGCGCCTGGCCGCTGACGAGCGCGATGGCTTTACCCTGCTGCTCGGCTTTCGCTCCTGGGAGTTTGCCGCGTTTACGGCCCTGCGCCGCACGGCGCCGGCACCGTCTTACCAGGCCGGCCCGAGGAACAGGTAAAGCGTACCCTCGCCGCCCTTGGATGCGCCACCAGCCACGTACACGGGACCGAAGCGGGTGTCGACCGAAATGAAGGCGCTGGCGGCCTGCGTGAATTTGCTGGCCTTCCAGCGTTCGCTCTGGTCAAAACCGCCACCCATCTCCAGCGAAAAACCGGCCCGCACGGCGCCGCCGAAGGTGGCCGGCAGCGAGCCGATACGGCGCGCCATCACCACGCGCGCCAGCGCCACGCTGCGCCCCGTCACCGATTCGAACTGCGTGCCCGACAGGCGCAAAAAGCCGCCCAGGCTCAAAGGCGCCTCGCCATGCTGGGCACGCGCCCATTCGCCATACACATGGCCGGCCCAGTTGCCGCGACCGAATGCCTTCAGGGCCGTGACGGCCGAACGGCCCAGGCCCGCTTCACCGACGCCGGGCGACGGCGAATGCATCCAGGTGGCATCAAACAGCACGCCACGCGTGGGAAAGCCCGTGCCGTCGAGTGTGTCGACGCGGAACTGCACGAACTGGTTGGTGCCCAGCGCACGCTCTTCCGGCACGCCAGGGGCCGCAGGAATCACCACGCTGCCCTTGACCTCGCTGCGCGTGACGCCGACCTGCAGGTCGCCCCAGTAGCCGAACTGGCGGCCCAGCACCAGCGAGGCGCCATGGCCGCGATAAGCCATGCGGGCGCTGCGCCGGCCCTTGTCGAACAGGTCGACCGCCGACGAGGTGTATTGCAAGGTGGGCGCGATATACCACGGGTTGCCGGCGCCCAGCGGCTGCCAGAACTGCACCCCGAAGTCGCGCGTGGTGCCGATCTGCGCAATGCTGCGCAGTTCGCCGCCCCAGCTGTTCAGGTTCGAGGCCACGTGCAGCAGTTTCAGGGCAAAGGTATTGCTGTCCTTGAAGTCGCTGCCCAGTTCCAGCCCCACGCGCAGCCGGTTGCTGGCCCACGGCGCTTCGACCGCGTTGATGGTCACCGTGCGCTGCTCGCCGGCGTCGACCACCGAGGTCTCCACGCGGGCGATATCGCCGCGGCCATACAGGCGCGCGGCGGCCTTCTGCACGTCGGCCTGGCTCACCAGCTGGCCCTCGACCAGGCCGGCCTGCGCCTGCAAGGTGCGCGGATTGATGTCGCCTTCGCTTTCGACGGCCAGGCGCGTCAGCGGCAGGGCCACGTCCAGCAGGGCCGGCGCGGCCAGGCGCAATTGCTCGCGCGCCGCATATTGTTCCGGCGGCAGCGCCAGCGGCGCCAGGCGCGCGGCCAGCGCCTGCGCCGCCTGTTCGCCGGCACGCATGGCGCGCGCGTAGTTCGCAAAATCGAGAAAACTCACGCCGTTCAGATCGGGCGCCACCAGGATATCGCCGGGCCGCAGCTCCTTCAGCGAGCGCTGCACGTTCTGCTCGGTCAGGATCTGCAGCATCTGCTGCGCCACCCCGATGGCGCTGCCCAGCTCTTTTTCCGGCGCCAGCGGCGTACCGACGTTGACAGCAATGATGATGTCGGCGCCCATGGCGCGCGCCATGTCCACCGGCAGGTTGCGTACCAGGCCGCCATCGACCACCAGCCGGTTGTTCACGCGCACCGGCGAAAATACGCCCGGCACGGCCAGCGAGGCGCGCATCGACAGGAACAAAGGCGTGTCGACCAGTTCTACCAGTTCGCCATTGACCAGGTCCGAGGCCACCGAACGGAACGGCAGCGGCAAGGCGCTGGCGGGGCGGTCGCGCATGCCGGGCGGCAGCAAGCGGGTCAGGGCCATCTCCAGCGCCGCGTTGCTGGCGGCGGCCGGCGGCGTCGAAATGCCGTCGCGGCTGATGCCGAACTCGATGCGCGACGCCAGCAGCAAGTCTTCCTCGCGACGCCGGAACGCCAGTTCCTCGCGCGGCGGACGATCGGCCACCACGCGCTGCCAATCGGTTTCGCGCGCCATCTTTTCCAGGTCCGCCACCGAGGCGCCGGCCGCATAGGCGCCGCCGACCACGCCGCCCATGCTGGTGCCGACCACCATGTCGACCGGCACATGCAGTTCCTGCAGCACTTTGAGCACACCGATATGGGCAAAGCCACGCGCGCCGCCGCCCGACAGCACCAGCGCCACGCGCGGGCGCGCGGGCTTCGCTGCTGCCTTGGCGGCGGCATCGGCATCGGCTTCAGGCGCGGCATGGGCCACTGCCAGCGGCAGGCAGCACAACGCGGCCACGCAGCCGGCAAGGACGGCACGCAATGACAACATGGGTACTCCCGGGAAAATGGCGCGCGGACTCAATTCGCCGGCGAATTGGGCGGCTGGTTGGTGGTGACCTGCCCGGCGGGCGCCACCGTGACCGGTGGACGCTGCGCTTCCATCGGCAGCGGCGGCGGCACCAGCGAATTGTTTGGCGCCGGCTGCACCGGCGCCGGCGTGGCCACTGGCAGCGGCGTCATCGACGGCAGTGCCAGCGCCTTGTCGTCGGCCACCAGGTCGATGCGACGGCTCACGCCGCCGTCCTGCAGCAGCACGTAGCGCGCCTGCACTTCGCGCACCGTCACGCCGGGCGCCACCTCAAAGCCGGTCGGATAGGCCTTGGCTGGCTGGCCGTCGGTGGCGATGATGGCCACGGCGCCGCGGCCATTGGCGGGCGCCACCACGCCGCGCAACTGGTAGTTGCTGGCGGTGGCCACGCTGACCTGGCCGCCGAACAGCGCGGCGCCGGCCTCCACGCTGGCATCCTGCACCACGGGCACCGGCGGCGGATTGATCGGCCGTTGCGGCGCCTTGAACAGCTGCATGGCCCAATAGGCCAGCGAGACGGACAGCGCCACCAGGGCGAGCAACGTTACAAATTGAGGCAGACGCTTCATGATTTCCCAGGTTTTCTTTTTTAACGCACTAACTGATTGATTTCAATAATCGGCATCAGCACGGCCAGCACGATCAGCAGCACCACCACGCCCATTGCCAGGATCAGGGCCGGCTCCAGCAGGCCGGCAATGGTCAGGGTGCGGCGTTCGAGATCCTGCTCCTGGGCGCTGGCGGCGCGTTCGAGCATGGCCGGCAACTCGCCGGTGATTTCGCCGGCCCGTATCATGTGGATCAGCATCGGCGGAAAATGCTTCTGCGCCGACAGCGCACGGGCCAGGCTGACGCCTTCGCGCACCGCGCCGCTGGCCTCGGCCACCAGCTCCTGCATCGCCACATTGGTCAGGGTGTCGCGGCTGGTGTCGAGCGCGCGCAAGATCGGCACGCCCGAACCGGTGGTGATGGCCAGGGTGCTGGCAAAGCGCGCCGTGTTCAGGCTGCGTTCGAACTTGCCGTACAGCGGCGCCGTCAGCAGCCAGGTATGCCAGCGCCGCTTCAGGGCCGGCTGCTGCAGTGCGCGGCGCCAGGCAACCCAGGCGCCAATCAGCGCGATGGCCACCACCAGGCCATAGTTGCGCACGAAGTCGGACAGCGCCAGCATGATCACGGTCAGCACCGGCAGCTTCTGCTTGGTATTGGCGAACACCGAGACGATCTGCGGTACCACATAGGTGAGCAAAAAGATCACGATCGAAAACGCCACTACCGTGACGATGGCCGGATAGGTAAACGCCAGTTTCACCTTCTGCACCAGGGCATTCCTGCGCTCGATATAGTCGGCCAGGCGCGACAGCACCCGCGACAAATGGCCGATCTGCTCGCCCGAGGCCACCAGCGCGCGGTAAATTTCGGCAAAGTCGCGCGGATGGCGCGCCAGCACGTCGGAAAACGCCGCGCCGCCGATCACTTCGGAACGGATCGAGGCGATCAGGTCGCGCAAATACGGCCGCTCGGCCTGTTCCAGCAGGGCCGAGAAGGCTTGTTCGAGCGGCAGCCCCGCTTCGAGCAGGCTGGCCAGCTGGCGCGTGAACAGCGCCAGTTCGGTGGTCGACAGGCGCTCGCCGAAGCCGCGCCGTTTGGTGACGCCGGCGGCATCGACTTGCGCCGCGATCAGGTCGACGGCCAGCGGCACCAGGCCTTGCAGGCGCAGCTCGGCGCGCGCGGCACGCGGGCTGTCGGCATTGAGCACGCCCTTGCGGGTGGCGCCGACGGCGTCGACGGCTTCATAGCGGAATGCGGGCATGGTGGCGGGCCTAGTCTTTGGTCACGCGCAGCAGCTCGGCTTGCGTGGTGGTGCCGTCGCGCAGCCAGCGTTCGCCGTCCTCGCGCATGCCGCTCATGCCGTCCTGCAGGGCGACGGCGCGCACCTCCGCTTCGGAGGCGCGGTTGTGAATCTGCGCGCGGATCTGCTCGGTGGTGCGCAGCAGCTCGTACACGCCGACGCGGCCCTGGTAGCCGGTCTGGCCGCACTGCTCGCAGCCGACCGCCTGCCAATATCCGCTTTGGCCATCAAAGGTTTTACACGAGCCGCACAACTTGCGCACCAGCCGCTGCGCCAGCACGCCCAGCAGCGACGACGACAGCAGGAACGGTTCGATCCCCATGTCGAGCAAACGCGTCACGGCCGCCGAGGCGTCGTTGGTATGCAGGGTGGCCAGCACCAGGTGGCCCGTCAGGGATGCCTGCACCGCGATCTGCGCCGTCTCCAGGTCGCGGATCTCGCCGATCATGATCACGTCCGGGTCCTGCCGCAAAATCGCGCGCAGGGCCTTGGCAAACGTCATGTCGATACGCGCATTGACCTGGGTCTGGCCGACGCCTGCCAGGTCGTACTCGATCGGGTCTTCCACCGTCAGGATATTGGTGGTGGTGGCGTTCAGCATCGACAGCGCCGCATACAGGGTGGTGGTCTTGCCCGAACCGGTCGGGCCGGTGACCAGCACGATGCCATGCGGCTGCGCGAGCAGGCCGTCGAACTGTTTCAGCATCGGTGCGCTCATGCCCAGGTGCTGCAGGTCGAGCCGGCCAGCCTCCTTGTCCAGCAAACGCAATACGGCCCGTTCGCCATGGCCGGTGGGCAGGGTCGAGACGCGCACGTCGACCGGCTTGCCGCCCACGCGCAGAGTGATGCGGCCGTCCTGCGGCAAACGCTTTTCGGCGATGTCGAGCTGCGCCATGATCTTGATGCGAGAAATCAGCGAACCGTGGATGGCTTTCCTCGGCCGCACCACGTCGCGCAGGCTGCCGTCGATGCGAAAGCGCACCACCGAGGTCTGCTCGAACGGCTCGATATGGATATCGGAGGCGCCTTCGCGCAGCGCCTGCGTGAGCAGCGCATTGATCATGCGGATCACCGGCGCGTCGTCGGACGACTCGAGCAAATCTTCGATTGCCGGCACGTCCTGCAGCAGCTTGGTCAGATCCAGGTCGGCGTCGAATTCATCGGCCATCTGGGTCGCATTGCCGCCGCCGCCCGCATAGGCGCCGGCAATCGCCGCGTCGAGTTCCTCGCGCGGCAAGACCTTCAACTGGATCTGGCCGAAACGGCGCGACACTTCGGCAATTGCCGCTGGCGCCGTCGACACGGCCACCAGCACTTCGACCGCGCCGCCGTCCTGCGCGCCGGCCCGGGCCAGCAGGCCAAAATCGCGCGCGTAGGCGTAAGGAAGCAAATTACTCATGGCTGACCGATCACTGTTGCGGGTTTTGCTGATTTTGCTGGTTTTGCTGCTGGTACTGCTGCAGCATGGTCGGCGGCGTGGCGGCATTGGCCGGCGCGCCTTTTGGCGGCAACGGCGCCGCCGGCACCGGGCGCGTCACCATATTGCCGCCCACCGGCTGGCCGTCCTGCAGCGCCGGCAGCACCGGCGTGCCCAGGTCTTTCAGCATCAGGTTGCCGGTGGCCGGCACGGCGGCCGTTTCGGCCGAGCGCATGTAGTCGTAGCGGTCGGCCGCCAGGCTGCCGCTCTGCTCCTTGTTGCGCACGATCACCGGGCGCAAAAAGATCATCAGATTGGTTTTCTTGCGTTCGCGCGTCTGGTACTTGAACAGGTTACCCAGCAGCGGAATGTCGCCCAGGCCACGCACTTTTTCCGCGTTGTCGCCGGTGCTGTCCTCGATCAGGCCACCGAGCACAATGATCTGGCCGTCGTCGGCCAGCACATTGTTTTCGATCACGCGGTTGTTGATGGTGATGCCGCTTACCGCGGTCGTCGTCGATTTGTCCACGCTCGACGTCTCGTGGTAGATCGCCAGCTTGATGGTGCCGCCCTCGGAAATCTGCGGACGCACCTTCAACGTCAGGCCCACGTCCTTGCGGTCGATGGTCTGGAACGGGTTGGTATTGGTGCCGGCGGTGCTGGTGTACTGGCCGGTCAGGATCGGCACGTTCTGGCCCACTTGCATGGTGGCCAGTTCGTTGTCGAGCGTGACCAGGTTCGGCGTCGACAGGATATTGGCGTTGCCGTCCGATTCGAGCGCATGGGCCAGCGCACCGAGGCCCAGCGCGCCATTGATCTGCTTGAAGATGCCCAGGGTCAGGCCGCCCGTCGGCAGCACGGCGCCCTTGCCGGTGGCCAGCGCGGCGATATTGTTGGTGGTGCCGCTGGCGAACGATTGCAAGGCGCCGACGCGATAGCTGCTGGAGCTGTCGCCGGACAGGCCCAGCCACTGCACGCCAAATTCGGAAGCCTTGGCCGACGTCACTTCGACGATCAGCGCCTCGATATATACCTGGGCGCGGCGCACGTCGAGCTGGTCGATCACGGCGCGCAGGTTGCGGTAGACCGCTTCGTTGCAAGTGAGGATCAGGGTATTCGTCGAGGCATCGGCCTGGATAAAGCCGGCCGCGCCGCCCGAGGACAGCTGCTGCGGGCCATTGTTGAGAGCCGCGCCGCCAGTGCTGCCGTTTTGCGAGTTGCCGCCCATGCCGGTGCTGTTGATGCCGCTGATATTCTGGGTCTGGTTGTTGTTGCCCTGTGCGCTGTTATTGGTGCTGGTGCTTTGCTGCGCGGTGGCGGCCGAGCCGTCCGAGGTCACCACCGAGCGCAGGGTCTGCGCCAGCTTGGTGGCGTCGGCGTTCTTCAGGTAGACCACGTGCACATTGCCCAGCTGCGTGGTCGGCTGGTCCAGCTTGGCGATCAGCGACTTGGCCAGGTTGGCGCGCGCCGCCGATGGCGCGCGCAGCACCAGCGAATTGGTGCGCGGGTCGGCCAGCACCGAGACCTTGCCGGTATCGGCAGCGGCGCCGGCGCCGCCAGCATTGCCGCCTTCCATCAGCTTGTTCACCATCGAGGCCAGGTCGGAAGCGATCGCATAGCGCACCGGGATCACATCGAGATCGGTCGATGCCGGCACGTCGAGCGCGGCGATGATTTTCGCCATGCGCTTGAGGTTGTCGGCGTAATCGGTGATCACCAGTGAGTTGTTGCCCGGGTTGGCGTTGATCGTGTTGTTCGGCGAAATCAGCGGGCGCAGCACGGCCAGCAGGTTGGCCGACGATTCGTAGTTCAGGTAAAACACCTGGGTGGCGATCTGGTCGCCCTTGACCTGGGCCGCGCCATTGCCGACCTGGGTCGGCACCGACTGCAGCTTGGCGTCCGCTTCCGGCACCACCTTGGCGTAGCCGTCGCCGGACACCACCGCATAGCCTTGCAGGCGCAGGGCCGAGGCCAGCAGCGCAAAGGCCTGGGTCTTGCTGATCGATTTTTCCGACACCAGGGTAATCGTGCCCTTGACGCGCGGGTCGATCACGAAATTGATGTTGGTGTAATGGCCCACCGCCTTGATCACCGACTCGATGTCGGCGGCGACGAAATTGAGCGCCGCTTCGTCGCCGGGCGCGGCCCAGACTGGTGCCGGCATGCCGGCCACCGAACAGCACAGCAGGGCGGCGGCGGACAGGCGGCGCAGCGAGAAGGATGGTTTGATTGGGCTCACGGATGATTTTTTCATTGTCTAAACTCTAGGGCGATGATGTTTTTTTCGCTATTGCTACGGCGCTGTCCCAGCAAATTCAACAAACTCGCCAAGGTCTCTTCATATCCTGCTGCGGCCTGGGCCTGGCCGGAAAACTGCATGCGCCCCTGCTGCAAACTGCCGCTGCCATCAAGCAGCAAGGGGCCCTTCATGGAACGCAAGGTCAATGTGGCGTTCTGTCCCTGCCAATCGAAATCGAGTTCATAACTGCCCAGCGGGCGCAGCGACGACAGGCGCGAGGCCATGTCGGTCATCTGCAAGGTGGTACGCCCGATGGCGGAAAACTGCTGCTGCTCCAGGGCCAGCTGCAAGGTGCTCCACGACAGCCGCATGCTGCCGGTCGGTGCCACCGTGTTGAGTGGCGCGCCGAGGCCCCCCAGGCCATCGGCCGGCAGCAGCAGCGCCGCAGGGCTGACCTGCCAGTGCGACCATGAACCGCGCAGGTTGACCGGCTGCGACAGCGCCTCGGTATTTTGCAGCTCGACGTCGACCGAACCCCACAGCACCGACGGCGCAATGCGCCAGTTGAAGCGGCCGGGCAGCAATGGCGTGACGGCGCCGCCGGCACTGGCCGCGCCGCCGACAAAGGCCGAGCCGCGCCACAGGGTACCTTGCGCATCGCCCAAGGTCAAACGCCCGCCGGTCTGCTTTTCAACGATGGCAGCGACCCAGGCGGCTGGAAAGAACACCAGCAGGGTCAGGCAGACGCTGACGATGATCGCCAGCAGCCAGAGCACCATGCGCTTCATCGGGTCACGCCCGGGCTCTGGTGCAGCGACAAGGTGGCGTCGACCAGCCCGGCCTTGCTTTGCGCCGTGATCTTCGCGTCCTGCACTGCGATGCGGCCTTCGCGGCGCAAGCCATCGAGCCACAGCATGACGCTGGCAAACGGCACGCCGTTCAGCTGCACGCGCGCATACTCACCGGTCAGCGACAGCGATTGCGGCGCCAGGCCGCGCGCTTTCAGGGAAGCGTCCAGTGCCTCGCGGTTCATCGGCGCCACCTGCACCGGCGCCTGGCGCGCCAATTCTTCCGCTTCGCGCGCCAGCGACTGCAGCACGGCAGCCTTCTGGCGCAGCTCGGGCAAACTCTTTTGCAGCGCGATGCGCCCGTTCCAGGCCGGCTCGAAAAACACCGCATATACCAGCGCCACGCCGGCCACCACCGCGCCAATCGAAAGCAGCTTGCGCTCCTGCGCCGTGCGCTCGGCCCAGAAGGCCTGCATCGCCTGCTGGCGCGTGGCCAGTGCCGCCCTGCCCTTGTTCAATGCGATGCTCATGCTGCTGCTCCCTTGACCACCGTGGCGACCGTGATTTTCCAGACACCCGGCTCGGGCTCGTTCAGGTCCAGCTTGCGCGCGGCCAGCCCCTGCTTCACCTGTGCCTGCGCGCTGGCGTCGACCATGTCGGGCTTGATGCGCACGATCAGGCTGCGCTCGCGGTATTCCAGCGAGGCCACTACGCCGCGCCCGGCCAGGCCACCCAAGGCCTCGCCCAGCGCCGCGCTCATGCTGGTGAAATCATCCATGCTCGCTTGCCCGCCCTGCAAGCGCGCGGCGGCGATATTGCGCCGCATCTGTTCATCTTCACGGCCATATACCGGCGCCTCGTTCGGATACGCCGCCTTGAAGGTCTGCAGCATCGATGTCTGCACCGTCGCCACTTCGCGCTTCAGGCGCGACCATTCGATATTGATGCCTAGCAGATTGACGATCACCGCCAGGAGCGCCAGGCGCAATGGCCAGCGCCAGCGCGTCCAGTCGCGCGCGGCCGCCCCGCCTGCCCCTAACGCCGGCGCCAGGTCCAGCGCAGCGGTACGGCCGCCGGCGATCCAGTGCGCCCAATGGTCAAGCTCCACCGTCACGCCGGCCACGTCTTGCGCCAGTTGCCGATACTGCGCCAGTTCATCCTGCGCCACATACACGGTCAGCGGCACGTCGCCGGCAAACGCGCGCGTGGTCGCCAGCGCCTGTTGCGGCTCCGCTGGCAGCACCAGGCCCAGGCCTTCCTGCGGCGCCTGGCGCAAGGCCAGTTCGATACCCTGGCTGCCCGCCTGCAGGCTGGCCGACACGCCGCCGGGCGGCAAGGGCAGGCACAATTGCGATGGCAGCACGGCCACCTTGCGTGCACCCTGCGCCAGCAAGGCCTGCACCAGCACTTCGACCCAGGCGCGCTGCGCCACCGCTATCGTGCGCAGGCCGTTTGCGTCGGGCGCGCCGGCAGCCAGCACGCAGTCCTGCGCGTCGCCGAGGATATGTTCTTCCACCAGGCCAGGCAGCGCCGCGCGCAGGCGTGCACCGGCCAGCGGCGGCGTTTTCAGGCGCAGCAAGGTCACGTCGGCCGCCGCCAGCAGCAGCACCACGCGTTGTGCGCCGCCGATCAGCTGGCCCAGGCTGCCCAGGGCGGCGCTGCCCTGCTGCTGCAGCGCGCCACCGTCGCCGGCCAGCACGAAGGCGCAGACGGCCGCACTATCGGTGGAGGCCTTGGCCGGGTGGCGGATATACAAAGTTGTCAAAGGGACTCGCTTTCAGGTTTTAATTTTCCCGCAACCAGACCAGGCTGGTGGTGCGCTGTGGATTCGGCTGGCGCCACACCAGCGCCTGCGCATCGAGCGCGGCTCGGTCCAGCCGTACCCGGATCACGGTCAGGAAGTACTGGCTTTTTACGTCGATATCGACCCCGTCGATCACATTCTTGCCATTAATATTATTCTTGAAATTGCCCGTATCGACAAACTTTTTGCGCGGATTGGACAGTGTCAGGGCGCTCGCTTCGGAAACCGACATGTCGGTGACGGCGGCCAGCACTTCGGCCGAGGCGGTATTCACGTTGACGGGCGTCACCTGCGGCAGCACGATCACGTAGTCGCGCAGCTTTTCAATGATCTGCGGGGTATAGCCCGGTATCGCCAGCAAATCCTCGATCTGCGTCATGGCCACCGGCTCGCCGCTGCCGGAGGTGGCGGTATCGGTTTTCCTGTCGCTGCCGTCGGTAGCGGCGCGCAACTTCGGCTTCGCGCGCGCCACCGCGTCGGCCGTGGCCCGCGCCAGTCCGCTATCGAGTTGCAAGTTTCCCAGCAGGCGCTGGTAAGCCTGCAGCTGGCCGGGACTGGGCGCCCCCGTGATATCGACCAGGTTGGTGAGATTGAAACGCGCCTGCGCGTCGAGTGCGCGGCCAGACACGGTGGCGTCGAATTTTTCGGTGTCGACCTTTTCGCGGTCGACGTAATCATCAAGCCGCGCTTCCTCGATCGGCGTGGCCCATACGCCGTCCAGCGCCGTCAGCGAAGGATTGTCCTGGCGCAGCCAGAAGCGGGCAAAGTCGACCATGCCGCGCATGGCCCATTGCGTCTGCAGGCGCTGGCGCTGGTTTTCCATCGAGCGCACCTGCACCTGCTGCTGCCAGAACAGGCTGGCCACCACCGTGATGGCCAGCGCCGTCAGCAGCAGCGCCGTGATGACGGCCACGCCGCGCTGGCGCGTGGGGTGATTGAACGGCTTCATCCCGGCCCCAGCAAAAAGACCTTCGACAGGCCCGCGGCCTGGCCCGGCAGTTGCAAGGTCACTTCGAGGCCGGCCAGGTCCGCCGTCTTGCTGCCGGCGGCCAGGGTAATCCAGTCGGGCGCGGCGTTGCCGCTTAAGCTGCGCTGGCCGCGCATGACCATGCTGTCGACGCCGCGCAGCAGCACCACGCTGGCGTTGCCGGTATCGGTGTCGTCGCGCGCCGCCTGCCACAAGGTGTCGAGCACGGCCAGGTCCCGCGTGCCGGTTGACTCGCGCCGCGTCAGCACGCCGCCGACCAGGCGATAAGTGACTACTTGCAGCTGCTGCGGCTGCTGCTCGGAGACGGCCTGGCGCACCAGGATCAGCCGGTCCTGTTCGGCCGACAGGTTGCTGCGGCCATTGAGCAGGGTATTGGTGGCAGTGGCCGAGCTGGCGCCGGCCAGGTGGTCGCAGTCGCTCTGCATCTGCGCGAACGTCAGCTGCATGCCGCGCGACTGTTCCAGCTGGCCATTGAGCACCTCGCGCGAGCGCACGATACTGTCCAGGCCGCGCCAGCCCAGCACGGCGACCATCGCCAGGATGCCGATCGCCACCAGCAATTCGATCAGGGTGAAGCCGGCAACGGCCAAGCGTGGGCGCGCCATCAGTCGTTGAACGACAACAGGACCAGGCGCACGATGCGCCGGGCCGGGTACTGCGCGTCATAGACATTCACGCGCACCTGGCGCATGCGCGGGTTCGGCGTGGCCACCACTTCTTCTTCGCAGATCAGCTTCAGGTCGCCCTGCGGGCAATCCTCGCTGCGCTTGCCGGTCTGCGGGAATTTTTTCTCCAGCCGCAATCGCACCAGGTGATTTTCGGCCGACCAGGTGGCCATCATGGCGCTGCGCAGGCCATCGCTGTTCTGCGTCAGGCTGCCGACCGCGCGCAAGGACGCGCCCAGCGCGGTGCCGACGATCACCAGCGCCACCAGGACTTCCAGCAAAGTGAAGCCGCGCTGCGATGCACACAACTGCGGACGGCGTGGCAGGAATCTCATTATTGTTCGACCGTGAAGTGGCCGATGCCGTCGGCGCGGATAGCCACGCTGCGCTCGCCGCTGGCCAGGGTCAGCACGAAAGGCTTGTCGACCGGCTCGCGGCCAAACACGATGCGCAGCGGCTGGGCCGCGCTGGTCGATGGCTGCACGCTGAGCAGCATCGGCGTATTGGCAAAGCTGCGCTCGCGCAGCAAGTCATCTTTTGTCACGGCTTGCCACAGCTTTTCATTGAGGACCAAGAAACGATACTGGTTTTCATCGGCTTCGAACGCCACCTGCCGGCTGCGCACGATGGCTTCATCGCGCGCCAGCTGCAGCAGCAGGGCGATGCGTTCGGCCTCTTTTTGCAGCGCCTGCTGGCCGTTCGGCATGGCGTTCAGCGACACCAGGCCCAGGGTGATGCCGATAATGACCATCACCACCAGCAGCTCGATCAGCGTAAAGCCGCTGGCGCGTTGCCGGTTCACTGCGCGGCCAATGCTCATGGCAGGCATGGGGCAGACTTACTGGTCCCAGGAACCGATATCGGCGTCGTCGCCGCTACCGCCAGGCTGGCCATCGGCGCCCAGCGACATGATGTCAACTTCGCCTTTCAGGCCCGGCGACAGGTACTGGTAGGGATTGCCCCATGGGTCTTTCGGCATTTTTTCCAGGTAGCCGCCCGCCTTCCAGCCATTCGCGGCCGGGCCGACGGTCGGCTTTTCCACCAGCGAGCGCAAGCCCTGCTCGGTGGTTGGATAGCGCTGGTTGTCCAGGCGGTACAGTTTCAGCGCTTGCATCACGGTAGCGATGTCGACTTTCGCCGCCGCCACTTTCGATTCACCGGTGCGGGCGATCAGCTTGGGCACCACCAGCGAGGCGAGGATGCCCATGATCACCACCACCACCATGATTTCAATCAGCGTGAAGCCGCGCGCGCGGCGCTGCGGTATCGAACGGGTTGCTGCGTTTTGCATAAGAAGAAAGAGAAGTAGGTCTGTGGAATGCAGAGTATAAAGCCGAAATATGACAAAGCCTGTCATATGGGGACAATTTACGAAAATTTATCGCGCCGTGTTCAGACTGACAAGGCCGTGTCACCACAAACCGGGCAGGCCGGGTCGCGTGCCACGCGCATGCTGCTCCACTCCATGTGCAGGCCGTCGAGCAACAGCAAGCGCCCGGCCAGCGACTCGCCGATGCCCATGATGAGCTTCAACGCTTCAGCCGCCTGCATGCTGCCGACCACGCCGACCAATGGCGCGAACACGCCCATGGTGGAACAGGCTTCGTCGGTGAACTGCTGGTCTTGCGGGAACAAACAGGAGTAGCAAGGCTGGCTGCCCGTGCGCGGATCGAACACGCTGACCTGGCCGTCGAAGCGGATCACGGCGCCCGACACCAGCGGCACCTGGTGCGCCACGCAGGCGCGGTTGACGGCGTGGCGGGTGGCGAAATTGTCGGTGCAGTCGAGCACCACGGTGCTGCCCGCCACCAGTGCGGCCAGGCGCGCATCACTGACGCGCTCCTGCAAGGCGATCACGTCGATTTCCGGATTGATGTCCAACAGCGTGCTGCGCGCCGAAGCGGCTTTCGGCTGGCCGACGCGCGCGGTGACATGGGCGATCTGGCGCTGCAGATTGGTCAGGTCGACCGTGTCGTCATCGACCAGCGTCAAGTGGCCGACGCCGGCCGAGGCCAGGTACATGGCGGCGGGCGAACCGAGACCGCCGGCGCCGATCACCAGCACCTTCGCGTCGAGCAAGGCCTGCTGGCCTTCGATGCCGATCTGGTCGAGCAGGATATGGCGCGAGTAGCGCAGCAGCTGATTGTCGTTCATAACTACCGACCCCAAACAACATCTGGGGTCGGACCCTCAGGGTCCGACCCCGGCCCTTGCGGTGGGGTTGGGGTTCGCTGCATGATCAAGGCTTCTGCACCGGTATCTTTTTATCCTCGGCCTTGATATCGGACTTGATCTCGGGCTTGTCGCTGATCTTGACCGCCTTGGCGTCGGCCTTGGTTTCCGCCTTGGACAATTGCACCGGCAGGCCCTGGAAGTGGTTCAGCGCCTGCTGCAACTGGAAATCGTCCTTGGCGCCGTATTCGAGCGGCTTGCGCTTTTTCGCCGTGGCGATCAGGCGCTGCTCTTCTTCCAGCTGGTCATGTACGGTGCCCAGGGTGGGCGCGGCCGTTTCGGGCTTGCCGTCGTCGCTGTTCAGGTGTTTTTCCAGGTCTGCTTCGCGCACGCGCAGGCTGTTCCAGCCGTCGCCGTCGGCCGTTTCATCGACCAGCATGTCGGGCACGATGCCGCGCGCCTGGATCGAGCGCCCTTTCGGCGTGTAGTAGCGCGCCGTGGTCAGCTTGACGGCGGTGTCGGCCGTCAGCTGGCGCAAGGTCTGCACCGAACCCTTGCCGAAGGTTTGCGTGCCGATCACGGTGGCGCGCTGGTAGTCTTGCAGTGCGCCGGCGACGATTTCCGAAGCCGAGGCCGAGCCGGCATTGACCAGCACCACCAGCGGCACGGTTTTCAGCGCGGCCGGCAACTTGGCCAGCGGATCGGTTTTTTCGCCCGGTGGCGCATAGAACTCGCGGCGGCCATAAAACACCTGTTTCGATTCCGGCAACTGGCCGCTGGTCGAGACGATCACCGAGTTGCCCGGCAAAAAAGCGGCCGAGACGCCGATGGCGCCCGGCACCACGCCACCGGGATCGTTGCGCAAGTCCAGCACCAGGCCCTTGAGCTTGGGGTCCTGCGCATACAGCGCGTTGATCTTCTTGACCATGTCGTCGACGGTCGGCTCCTGGAACTGGGCGATGCGCAGCCAGGCATAACCGGGCGCGACCATCTTGGCCTTGACGCTTTGCACGCGGATTTCCTCGCGCACGATGGGAAACACCAGCGGCTTGCTGTCGCCCTTGCGCGACACCGTCAGCACCAGCTTGCTGTGCGGCTGGCCGCGCATGCGCTTGATGACCTCATCGAGCTGCAAGCCCTTGAGCGGCACGTTGTCGAGCCGGGTGATCACGTCGCCAGCGGCAATGCCGGCCTTGGCGGCCGGGCTGTCCTCGATCGGCGAGACCACTTTCACATAGCCGTCTTCCATGCTCACTTCAATGCCGATGCCGACAAACTTGCCCTGCACGCTTTCGCGCATTTCCTTGAAAGCGTTCTTGTCCAGGTAGACCGAATGCGGGTCCAGCGAGGCCACCATGCCGGCAATCGCCTCGGACAACAGCTTCTTGTCTTCCACCTTTTCAACGTAGTCGCTCTTGATCAGGCCAAACACGTCGGACAGCTGGCGCAGCTCGTCGAGCGGTAGCGGCGCACCGGCGCGCTGCGCGATGGCCGGGAACTGCACGGTGGCGCCGATGCCGGCCAGCAGGCCCACGCCGATCAAGCCGATAGTTTTTACTTTGATGCCCATATGTGATTCGCAATCTGCAAGTACGTTGTTACTTAAAACTTGACCCAGGTGGCGGGATCGAAGGCACGGCCCTGATGGCGCAGCTCAAAGTATAGCCCCGATTCTTCGTTGCCGCCGCTGTTGCCCGCGCTGGCGATCGCGTCGCCGCTCTTGACGCTGTCGCCGGCGCGTTTCAGCAAGGACTGGTTATTGCCATAAATGCTCATGTACTGGCCGCCATGGTCGACGATGATCAGGTTGCCGAAGCCGCGCATCCAGTCCGAGAACACCACGCGGCCGGCGGCCACGGCATGCACTTCGCTGCCCTCGCCGGTCTTGATGAACACGCCCTTCCAGGTGGGACCGTCTCCGCGCTTGCTGCCAAAGCGGGCCGCGACCCGGCCTGACACGGGCGGGCGCAACTGTCCTTTCAGGCTGGCAAAAGCGCCGTCCGGCGGCGCGGGCGCCAGGGTCGGACGGGCCGTTACCGGGACCGGCTCGGGTTTGGGTTCCGGCTTCGGCTCGGGCTTGGGTTCGACCTTGGCGATCTGTGGCGGCTCGTCGTTGTCGATCGGATCGAGTTTTACAGGCGGCGCCGGGACCGGGACAGGCACGGGCACCGGCACCGGGACCGGCACCGGCAGCGGGGTTTGCGGCTGAATCTTGCCCGATTTGCTCTGTTGCTCTCGTGCCAGGCGTTCGCGTTCGGCCAGCGCGCGCGCTTGTGCCCGCGCCAGCGCCTGGGCTTCTACCTTGGCGCGCGCGGCGAGCAAGCGCTCACGTTTTTCTTCGGCGGCCTTGGCGGCGGCCGCCGCTTTCGCGGCGGCGCGTTGTTCGGCCAGCAATTGCTGGCGTTTCTTTTCAGCGGCGGCCGCAGCCGCCTGCTCTTCGATCAGCTTGGCCAGCTTGTCGACCAGGTTGCCCATGCGCTGCTCGTCGCGCTCGACATTGCCCGCTTCCTTGCGCTTGGCCACCAGGCGCTGCGACAGATTGGCCAGCATGCTGGCGCGGCGCGCCTTTTCCTGTTCCAGCACGACTTTCTGGTCGCGTTCTTCCTGGGCGATTTCTTCCAGCTCATCCTTGGCGTTCTGCACCTCGGCCTGGTTTTTTTCCACCGCCAGCAAGTTCGCGCGCAACGATTCGAGCAGTCGCGCCTGCGCCTGCGACACATAGGCCATCAGTTGCAGGTCGCGGTTGATGCGGTTCGGATTGTCGCCCGACAGCAGCAGCTTCATGCGGTCTTCATTGCCGGCGACATATTGCTCGCGCAGCAATTTCGACAGTTGTCCTTTTTGTTTTTCCACCGTCGCCGTCAGCTCGCGGTGCTCCTTGCCCAGCGCATTGAGCTTGACGCTGGTCTCGCTTTGCTCCTGCGCCAGGTCGCGCAGCGCGCGATTGGCGTTGGAGATCGCCTCCTCCGACTCGGCCAGGGTATCGGCCGCGTCGTCCTTGGCGCTTTCGGTCTGGCTGATATCGCGTTTCAGGGCCGTCAGCTTTTGCTGCAGGCCGGCGCGCTGCAATTCCGCAGCCGCCTTCTGCTTGCTGCGTTCGGTGGGTCTGGCATGCGCGGCACCGCTGGAAAGCAGCAGCGCCAGGCACAACACGGCGCCGGCGCGCCAGGCCGGCAGGGGACGTTCAGCAGAGGGGGCGATCACTGTGCTACGGAAGAAAGACTGCAAAGTTACTTGGCCTTCCCTTGGTTCGCCACGGCAGCCTGGGCTGCCGCAATCGCTGCCGGGTCGCCCAGGTAGTAATGACGGATCGGTTTCAGGTCGGCATCGAGTTCATACACCAGCGGCTGGCCGTTCGGGATGTTCAGACCGACAATGTCGGCGTCGCTGATGCCGTCGAGCATCTTGATCAGGGCGCGCAGGCTGTTGCCGTGGGCCGAGATAATGATCTTCTTGCCGGCGCGAATGGCCGGCGCGATTTCCTCGTCCCAGGCCGGCATCACGCGCGCCACGGTGTCTTTCAGGCATTCGGTCAAGGGAATCGACGCTTTCGGCAGGCCGGCATAACGCGGATCGTTGAACGAGGCGCGCTCGTCGTCCTGCGCCAGCTCCGGCGGCGGCGTGTCGTAGCTGCGGCGCCAGACCAATACTTGCTCGTCGCCATACTTGGCGGCCGTTTCCGCCTTGTCCAGGCCCTGCAGGGCGCCGTAGTGGCGCTCGTTCAAACGCCAGTCGTTCTTCACCGGCAGGTACATCATGTCCATTTCGTCCAGCGCCAGCCACAGGGTGCGGATGGCGCGCTTGAGCACCGAGGTATAGGCCACGTCGAAAGTAAAGCCTTCTTCTTTCAGGATCTGGCCGGCAGCCTTGGCTTCGTTGATGCCCTTGGCCGTCAGATCGACGTCGGTCCAGCCGGTGAAGCGGTTATCGAGGTTCCAGGTGGACTCGCCGTGACGCATGAAAACGATTTTGTACATGGTTCTATCTTCTAAAAGGTTTCAATCAAAAAAGCAAAGGTAAAAAAGAACTGTTCCGGCTTCTATTTTATAATGCGCGCATTGACTTAAACCATTGGACCCTTCGTGAAATTCATTATCGACCATATTTTTCTGCTTGCCATCGTCATCCTGTCGGGCGGCGCCCTGCTCTGGCCACTGCTGTCGATGCGCGGCAAACGCGCCACCGTACTCGAAGTGACCCAGTTGATCAATCGTGGCAAGACCATGGTGCTCGACGTGCGCACGGCGGACGAATTCGCCAAGGGTCATCTGCCGGACGCAAAAAATATTCCAGTGGCAGAACTGGCAAAACGCATGGGCGAGCTGGAAAAATTCAAAACACGCCCCATTGTAGTGGTTTGCCAGAAAGGATCGCGCTCCGCAACCGCGGTTGCGGCGCTGACCAAGGCTGGTTTCGCTGAAGCAACTAGCTTGGAAGGCGGCATCGACGAATGGACCAAGCAGGGCCTGCCATTGAAAACACCGTTGCTGGCCAAACCGTCGCTGGCCAAATAAGGCCCGCCACTTTGCCACCGAGCACTCACACAAGGAGAACACCATGTCCGTCCCCGTAATCGTGTATAGCACCGCCGTGTGCCCGTATTGCATCCGCGCCGAGCGCCTGCTCGAAGCCAAAGGCGTGACCGTGCAAAAAGTGCGCGTCGACCTCGATCCTGCCGAGCGCGTCAAGATGATGGAACGCACGGGCCGCCGTACGGTCCCGCAAATTTATGTCGGCGACACCCATGTCGGTGGTTTCGATGACCTGTATGCGCTGGATCAAGCCGGCAAGCTGGACCCCTTGTTAAATGGCACGGCAACCTGATATAAAGTGGGGTCGAGAAATTGCTTGGTTTTTGGCGGTATTGTTTTGATACAATTGCCCTCGCACCCCAGCAAGTTGCGCCTATCCGGCACGGTTTGCCGCAAGCACCGTATTTGTACGCACCCTATTTGAACGGTGTGCCGTTCTTGTCCATTACAACGAAAGCGTTCCATGTCTGACGAAAATCTGCAACCAGTCTTCCAAATCCAACGCGTCTATCTGAAAGACATGTCGCTGGAACAACCAAATTCCCCAGCCATCTTCCTGGAACAAGAAGCGCCGGCCATCGAAGTCGCTCTGGACGTGAGCGCCGAGCCTCTGGCCGACGGCATCTTTGAAGCCACCGTGACCATCACCGTGACGGCCAAGGTTGGCGAAAAAGTCGCTTTCCTGGTTGAAGGCAAGCAAGCTGGTATCTTCGAAGCACGCAACATCCCTGCCGATCAACTCGATCCGCTGCTGGGAATCGGCTGCCCGAACATCATCTACCCTTACCTGCGCGCCAACATCGCCGACGTGATCACCCGTGCCGGCTTCCCGCCAGTGCACCTGGCCGAGATCAACTTCGAAGTGTTCTACCAGCAACGTCTGCAAGCGATTGCTGACGCGACTGCAGCAGCGCCTAACGAAACCATCAATTAAGTTTCGGCATGACTCCGCCAACCCGTCCTGGGTTGGCCCGACACGGCGGCTCGCTTGCTCAGGCCGCCGTGTTTCATTCAAGGTTCACCAAACATCATGTTGAAAAGTACGCTCATGAGCAAATTGCGTTGGATCTCAGGCGCCCTGCTGTTGCTGGCTACGGCCACCAGCCACGCCGTCGACTTCAAGACCGTGGGCGCGGCGCCCGTGATACTGTACGACGCGCCGTCGGCCAAGGGCGGCAAGCTGTATGTGGCGCCGCGCGGCATGCCGCTTGAAGTCGTGCTCAGCTACGGCGAATGGGTCAAGGTGCGCGACGCCAGTGGCGAAATGGCCTGGACCGAAGCCAAGGGCCTGTCCGCCAAACGCAACGTGGTGGCGCGCGCCGCCAACCTGAAAGTACGCGCCGGTCCTGACGACACCTCGTCGGCGGTGCTGCTGCTCGACAAGGGCGTGCTGCTGGAAATGAGCGAACAGCCGAGCAGTGGCTGGCTCAAGGTGCGCCACAAGGATGGCCAGACCGGCTACGTCAAGACCAGCGAAGTGTGGGGCCTGTAAGACATGCCAGTTTCCCCTGATACCAGCGCAAGCACCGCCAGCGCGCGCCGCCGTATCACCATTCTCGGCGCCGGCGCCTGGGGCACGGCGGTGGCGATGGCGCTGGCCGCCCGCCACGACGTACTGTTGTGGGGCCGCAACGCCGAGGCCATGGCGGCCATGGCCGCCAGCGGCGAAAACAGCTACCTGCCCGGCTTTGCGCTGCCGCCGCAACTGGCCATCTCCGCCGATTTCGACGCCGCACTCAACCATGCCAGCGGCGAGCATGCCCTGCTGGTTGCCGCCTGCCCGGTGGCCGGCCTGCGCCCGCTGCTGCTGCAGCTGAAAGACAAGCACATCCCCAACCTGGTGTGGCTGTGCAAGGGGTTTGAAAACGGCACCGGCCTGCTGCCACACCAGATCTTCCAGGACATCCTCGGTGACAAGGTCGCTGGCGGCGCCCTGTCCGGCCCGTCGTTTGCGCAGGAAGTGGCGCGCGGCCTGCCATGCGCGCTGACGATTGCCTCACATGATGCGGTGCTGCGCGCCTGCGTGGTGTCAGCCTTGCATGGTGGTAATTTCCGCGTGTATGCCAGCGATGACCTAGTCGGCGTGGAAGTAGGCGGCGCCGTGAAAAACGTGCTGGCGATTGCCACCGGCGTGGCCGATGGCCTGGGCCTGGGGCTGAACGCCCGCGCCGCGCTGATCACGCGTGGCCTGGCCGAAATCACGCGCCTGGGCACGGCCTTGGGTGGCCAGACAGAAACCTTCATGGGCCTGACCGGTATGGGCGACCTGATTCTGACCTGCACCGGTGATTTATCGCGCAACCGCAGAGTCGGCCTGGGGCTGGCGCAAGGCAAGCCGTTGGCTACCATCGTGGCCGAACTGGGCCATGTGGCCGAAGGCGTGCCATGCGCGCGCGCCGTGCGCGAGCTGGCGCAACGCATGCAGGTCGACATGCCGATCACCAACGCGGTGGCCGGCGTACTGTTCGATGGCGACTTGCCACAGGAAATGGTACAGCAATTGCTGGCGCGCGATCCGCGCGACGAAGCCAACCGGGTGTGAGCTGATTCAGCGGCCGGTCTTGGCCAGCAAGATGGTCATCAGCAACAGGCTGTCTTCGCGCGCTTCGAGCGCGTGGGCCTGGCCGCCATTGAGGTACACCATCTGGCCCGGCCCCAGCAGCTGCACGCTGCCGTGGGCGTCGAGCGCCACCTGACCTTGCAGGCACAGCAAGGTGACCTCTCCCAGCACATGATGTTCGGGCATGGTTTTGCCCTTGGGCATGCACATGCGGATCAGTTCCAGCTCGTCCGTCCTGGCCAGCGCAATCGAGGAAAATTGCGTCAGATCCTCGCCGCTGGCGCGCTGCACATCGATTACCTGCCCTGAAGTTGCGTGGTTCAATGCCATCATGCGCTCCTGTTCAGTTAGTCCGCCGCTTCCTCGACTTCCTCTTTGGCACCGCGCATCCATTGGACCAGTGGAAACGCATCCTTCAGGCCTTCGGCCATCAGCGGCAACAGTTTTTCCGGCTCGTTCAATGGCAACGGCAGCTCGGTCCAGACAAAAAAGCTTTTCAGCTTGATGAATTCGATATGTTCGGCATCAGCGTCAAAACCCTTGGGTGGACGCTGCAGCTTGCCCTCGTCCTGGATGGTGCCGAAACGGGCCTTCAAGCGCTTATTCTTGAGCACTTTGGAAAACCCTGGCGCATCGTTGACCATATGCTCGCGCAGCGCCTTCAGCCGGCCAGGCGGCGGCATGTATTCGCCGGCGCCAAACAGCACCTGGCCCTTGCCATCGATCTGCACATAATACGTGGGGCCGCCGGCCTTGCTGGGGCGGCGCATGTCGTTCGGCGCGATCGCCGCCGAAAAACGTGTTTTATACGGGCTTTTGTCATGTGCAAAGCGCACGTCGCGGTTGATGCGGAACATCGCCTTCTTGGGATTACAGAATTTCACAGCCGGATCGAACTTGCCGAGTTCGGCAATCAATGAAGTCACCAGGGCCAGGAATTCCTCGCGCAGGATATCGTAGCGCGGCTTGTTCATCACAAACCAGGGACGGTTGTTGTTTTCGCTCAGTTCACGTAAAAATTGGGTCAAATCACGCACATGCATGTGTCAGTTTCCGATTCTTGCTATTTGTTCAGTTCTTTCGGGGTCGGACGCTTGCCCACCACCACCTCGAGCGCTGCCTCGCGGCTCTTGCGCAGCACCGTCATTTTAGCTTTTTCGCCCGGCGGCAGTTGCGCGATCAAATTCAGCATTTCGGTGGTGTCGCCGACGCTCTTGCCGTCGACGTTGAGCAGGATGTCGCCCGGCTTGATGCCGGCCTTGTCGGCCGGGCCGCCGCGCACCACGCCGGCAATAATGGCGCCGGTGCTGCGCTGCAGGCCGAAGCTTTCGGCCAGCTCCTGCGTGATGTCCTGGGTTTCCACGCCGATCCAGCCGCGCACCACATGGCCGTTCTTGATGATCGCTTCCATCACCGTCTTGGTGGTGGAAACGGGAATGGCAAAGCCGATGCCGACCGAGCCGCCGCTTTGCGAATAGATGGCCGTATTGATGCCGATCAGGTTGCCGCGCGTATCGACCAGGGCGCCGCCCGAATTGCCGAAGTTGATGGCCGCGTCGGTCTGGATGAAGTTTTCAAAACTGTTGATATGCAGGTTATTGCGGCCCAGCGCGGAAATGATGCCCATGGTCACGGTCTGGCCCACGCCGAACGGGTTGCCGATCGCCAGCACGGCGTCGCCCACGCGCGCCTGCTCGGACTGGCCCAGCACGATCACCGGCAGCTTGTCGAGCTTGACCTTGATCACGGCCAGGTCCGTTTCCGGGTCCAGGCCGACCACCTGCGCCGGCGCCTTGCGCCCGTCGGTCAGCACGACTTCGATTTCGTCGGCGCCTTCGACCACGTGGTTGTTGGTGAGAATATAGCCTTCGGGGCTGACGATCACGCCCGAACCGAGGCTGTTTTTCATCGCGCTGCCTTCTTCATCCATGTCCGGCGTGCGTTCGCCGAAGAAACGCTTGAAGAAGGGGTCGCGCATCAGGGGATGGGCGCCGCGCTTGGGCGCCTGGGTGGTCAATATGTTGACCACCGCCGGCATGGCGCGCGCCGCCGCGTCGCGAAACGAGCCCGGCGCCAGGCTGCTCGACGCCGTTTCCACCACGGGGATCGGGGTGGCGGGCGAACCGAGTTGCTGGAGCCGGCTGGCCGGGCGCAAGGCGCCATACACAAAATACAGCGCCAGCGCGATGGTCACGGTTTGTGCAAACAACAACCAGAAACGTCGCATAAAAATCCACCCAAGTCAGCCGGCCCACGCCGGAACGGCTTATTGTGCCAGATCGTTGTTTTTTGGTGCGCCCTTGAGCGAGTCGCGGATCTCGCGCAGCAGCATGATGTCTTCCGGCGTGACCGGTGGCGCGGCCGGTGCCGGCGGCGGCGTATGGGCGCGGCGCGCCTTGTTCATCAACCGTACCATCTGGAAAATGATAAAGGCGAGAATGATGAAATTGAGCAAGATGGTCAGGAAGTTACCGTAGGCCAATACGGCGCCGGCCTTTTTCGCCTCCACCAGGGTCATGGTGGTAGCCTGTCCATTCAGGGGCAGGTAGTAATTGGCGAAATCGAGGCCGCCGAAAATGCGGCCGATCGGCGGCATGATGACGTCTTGCACCAGTGAATCGACAATCTTGCCGAAGGCGCCGCCGATGATGACACCGACCGCCAGATCGACCACATTGCCCTTCATTGCGAATTCTTTGAATTCTTTCATCATTGCCATGAATTTCCCCTTCAGATAAGTATAAAAAAACATGACGATCATACTATTGATTCTGTTTCCACCCGGATTTTGCATGTGCGGTCGCAGCATTCCCGCATGCCGCAAACTTTCTAGTTCGAAAGAACTAGCCACTCCCTGCAAAAGTATATAAATTATGGTACAAGCAACGTTTTGGTTTTATTCGTTGTTTGCTTCACTTATAATTTGCGGTTGCCAGCAGCGGCTTTTTTGCGCTATGACAATTAACAAGAAAATGGCATGGGCTGCGCCATTGACCGAAGTTCCGCAGGGATATTGCCACGTTATCGTACAAAGCGCGTACAAAGCGCATACAAAGAGACGGCGCCTGGCAAACGGTGGGAAAGCGCTTCGGCGACGGATGTTTCGCGGCTGCCATTCATAATAAAGATTCGCATTTTGACTGATTGGGGTTTGCATGAGTAACGAAAAGCAGGTCGATTCAGGCCGCCGCGGCTTGCTCGTCGCCACGTGCGCGGCGGGCAGTGTAGTCGGGTTGGCAACCGCAGGAGCCTTGGTAAGCACCTTCCAGCCGTCGGAGCGGGCGAAAGCCGCAGGCGCGCCGGTCGAAGTAGACATTGCCACCTTGCAGCCCGGCGAAATGCGCACCGTCGAATGGCGCGGCAAACCGGTCTGGATCCTCAAGCGCACGCCGGAAATGGTCGCGTCGCTGAAGAAAACCGACGGCAAGGTCGCCGATGCCAATTCGCAACGCAATCCTGCCGAGTTCACGCCAGAGTACTGCATGAACGAATGGCGCTCCATCAAGCCTGAAATCCTGGTCGCCGTCGGCATCTGTACCCACCTCGGCTGCTCGCCTTCCTCGAAATTTACTCCCGGTCCACAACCTTCCCTGCCCGATGACTGGGAAGGCGGCTTCTTGTGCCCTTGCCACGGCTCGACCTTCGACATGGCCGGCCGCGTGTACAAGAACAAGCCGGCGCCGGACAACCTGCAGGTGCCGCGCCACATGTACCTGAGCGACACCACCCTGGTGATTGGTAAAGACGCGAAAGGCGAGGCTTGATCATGGCTGCTTTCAAAGAAACCAAATTCCCGGCCGATGCGCCGGCCGCGCAAAAAGCAGTGGGCTGGGTCGATGACCGCTTTCCCCTGACCAAGCTGTGGAACGACCAGTGGGGCAAATACTACGCCCCGAAAAACTTCAATTTCTGGTACATCTTCGGCTCGCTGGCGATGCTGGTGCTGGTGCTGCAAATCGTCACCGGCATCTTTTTGACCATGCACTACAAGCCCGATGCGGCGCTGGCCTTCAATTCGGTCGAATACATCATGCGCGAAGTACCGTGGGGCTGGCTGGTGCGCTACATGCACTCGACCGGCGCTTCGGCCTTCTTCATCATCGTCTACCTGCACATGACGCGCGGCCTGCTGTACGGTTCCTACCGCAAGCCACGCGAACTGATCTGGCTGTTCGGTTTCGCCATCTTCCTGTGCCTGATGGCCGAAGCGTTCTTCGGCTACCTGCTGCCATGGGGCCAGATGTCGTACTGGGGCGCCCAGGTGATCGTCAACCTGTTCGGCGCAATTCCCTTCATCGGCCCTGATTTGTCGCTGTGGATCCGTGGCGACTACGTGGTCTCCGACGCCACCCTGAACCGTTTCTTTGCCTTCCACGTGATCGCCATCCCGCTGGTCCTGCTGGGCCTGGTCGCAGCGCATTTGATCGCCCTGCACGAAGTCGGTTCGAGCAATCCGGACGGCATCGAAGTGAAGGAAACCCTGGGCGCCGACGGCCATCCGCTCGATTCGATCCCGTCGCACCCCTACTACACCGTGCACGACCTGTTCGGCGTGTCGATCTTCCTGGTGATTTTCAGCGCGGTAGTGTTCTTTGCGCCGGAAATGGGCGGCTACTTCCTGGAGTACAACAACTTCCTGCCGGGCGACTCGCTGAAAACCCCGCTGCATATCGCGCCAACCTGGTACTTCACGCCGTTCTACTCGGTGCTGCGCGCCACCACCGCCGACTTCATGTACGTGCTGATGGGCGCCGTGGCCGCCTACGTGGTCTTCATCTGGCTCAAGTCGCGCCTGTCGATCAAGGTCAAGACGGCGATTGCCGTGATTGCCCTGCTGGCCATCGTCGGCATGCTGCCACAGGTGCTGGACGCGAAATTCTGGGGCGTGGTGTTCTTTGGCGGCTCGGTGGTGATCCTGGCGTTCTTGCCATGGCTGGACCATTCGCCGGTAAAGTCGATCCGCTACCGTCCGAGCTGGCACAAGATTGTGTATGCCATCTTTGGCCTGTCGTTCCTGATCCTCGGCTACCTCGGCACGCAAGCGCCAACCGACGCCAAGACCATCGTGTCGCAAGTGTGCACCCTGATTTACTTCAGCTTTTTCCTGCTGATGCCATGGTGGAGTGCAATGGGCAAGTTCAAGACCGTGCCGTCGCGTGTGACGTTTCACGCGCACTAAGCCGATCCCACGCCACGCTCAAAGGACATACATCAAATGAAGATTGCAAAAAAACTGCTCGCCATCCTGGCGTTCGTGCCCGCCCTGGCCCTGGCCAGCGAAGGTGGCTTTCCGCTCGACAAGGCGCCTGACCGCCAGACCAACATGGCGGCGCTGCAACATGGCGCCAAACTGTTCGTCAACTATTGCCTCAATTGCCACGCCGCCGTCTCGATGCGCTACAACCGCCTGAAAGACCTGGGCTTGACGGAAGACCAGATCAAGAAAAATCTGTTGTTCTCAGGTGATAAAGTGGGCGACCTGATGACCACGGCGCTGGCGCCGAAGGACGCCAAGGCCTTTTTCGGCGTGGTTCCGCCCGATTTGTCGGTAATTTCGCGCGCGAAATCATCTTCCGCTGGCACAGGCGGCGACTACCTGTATACTTACCTGCGTACGTTCTATAAAGACGACACGCGGCCGACCGGCTGGAACAACATGGTCGTGCCGAATGTTGCCATGCCGCATGTGTTATGGGAGTTGCAAGGTATCCAGACTGCCAAGTTCGTGGAAGAGACTGATCCGCATGATGCGGCCAAGAAAATCCACAAATTTGTCGGCTTCGAACAAGTCAAGCCAGGCACGTTGAACAAGATCGAGTATGACACTGCGGTGGCCGACCTGGTCGGCTACATGGAGTGGATGGCCGAACCGGCACAACAGACACGCAAGCGCCTGGGCGTTTGGGTACTGCTGTTCCTGTCGGCTTTTGCGCTGCTGGCATGGCGCCTGAATGCGTCGTTCTGGAAGGAAGTCAAATAAGTGAGGCGCCGGCTGAAGGCCGGTTAATGCCTGTTTCTGCGTTGTCCGCATGAGTGGACAAGCGACCTGGGGTGAGCCGTTCGCGGCTTCACCCCCTTTGTTTCTAAGGAACTATAAAAAATGATGGTTCTCTATTCGGGTACAACCTGCCCATTTTCGCAACGCTGCCGCCTGGTCCTGTTTGAAAAAGGCATGGACTTCGAAGTGCGCGACGTCGACCTGTTCAACAAGCCGGAAGACATTTCGACCATGAACCCGTATGGCCAGGTGCCGATCCTGGTCGAGCGTGAACTGATTCTGTATGAATCGAACATCATCAACGAGTACATCGATGAGCGCTTCCCGCATCCGCAACTGATGCCGGCCGATCCGCTGATGCGTGCCCGCGCGCGCCTGATGCTGTTCAACTTTGAAAAAGAACTGTTCGTGCACGTGCACGTGCTTGAAAGCGAACGCGCCAAGAGCAACGACAAGAGCCACGACAAGGCACGCGCGGAAATCCGCGACCGCCTGACAACCCTGGCGCCGCTGTTCCTGAAAAACAAGTACATGCTGGGCGACGAATTCTCGATGCTCGACGTGGCTGTTGCGCCGCTGCTGTGGCGCCTGGACCACTACGGCATCGAACTGTCGAAAACGGCCGCGCCGCTGATGAAATACGCCGAACGCATCTTCTCGCGTCCGGCCTATATCGAAGCGCTGACGCCGTCGGAAAAAGTCATGCGCCGTTAAAAGAGTTGCCCGGCAGGCCAAGCTTGCCGGGACATTCTGCGTCCTTTGAAATACCGGTGCACCGCCTTGCAGCAACGGCGGCGCACCCGCCTCACAGTGCCTATCATGTCTGAAATCTCAACCAAACCTTATATGCTGCGCGCCATCTACGAGTGGTGCACCGACAGCGGCTACACGCCCTACCTCGCGGTCAAAGTCGATTCGCGCACCACGGTACCGATGGAATACGTGAAAAAAGGCGAAATCGTCCTGAACATCAGCTTTGGTGCCACCAGCGGCCTGAAGATGGACAACGACGCCGTGCGCTTCCACGCCCGCTTCGGCGGCGTCTCGCGTGAAATCTACGTGCCGGTCGACAACGTGATGGCCATCTACGCCAACGAAAACGGCCAGGGCATGGCGTTCGAACCCGTGCTGGGCAACGACGACCCGCACGGCCAGCCAACCGACAGCCCCGCATCCAGCGACGCGCCACCACCACCGGCCCCGGCAGCGAGCGGCCCGACTCTATCATCGGTCCCGACCGGCAACACCGGATCGACCGAACCACGCGACACGCCGCCCGGCGACGACGAGCCACCAAAAAAAGGCGGCCGCCCGACCCTAACGCGCATTAAATAGCGTATAATTCGCAACGCGCAGTTTCTGCCGACTTAGCTCATTTGGTAGAGCAGTTGATTTGTAATCATCAGGTGGCCAGTTCGAAACCGGCAGTCGGCACCAGAATTCAGTTGGAAAATCAAAGGGTTGCAGGCTGTTGGCTTGCAATCCTTTGTCGCTTTTTTTGAAATTTTTTTTCATGTAGGCGCCATGTAGGTTTTTACTTGACGCTTCTCTTCCTCTAATGCGCTTGTTCCGTGGCAGGAGGATAAATTCGGTCACTAAAGAACTAGGGCTTGCATGCAAATTATTTCTGACGTGTCTCCAGTAGTCCCAGATAGCTCCTTGGCATCCATTACGGCGTGCTTAGGCGAAGCTGCTGCTAAGTACGCACAAAATAAGCATCGTGGGGGCTCAAATGGGAAAAAAGGCAGCCGGTATGAGGATTATTTTCTCGCTTACTCGGTTGCTGAAATTGTGTCCCATAGGCTAGATGGTACTATCCCTGCTTGGCCTTTTTTACGTGGACAAACCTATGGGTTCGTCGACGATATGATGGTCAGTAGCAGCGAAGCAAACAGTTACTATCAGTTGAAAAATGTTGCATCAATCTCGTGGACAACTGGCGACCATCCTATAGCAACGGACTTTTCTTATCAGTACGCAGTTGCTAGCTATGAAAAACAGGCGAACCCGACTACTCATCTAGTTGTTGCAAATGCTGCGCAACAGACTGCGTTGCAGGACTCAATGCCAGGTGATATAGCGCCTCACTCTACGGTTCGATATTTTCCTTACAGCGAGTCAGTCAACAGATTGGTCTTGGAAAATGAGTCACTCCATCCTGTGCTGAAGCAACTGTCAAAGTCTAAAACGCCGTGTGCAGACGAGTTAACCGGGGTGCTAGGCGTTCTGATCATGGGTTGTCTTGATCATCCCGAAGGCGCCAGTGTCGAGGCAATTTTGAAGTCGGTCAATCGGTTTCATCCTAACCAAATTCGCTTAATCGAACTGGTTGAGGCGCCGGTTATCCTAAGCGTTCGCTTCAAAAGCATTCTTGATGGAATTGCAGGATTGACGTACGATGTAAGCAAGGGGTTCTTTAACTGGTCAGCGTTTGGCACCACAGGTGTGTTTGGTTTTAGCTGCAATGACCCACAGTTCGTACAATTTCAAGCAAACGTCGAGCAAGTGCAGCCAACAACATTTGATGGCTTTGAGGAGCTTCTCCCATGAGAACTTTTACCCATTTTTCCTATGAAGACCCTGTAGCTAAGCAGCTCGTGGACGAGTTGCACACCATTCAGGGCAATCCGATGAAGTACCAAGAGCATATGTTGCAAATTGGTAGGCATCTGGGTGCTGGCATCATTCCAAAGTTGCCTAAAAATCAAAATTCTGCGATTTGTGTTGTATGCACAGTCGAAGACGCGGATTTCTTAGCACGGGGTCTCATTGAGGCTTTAGAGCAGGATGGGTTTGCCGAGCGTGTTCACTTAGTTTGTCTCTGGAATGAAAAAATCCGGGAAAATGGAGTATCGCTTTCCCCAATAAGCCGCCAGTATAAAGAAGAGTTTCCACCGGAGAATTCAATATTTATCGTGGTGAAATCAATCATCTCGGGTGCATGTGTAGTTAAGACCAATTTAACAAGAGCTGTTTCTTTTTCGCAACCCTCACGCATCATTGTAGCCTCACCTGTCATGCTAATCGGAGCAGAAGGTCGGTTGGAGAGGGAATTCCCGCCAGCTATAAGTGCGAAATTTGAATATGTTCACTTTGTTACTGATACGGAGAAAGACAAAGACGGCGAGAATGTGTTGCCTGGCATTGGTGGCTCATTGTATGAGCTGCTGGGCTTAGGGAACCAGCACGAGAAAAATAAGTACGTTCCATCAATCGTCAAGGAACGGCGTAAAAGATTGTTTCCCGCAATTGCTATTGCATAATTTCGGGAAAAAAGGCCTAACATTTCTTGTTAGGCCTTTTTTACGCCTAAGCTCATGAAGGCTTTACAACGCTTAGAATGTTTGCGCGTGATACCTGGTACGTACGTGCCAGTGCACTAACACTTTCACCAGCCACGTACTTAGCCGTGATTTCTACACGTTGCTCAACTGTGGTCTTCGACGGGCGCCCCAGCGTTTTACCTTCGCTCTTCGCGCGCGCCAAGCCCGCCTGCGTGCGCTCCACCAGCAAATCGCGCTCCATCTCGGCCACAGCTGCCAACATGGTCATCATCATCTTGCCGGCTGGCGAGGTCAGGTCCAGCTTGCCCAGCTGCAGGACAATGACGGCAATCTTGCGGGCTGCCAGCAGCTTGACCGTGGCGCCGACGTCCTGCGCGTCGCGGCCCAGGCGGTCGAGCTTCGCCACTACCAGCGTTTCGCCATTGCGAATCTGCGCCAGCAGCGCGGCAAACTCCGGGCGCTCGCTGGCGCTGGTCTTGCCACTGATGGTATCCGCATACCAGTAATCGACATGGTGGCCGGCCGCTTCAATTTCCATCTTCTGGTTGTCTGCGGTTTGCTCTTTGGTGCTGACGCGGCCGTATGCGAAGGTTGCCATGATGTTACTCCGGTTAAGACTGTTAGAAAACACTGTTAGAATATATCTACCTGTTAGAAATAGCAATCCCTATATTTCCAACATAGATTTATGTTGATGTTTGTAGATGTTAGAAATCGTTCGTTTTCTAACACCTTCTCGCTTAAGCTATACTTGCCTTTTTGAGAACGAAGAGGGTATCGTGACTTTAGACTTCAACGCGCCGTTAGCTGGGGTGACCCTGCTTCAAGTATTTACAATTGCGATTGCCACTGTCGGCGCGGTGCTGGGGGTGGTGAACACTTGGGCCAGTGTGGACAAATCAAGGATGAAACTCCGGGTCAGGCCAGCTCACGCAATTCCTTATGGTGGAGCACCTCAACACATAGGCATGAGTATTACTGTAACGAATCTCAGTGCATTCGCTGTCACTATCAACGAGGTCGGGATACTTTATCGGAAGGCTGCGAATCGGGGTGCAATTATCACGCCGATTTTAGGCGATCATGGCGAATGGCCCAGACGACTGGAGCCAAGGTCATCCGTAACGATTTATGCACAGCGGCCGGAGCCGAATACGCGTGGCATTAAATGTGCCTACGCGACAACTGCATGTGGAGTAACGAAAAAGGGAAGTTCCCCCGCCCTTCGACAAATGGCGCGTGAAGGCTAACGTCCGCTGATTTGGGACTATCTTCAGGTGAAGCGCAACTACAGGCCAGCAAGGCGCGCCAGCGGCTCGTGAAAGCGATTAAGGATTTCGGTATCGGTCTGAGCGGCAATTAATCCTGTGCGCTGGCACTGCTTGAAACCAACTCAAAACTAAGCAGGTCACCGCAATTGCAGCCGAACAGTGCCAGCAACTGGATATCCACGAAGGCGCTGCATTTCCCCGAAGATGCTCACATAGTTTAATGAGCACCTTCGACGTTTTTTGAGCACCTTCGGGAATTGGCCAGTCACAGCGGCCAGGTCCAGCCTCTTTCATACCTCCCTTGATTGCCACCACACCAAGGGCATCTACTTTATCTGCTTGCCAGCTATCTGTAATATATCTGTTTTTCAGATAAAATCGATATATCTGAATAACGGATACCATACATGTCTTTCTCGCCCACCACCCAACGTCTTCTCACAGCGTCGCAGCTCGGCCAATTGCTCGCATCGACCCGCAAACAACACAAAATGACTCAGGCGACTGTGGGCATTCGCGTCGGCTTGAGCCAGAACCGCATCTCGCACCTGGAGAGCCATCCTGATGAAATCAGCGTCAAGCAGTTACTCAGCTGGTGCTCCGCACTCGAGCTCGAGCTGCAACTGGGCGAGCGCGATACGTCCGCTGCAAGCAGTTCGGCCGAGTGGTAGCCATGGGTCGCAGCGCATGCTGACCGTCCTGCCTCAATACCGCATCGCCGGCATGCCACTGGCGGCGATCAGCGCCAGCGCAATCGGGCCGGCCATGCCCAGCACGGTGCCGCAGATGATGCCGGCGCTCCACCACCAGGTTTTCCAGCGCGCCAGCAGCAGGGCCACCACGATCTGCGCCAGCATGGCCAGCACATAGAGAGGGAAGAGGCCGATCTGGTTGAGTTCCAGCCAGAACGGTCCGCTGTAGTCGCGCAGATTCCAGCAAATGGCGCTCCAGGCCACCACGATCAGCAGCGCGAGCAGCATGCCGCGGCCGAAGCGGCGCCAGTGGCCATCAGGATGCTGCGGGTTGTTTGCCATGTTTTTTCCCTGGTTCAGAAATAATAACCCGCCTGCAGGTTGATCCTGCGCGTGTAGCCATCGTGTACGCTGGAGGTCGAGGCCAGCCCGTCGCCGTCCGGCGACAGGTAGGGGTGGTGCTTGCCCAGCATGAAATCGGCATAGAACACCCATTTGCCGGTTGAAAAAGTCAAGCCGCTGACATTCTGCACCGAACTTTTGTAATTGCCGACACGCTTGCGCAGGATGCTGTAGTCGTTGTACAGCTTGAAGCCGCCCAGCGGCCCCAGGGTACCCGGAATATCATAGCTGAGGTTGGCGATATAGATATCGCCTTTGGACGCCACCGGGTAGGGATAACCGAAGGCGCCCAAGATGACAAAGCTGTTCGAATCGAGCCCGCCATAGGTCTGGTTCGCGCCGTGGCTGGTGCCGTAGCTGTAGCGCAAGGCTTCCAGCATGACATTCCATGGCCCGGTGCCGCCCCGGTAGTGCAGCGCCACGGCATTGCGGCGGGTGTCGCGTCCTTCGCTGCGGGTGTCGTTACGGATGGTGCCGGTCAGGCCGGACAGCCCCACTTCATGCTGCCCGGCGCTGCCGATGTGCGCCACCACGCGGCCGGTGAAGGTCATGCGTTCGTGGTCGCGCTGGCCGGTGGCATACCCCTGCTGGGCGTCGTCGGGCACGATATTGTACGAGTAGCGATTCGAGGCGCCGGCCGTATTGCTGCCGCCGCCATAGGAGCCGCCGTCGCGCGGGAAAAAGCCCAGCTGCCACTCGACGGGGCCGGGCCGGCTGGCGTAGGTCAGGCCGAGATCGTACTTGTCCTCGAAACCGGTATAAAACGCCATCGACTCATAAAAATTATTGGACGCGAACGGCTGCAGCCCGAACGGGTTTTTCACCAGGCCTGCTTGCACCGTGCTCTTGTCGGCCAGGCGCATGCCGACCCAGCCGTGATGCAGGAAGTGCTGCCAGTAGCCGCCCTGCCCCTTCGGGTAGCGGTTGTAGCGGTATTGCGCCGAGCCGAGCAAGGTGCCGTCGTCGTAATTGACGTCCAGCCGGGCTGTGTCCAGGCCGACGAAACCGCTTGGATAGTCGTCCTGCCAGCTCTTGTAGACATAATTGAAGCGGACCGCGCCGCCGACGGTCCAGGGCGACTTGGCCACTTCCTCGGCCGCTACGGCGTTACACAGCAAGATCAACGCCCCGGCCAGCAGCGCGCCACGATAGTTTGCAGACATGGTCAATCTCCCGTATCAGTGCAGGCGCAGCGCATCGCGCGAGCCGGCCTGTGGCGCCCGCGCCGGCGAGGTCAAAGCGTTGCCTTCCATCTGCGGCAGCTTGAAGCCTGCCACCACCTCGGCCAGTGCGCTGGCTTGCTGCTGCAGCGATTGCGCGGCGGCGGCGGCCTGCTCGACCAGGGCGGCATTCTGCTGGGTGTTTTCATCCATTTGCGTCACCGCCGTGCCCACTTCGGTGATGCCGCTGCTCTGTTCATGGCTGGCACTGCTGATCTGCCTGACGATGGCAGCGAGCTTGCCGATGCTGTCGACCACTTCCGTCATGGTCACGCCGGCGCTTTCCACCAGCCGGCTGCCCGCGTCGACCTGGGTCACGGAGTCGCCGATCAGCGCCTTGATCTCCTTGGCCGCTTCGGCCGAGCGGCCGGCGAGCGAGCGCACTTCGGTCGCCACGACCGCAAAGCCGCGGCCCATTTCGCCGGCCCGCGCCGCTTCCACGGCGGCATTGAGGGCGAGGATATTGGTCTGGAAGGCGATGCCGTCGATGGTGCCGATAATGTCGACGATCTTGCGCGAGGCAGTATTGATATCACCCATGGTTAGCACCACCTGCTGCACCACTTCGCCACCGCGCCCGGCCACCTGGGTGGCGCTGGCGGCCAGTTCGTTGGCTTGCTGGGCGTTTTCGGCATTCTGCTGGACAGTGGCCATCAGTTGCTCCATGGCCGCCGAGGTTTCTTCCAGCGCGCTCGCTTGCGACTCGGTGCGCGTCGACAGGTCACTGTTGCCAGCAGCGATCTCGCCCGAGGCGGTGCGCACCGTATCGGACGCAACACGGATTTGCAGCAGCACGGCGGCGATCTTGTCGGCGAAACGGTTGAAGGCGCTGGCAATTTGCGTCAGCTCGTCGCGGCCGGACGCATCCATGCGCCGCGTCAGGTCGCCCTCGCCGGAAGCGATGTCTTCCAGCGCGTCGCGCACCAGCAGCATGCGGCGCAGCTGGCGGCTGACGAACACCGACATCAAGCCGCCAGCGGCCAGCAGGCACAACACCGTGATGATGACCGTCACGCGCAGCATCGTCCTCAAGGTCGCCGTGGCCAGGCCGCGGTCGACCGCCGTCAGCAGTATCCATGGCGTGCCCTCGACCTTGGCGGCATACACCATCTGCGTGGCGCCGTCGATCACCAGTTCAGCGTGCTCGCCGCCCTGCACCAGGCGCGCCAGCAGCGCAGCATCGAGCCCGGCGGCCAGGTCGGTCAGCGGCTTGAGGGTCAATTCCTTGCGCGCGTGCGCCAGGATGGTGTTGTTGGTGCCATCGACCAGCACCGCAAAACTCTTTTCCGTAGGGTGGATGGCGTTGACTTTCCTGACCACCGAGGTCAGCTTCGCATCAGCACTGACCACGCCGGCCAGCGCACCGCCAGCCTGGGTGAACACGGGTTCGACGAAGCTCACGTACAGTTCGCCGGTATTGGCATCGGCATACGCTGGCGTGATGGCGGGGCCGCCGGTCGATGCGGCCAGCTTGTACCAGGGGCGCGTGGTGCCGTCAAAGTCCGGCGGCACTGTCCAGCCGCTGTAGACAGCCCGCTTGTCGCTCATGGCAAAGCCCACCGAATCCATGGCCCCGGCCTGGCGGGCCGTATCGAGCGCGGGCTGCGGGTCCGCCTGGGCCACCGCCACCTTCAGTGCGCTGGCAATGCGCTGCTTGTCCTGCACCCATTCGGTCAGCTCGCGCGCATACTGGCGCGTGACATCGCCGATCTGCTTGTCCAGCGAGGTGAGCACATTGGCCCGCACGGTGACAAAGGTCACCGACGAGAGGAGTACCAGCGCGACTGCGACGATGGCAATGGCAATGGCGATAAGACGCGCACGCAGGGTGTGGAACATGGCAACTCCAGAAGGGAAAAGGGACGCAGCCAACAAGAAAAGTCCACGCTGTCGTGCGAGCACGAAGCCCGGATTCAGCTATGCCTGCCACGCATACAGTTAAACTCAGTGCAGCATATTGCGTCAAGTCAACTATTTTCTATTGCTGGCAGTTATGACAAGAGTGTGGTGAAACTGCAAATTCACCGTCTCCTGAGCAGAAAAGATAGGCGATGACGTGCTGCCCGCGTTAGGATTGTCCGGGCAGGCACAGCAACGTTTCGCCATTGCCCCGATGCAGGTCACGCCGGCGCCGCTGGCGACTTAAGCTGCCGGCACCTTGTACCCATCCGTCAAGGTTTTCAGGAACACGATCACATCCGCAATCTCCTTCTCGTTCAAGGCTAGGGCCTGGCCCTTTTGCCGGTCAAACGGCGCCACGACATTGACATTTGCCTCCAGGCCCGGCGGCAGGTCATCGTATTTGTGCACGCTGCCATCAATGTTCTTCGGATACCATTTTTGCGGCGCCGTGTCGCGCTGCACATAGAAGCGCAGCACCTGTTCCAGGCTGGTAAAGCTGCCGTTGTGGAAGAAGCTTTTGCGCAGCGCGACGTTGCGCAGGGACGGCGTCTTGAAGCGGCCGCAGTATTCCTTGTGGTCCTTCAAATCCGTGCGGTCGGGGCCGCACAGGCCCAGGTCAAAGTAGTGCGGGTCGGCGTTGACGGGCAGCTTGTTGTTGCGCGGCACGCCGATGTTGATCAGGCCGTAGTCGGTAAATTGCGGGAAGGCGCCGCCGGGGGTGATCTGGCTGATATGGCAGGAGGCGCAATTGCCCTTGGTCTCGTCGTTGAACAGGGCCAGGCCGCGCAGTTCCTGCGGACTCAACTTGACCTGCTTGCGCAAAAAGGCATCGTACTTGCTGGTGTAGGGATAAAAATCGGCCGGGCTTTCCTGGAACACTTCCAGCGACATCAGCGCCTGGCGCAGTGCCTGTTCGGGTTGCTCGAATATTTTCTCGCCATAGGTTTTGCGAAACTGCGCCGCCAGCGGGCCGTGCCGCAGTTTGTCGACCACGGCGGCGGCGTCAACGTTGCCCATCTCATGTTTTGACAGCAGCGGCGTCAATGCCTGTTCGTGGCCGGACTGGGCGCGGCCGTCCCAGTTGCGACCACCGGTCGGTCCCGCGTCGATGCTGTCGTCGCCATCGTCGTCATGGAAATGTTCGGTGAATGAGGGCGCGTTCTGCAGATAGCGCAGCGAGGGCGCGGCGCGCGTGCCGGTGTCTTTCAGGTCCGGGCCACCGAGCTGCACCGCCAGGCTGTTGGGCGGGCCATAGGCATGCTCGGGACTGTGGCAGCTGGCGCACGACAGCTTGCCCGACACCGACAGGCCGGGCTCGAAAAACATGGCGCGGCCCATCGCCGTCATGTCGGCCACCGAAGGCTGGTGCTGCGCTGGCGCATAGGCGGCATTCAGATAGGCCGGTGCGGCGGCAGGCTTGGGATCTTGCTGTGGCTGGCAGGCGGCCAGCATTAGCAAAAATGGCGTGAACTTCATCATGGCGGCAACTGACAGCTGTGAACATGGTCGGGCAGCGTAGCAACACCATATGACAGCTGCGTGACAAATCGGCCGCAAATGCCGCCCGAACATTACCGCATGTATCGCATGTAACGAAACATGGACATGTCACGCAGCTGACATATTGCCTGCCTAGCATGCGACGTTTTACACCCTTTCGTCACCCATAAGGCATGAGCATGAAACCGCACGCAAGACCTGCATTACGTCCCCTCCCCGTACTACTGGCGCTGGCCTTGGGCGCCGGCCTGGCAGCCTGCGGCAGCAATTACGCGCTGGCCCCCACCACCAGGGGCCAGGTGATCGGCAGCTACTATGAGAACGCCCAGGTCTGCCTGGAAAGCACGACGGCCAAACTGACCTGCGCCAGCGATTCGGCTCCCGTGCGCAGCACCGCCGACGGCAGCTTTACGGTGATGGGCGAAGGCGCCGTGCTGGCGCTCATCGGCACCGATGCGATCCGCCATGAAGTGGTGGGCGACGCCGGCAGCAAGGTAACGCAAAAACTGCTGCTGCGCGCACCCGCCGGCCATGCGGCATTTGTCAGCGCCCTGTCGACCGAACTGGCACAGGTGATGGATGGCAATGGCGGCGACTTTGCCGGCGCCAGCAACAAGCTGGCGGCGCGCATCGGCGTGTCGGAAACTGCTCTGGCCTCGGACTTCAACAAGGCCAGCGGCGACGAACTGGCAAAACTGAAAGCGGAAAACACCAGCGTGACGGCGGTGATCGCCGGCGCCAGCGCCCAGGCGGCGCCGGCCGATGCGCTGGCCGCCCTGAACAGCGGCCTGGCGCTGAACAATATCCAGACCATCGTCGTGATCTATGCGGAAAACCGCGGCTTCGACAATCTGTACGGTCTGTTCCCGGGCGCCAATGGTGTGCCGGGCGTGAATCCGACTTCGACCTCGAGCTATGTGCCACAAAAGGATATCGACGGCAGCGTCTTGCCGGTGCTGCCACCGACCTGGGGCGGCATGACGGCCGCCGGCCAGAGCACGGTGGTGACGCAGGCGCAATCGGCCAACCTGGCCAACAAACCGTTCCAGATCGACGACGCCAACAGCCCGATCAGCCTGCCGCAGTCCGTCATCACGCGCGACCTGGTGCACCGTTTTTATAACAACCAGATGCAGATCAATGGCGGCGCCAACGACAAGTTCGCGGCCTATTCCGACGCCGGCGGCCTGTCCATGGGTTACTACGACGGCAGCAAGATGAAGCTGTGGGATATCGCGAAGCAGTATGCGCTGGCCGACAACCTGTTCATCGGCGCCTTCGGCGGCTCGTTCCTGACGCACCAGTACCTGATCTGCGCCTGCGCGCCGACCTATCCGAATGCCGACACCTCGGTGGCCAAAGGCTCGATCTCGAAGATCGACGTCGACGCCAAGGGCAACTTCGTGCGCCTGACGCCGGCCGCCACCTCGCCCGCCACCGTATTGAATGGCGCGCCCGTCTACGCCAATGACAATACCTTGACGCCAGCCGACAGCAGCGGCATGTTCTACGCCGTCAATACCATGCAGCCGGCTTTCCAGCCGAGCAGCAATGCGCCGGCGTCCGGCGACAGCAGCAAGCTGTATGCCGACACCGGCAAGGCCAATACCTTGCCGCAGCAGACGCAGACCAATATCGGCGACCTGTTATCAGGCAAAAACATCGACTGGGCCTGGTATGCCGGTGCCTGGAAAGACACCACTGCGCTGGCCACGGCCAGCGCGCGCGGCAGCAGCTTTCCAAGCCCGCCAAACTTCCAGTTCCATCACCAGCCATTCAATTATTTTGCCAGCATGGACCCGGTCAAGGCGCCAGCCTACCGCGCCGCGCACCTGCGCGACTTCGACAGCCAGTTCATGACGGATGCGGCCGCCGGCAAGCTGCCACCGGTGACCTTCTACAAGCCGCAGGGCAACCTGAACCAGCACGCCGGTTATGCCAGCGTGGCCGATGGCGACGCGCATATCGCCAGCGTCATCGCGCAGTTGAAGAAGAGTCCGCAATGGAAGAACATGCTGGTGATCGTCACCTACGATGAAAACGGCGGCTTTTATGATCACGCGGCGCCACCGAAAGGCGACCGCTGGGGTCCGGGTACGCGCGTGCCGGCGATCCTGGTGTCACCGTACGTGAAAAAGGGCCTGGTCGACCATACGCAATACGATTCGGCTTCGATCCTGCGCGCCATCACGCACCGCTTCTCGCTGCCCGTGCTGGACGGTTTGAGCACGCGCGACAAGGCGCTGGTGGCCAATGGCGGCAAGCCGATGGGCGACTTCAGCGCGGCGCTGGCCTTGCTGCCGCAGGAGTAAAGGCCTCAGCGCTTGCGGCTGTCGAGCCAGTCCTGGCCGCCAGCCGCCAGGGCGGCAGTGATCACTTTTTCGGGCAGGCTGTAGACGGTGGCCCAGCTGGCGCGGCCGTCTGCCGTGTTGGCTGGAAAACTGTGGGTCTCGATCGGCCAGTGATACTTGCGTTTCAATGCCTTGACGATGGCCGCCAGCGAGACGCGGCCCTGCAGCGGTTCGGCGCCGGCCTGGTCCTGCTGCGACAGCAGCACGGCCAGGACCTGGCCGCGGCCCGTGCGCACGCCGGGGAAAGTGGGAGATTTTTTTGCCATCGCCTATTTTAACGGCCCGCGAGGCTGGCAAGGCGTGGTGTCGGCATTTCTTACAATTAGCTCATTCTTGTCCAGCCGTTTGACACAAGCCCTTGATACAACTCGGTTTTTTTGCTTGGCACGCAAGCTGCTTATCCAGGTCAACCCCCGACCACGATAATGAGGCTGCGATGAACATCGATCACCCACGAAGCAAGACCATGAGCCTGTTTGGCGCACTGGTAGCGGCCGGCATGCTGGTCACCGGCCAGGCCCAGGCCGGCGCCTATGGCCTGGCAGTCAACGACCTGAATAGTTTCCGCATCACCACCAGCGCCGGCACGCTGTCGCTGACGGGAGCCAATCGCAATGCCAGCGACAGCACATATTTTGAGGGCGCGGCAGCGGTCAATCCGCGCGCCGTCAACACCGGCCCTGCCGCCAATGCCGATGTGCTGCAAGTGTGTGCCGGCAACGGTTGCGCCGGCCTGGCGCAAAATAACTACGCCCCGACCACCGCGCTGGAGTTTGCCCGTGGCGACGCGCATGCCTTCGGCAATATGCTGACCGCTGCCGGCTCCACCGTGCGGGCCGTGTCGGAAGCGCAGCGCGATACGGTCGGTGCCGCTTCGTCGACAGCCGGCGACACCCTGACCGGCTCGGTCAACCTGACCCTGTCGAGCGCCGGCTTCATCACCTTCAGCTTCCTGGCGCGGCGCGACCTGCGCAGCAGCGTGACCACCTTGGGCGACAAGTCGAATGTGTCGATCATGGATATTTTCAGTATTTCCTGCAATGCCGCCAGCCCGGCAGGCTGCGCCCCGCGCGCCACCTCCGACGGCGTGGTATTCCAGTTCGCGCCGGATGGCAACCCGAACAATGGCAGCGACGTCAACGGCAACCATGGCGCTGGCTCTGGCAGCCTCGACCCCTTCAGCCTGAACATGACAGCCGGCACCAATGACCCGGGCACCTCGCGTACATTCACGAATGCCTTTGCGCAGTTTTCGCTGACCTCGAATTTTGCCTTGCCGGCTGGCAGCTACACGCTGAATTTTTCCAAATCCACGCGTACCGATATCGTCGTGATCGAACAGGTACCGGAACCGGGCACGCTGCTGCTGCTGGGCATCGGCCTGGCGGCGCTGGCAAGTACGCGCCGCCGCCAGGATCGCGCGTGATGCATCAACCGAGCCGCGCCAGCGCCTGGCGCGCCAGTGCCAGCTGCTGCACATAGTAGCGGTGCAGCACGGCTGGATCGATATCGCGTCCAAGGATCAGGCGCAGTTCGCTGGCCGGGCAATCGGCGGCCACAAACTCGACATTGGTTCCCAACTGGCGTGCCAGCCGGCGCGCTGCCTGCCGCTGCGCCGGACGGTATTCGACGCGCGTGCGCGCCACCCGGAACGAGGACGCATTTCCGGTACGAACCACTTGCAAGGGACTGCTGGCCAGGCTGCGCGCCAGCGCCGCCGCCATGCCCGGCTTGCCATTCCCATTGAGAATTTCCAGCCGCAGGCGCGGCGCCTCTGGTGCGCTGGCCGCCGCCACGCGCTGCAGGCGCGCCATGCCGTCGCTTTGCGTGATCTCGATGCGGTCCATGGCGGGTGCGCCAGCCGCTGCCGCAATCACCGGCGCTGCCGCCGGCAAAGTCTCGGCAGGCGGCGTAGCAGCCACCCGCAGACCTTGCGCCTGCGCCAGCACGCGCGCCGCTCGTTCGTGCTGTCCCAGCCTGGCCAGTACCTGCGACAGGCGCTGCCACGCCAGCGCATTGAGCGGGTCGAGCAGGCAGGCTTTTTCCAGTACCGTCAAGGCGTCGGCGTCGCGCCCGGCCAGCGCATAAGCATGGCCCAGGTTCCTGAGCAGATAGGCATGGCGCAGCGCTGGCGGTTCACCGCCAGCGAGCAGCGCTTCCCAGATGGCGACGGCCTGCTGCATTTCGCCGCGCTGCGCATGCAGCACGGCCTGGCCATTGCGATCGGCCAGCGCCAGGGGAACCGGGCCAGGCGCGGTAACGGGACTGGCGCAAGCGCCCAGCAGCAAGCAAGCACTGGCAGCGGCCAGGCGCGATAGCGAAAATGACATAGGATTCCTTTTATCGGTTGGCCATGGCCGGCACCAGCACGCGGTAGACCTCGATCACGGCAGGGCCCATCAGCACCAGCATCAAGGTAGGAAACACACAGAAAATCAGCGGAAACAACAATTTGAGGGCGATCTTGGCGGCCGCCTCTTCGGCCAGCAGGCTGCGCTTGCCGCGCAGGTTATCGGAATGCACGCGCAGCGAATCGCCCATGCTGGTGCCGAAACGCTCGGACTGGATCAGCATGGCCACCAGCACGTCGACATCCTCCACGCCGCTGCGCAGGGCCAGGTTGCGCAGCGCCTTTTCCTTGGTAAAACCGGCGCGCATTTCCATCAGCACCAGTTGCAGTTCCTGCGCCAGCACCATGCTTTTGATATGGATTTCAGCCGACACTTTCACCAGTGCGCGCTCCAGGCTCAGGCCCGCTTCGACGCAAACGGTCAGCAGGTCGAGCGCGTCGGGGATATTTTCAAAGATGTCGCGCTGGCGCCGCCTGGCGGTGCTGGCCAGGATCAGGTTCGGCAGGTAATAGCCGATGGTGGCGCTGACGCACAGGAAAAATAATAAAACGCTGCGCATGCCGGCCGCCATGCTGCTGGCCGCAAACAGGCCCAACACGGTGGGAAACAACAGGGCCAGCACTGACTTGGCGGCAAAATACAGCGCCGGCGCGCTGGCCTGGCGCCAGCCTGCATTCATGAAACGGGTGCGCAGCGGCGAGCGCTCCCAGCCTTCCTCGGGCAGCGACAATTTTGAAAACGGCTTGGCCACGCGCGCTACCCGTTCCACCCAGCCCTGCTCCAGCACCACCTCGCTGGCGACCGGCGCGGTGGCGCCAAACAGGCGCTGGCGCAAACTGCCCGGAAAGAAAATCAGCGACGCCGCCACCGCCAGGCCCGCCACCACGGCAAACACGATCACAAGAAACAGCAGTTGCTGGCCGGTCATGACATGCTCCTTCTCAAATACGGATTCGAATCACTTTGCGCATCCACACTACGCCCAGCGCCACCATGCCGGCGGCATACCACAACAGGCGTATGCCGCTGGGGTCGGTCCATAGCAGGCTGATGTATTGAGGGTTGACCAGCGACATCACGCCGATCATCACCACCGGCATCAGGCCCAGCACCCAAGCCGACATGCGTCCTTCAGCCGACAGCACGCGCACCTGTCCCAGCAATTTCAGACGCGCGCGGATGATGCGGGCGATACTCACCAGCACTTCGGCCAGGTTGCCACCCGATTCGCGCTGCACCAGCACGGCGATCACCAGGTAGCGCAAGTCGGTCAGCGGGATGCGCACAGCCAGGTTCTGCAGCGCTTCATTCATCGGCACGCCGTAATTGATCTCTTCATGGGCCAGCTTGAATTCGCCGCTGATCGGTTCATTCAATTCGTCGCCCACCATTTGCAGCACGTTTGAAAACGAATGGCCGGCACGCAGCGCGCGCGCCAGGAAATCAGCCGCCTCCGGCAGTTGCGCCTCGATCTTTTGCAGCCGCGCCGCGCGCGCGCGCAGCAGGAACAGCGGCGGTCCGCCAGCGGCCATCGCCAGCAGCAGCAACACGCCCGGCAAGGGCATCTGCCAGGCGGCCAGCAGCAGCAGCGCGGCCAGCAGCACGCCGCCGGCGATGGCCAGGAACTGTGCCACCGACGACGCCAGGCCCGCCTGCAGCAGCAAGCGGTCGAGCGCCTCGCATTGCGGTATTTTGCGCAGCAGGCGCTCCAGGCCAGGTGCGCGCGCGTAGCGGCGCTGCTTGAGGATCGATACCCGTTCGCCACCGGCCTCGCCGCGTGCGGCCATCAGGCGCAAGCGCCGGCTGATGCGCCGCGCCGCGCTGCCGTGCGTGCCCGACCACCACAGCCAGGCGCCTTCCACCATCAGGATGCAGGCGGCGAACAGGACGACGACAAAACCGTAGAAGACCAGGTCCATGATGGCTCCTCACTCGTAGATGCGGTCGGGGTCGAACACGCTGTCGGGCACCGGCGCGCCGAACAAGCGCAGGCGCTCCGTGAAGCGTGGCCGCACACCGGTGGCGCAGAAGTGGCCCAGCACGCGGCCGTTGGCGTCCACGCCGGTCTGCTCGAAGCGGAAGATTTCATGCATGGCGATGATCTCGCCTTCCATCCCCGTCACTTCCTGCAGGCTGACCAGCTTGCGCGCGCCGTCGGTCAGGCGCGACACCTGCATCACCACCGTCACGGCCGAACAGATCTGCTGGCGCGTGGCGCGCGGCGTCAGGTTCACGTTGGCCATGCCGACCATGTTTTCCAGCCGCGCCAGCGCGTCGCGCGCGGTGTTCGAGTGGATCGTCGCCAGCGAGCCTTCATGGCCGGTGTTCATCGCCTGCAGCATGTCGAGCGCCTCGGCGCCGCGCACCTCGCCCAGGATGATGCGATCGGGCCGCATGCGCAGCGCATTGCGCACCAGGGCGCGCTGGCTCACTTCGCCCTTGCCTTCGATATTCGGCGGGCGCGTTTCCAGGCGCACCACGTGCGGCTGGCGCAGCGCCAGTTCGGCCGCGTCTTCGATGGTGACGATGCGCTCGCTGGCAGGGATGAAGCCGGACAGCACGTTGAGCAGGGTCGTCTTGCCGCTGCCGGTGCCGCCCGAGATCAGGATATTGATCTTGGCCTGGCCCAGCGCCTGCAGCACCTGCACCATCGGCGGCGTCAGGCTTTTATAGTCGAGCATGTTGGCGATCGTCAGAGGCTGCACCGCGAAGCGCCGGATCGACAGGATCGGGCCGTCCACCGCCAGCGGCGGAATGATGGCGTTCACGCGCGAGCCGTCGGGCAGGCGCGCATCGACCATCGGACTCGATTCGTCGACGCGGCGCCCGACCCGCGAGACGATCTTCTCGATGATCTTCATCAGGTGCGCATTGTCATGAAACGTGACGTCGGTCAGTTCCAGGCGGCCACTGCGCTCGACGTAGACCTTGTCGCAGGTATTGACCAGGATGTCGGACACGCCAGGGTCGGCCAGCAGCGGCTCCAACGGCCCGAAACCCAGCATCTCGTGCTGGATATCGAGCACCAGGCTGTGCCGCTCGTGCTGGTTCAGCACGATGCGTTCTTCCTCGATCACGCGCTGCACCAGCAGCGCCAGCTCGTGCTTGAACTGTTCGGCCGTCAGGCGCTTCAGGCGCTCGAGGTCGATACGGTCGAGTATTGTCTGGTGCATGGTTTTTTTCAGCGCCTGGTAGGCGTGCAGCGCCAGCGCGCCATGTCCATGGCTGGCCGGGCGCGGCGGTTCGTTGGCCGCCAGGCGTTCGCGTAAGGTCATCTTGTCTCCCTTGAGGGTTGGTCAGGTATCGCTGCGGCTGAACAGGCGGTCGAACAGGCCGCGGCTTTCGGTGACGCGGCGCGCCGTCACCTGCTCGACCAGGTCGGCCAGGCTGCGCGCCACGGCGCTGGTGCGCGACAGTTGCAGCACCGGTATGCCCTGGTTGACCGAGTCGGTGGCGGACAGGTAGTCGTTCGGCACTGTGTGCACCACCGCAGCGCCCAGCGCCTGTTCCAGGTCGGCCAGGCGCAAGCGGCCACCCTTTTCGTAGCGGTTGACGATCAGGCGCAGCCGCTCGCCCGGATAGCCGAGCGAACGGAAGATGTCGAGCAGGCGGCGCCCGTCGCGGATGTCGGGCAGGGCCAGCTGCAACACGGGGTAGATGGCGTCGGCGCTGTCGAGCGCGCGCAGCGACAGCGCATCGATCTGGCGACCCACGTCGAGCACGATGTAGTCGTAATGCTGGCGCGCCACGGCCAGGATGCGGTCCATGTGGCCAGGCTGCATGTCGACCTTGTGCGCCGGATCGTCGGCCGCCGCCAGCACGCCGAAATTCGGCGTCACATGCACCAGGCAGGAGGCCAGGAAGGCGCCGTCCATGCGCGAGATCTGGGCGCAGATATCGGACAAGGTCATGGCCGGTTTCTGGTCCGAAACATACAGGGTGGCGTCGCCGAACTGGCCGTGCAGGTCGATCAGCAGCACCTTGCAGCCGGCCAGCGCGGCCAGCGCGTAGGCAAAATTGGTCGACAAGAAGGTGGCGCCGCTGCCGCCCTTGCACGAAATAAAGGCCAGCACCTTGCCATCGCGCATCTGCGTCACGCCGGCCTGGATATCGACCCGGTCCATCGCTTCGTGGAAGGCCTTGTGCACCAGCGGCAACTGCAGCACTTCACGCATGCCGGCGCGCATGGCGCGGATCAGCACGTCCTGCTGCTGGCCGCGCGTGAGCAGCATCAGCACGGCGGCCGGATACTGGCGCGCCAGGCGTTCGAGCAGGTCGGCCTCGTCGGCGTCGATGCCGCTGGCGTCGACGATCACCAGTTCGGGCGCCTCGGGCAGCATGCGCTCGACGGCGTCGCGCAGGCCGCTGCGGCGCTCCAGGATGCGCAGCACCGGCATGCGCGCGGCACCCTGGGCGGCGATTTCATCATGCAGCTGGACGTCACGGCTGATCATCAGGGCTCTCATTGCACATCCTTAAAAATAACGATACGACGGTCCGGCGATCCGGCGGTCCGGCGATCCGGCGGTCAGTTGCAAAAGGCGGGATTGTCCTGGTAGCCGAGCGACTCGGCCACCGCCAGTGTCACGCCACTGGGCAGGCGCACCGCTTGCGCACCCGATGGAAACATCATCTCCAGCAGCGGCAGGAGCGGACGGTAAGGCACCCGTTCGCATGTGCCGCCCGCAGCGGGCAGGCACAGCTGCGCCCGCACGAAGCGGATGCAGCTGGCGCCGTGCGGATCGTCCAGGCAATTGATACGGTTGCGCTGCGGGCAGCCCGGCATCACGCCCACCGGCAGCGCCGCCGACACGCCGCCAGCGGACGACTGGAACAGATAATCGATGCGCACATACGCGTCGCCGATGGCGCCACCCAACGGCAGCCGGCCCGGTCCCGCGCGCAGGATCGCCTGCTCGCGCACCGCCTGCACCGCGCTGGCATTGCTGAAGTCGGTGACGGCCGCGGCGCGCGCGGCGCGCCGGGTAATTTCCGGCACCAGATTCCACAGATAGACGGCGCGCGCCACTTCCAGCAGGGCAAACAGGAACAGGAAAAACAAGGTCGCCAGCATGGCGAACTCGACGGCAAAGACGCCGCCCTGGCGCCGCCGGCCTGCGTGTACGGTCTCAGTTCGCATAGCGCAGCACCGCGTTGGCATTCAATGAAATCGGTGCCAGCTGCGGCAGCCAGCGCATGGTCAGGTCGGGCAGGAAAGCGATCGGCAGGTCGGCGACAAATTTCACGCGCACCTGCAGCGGCCGCGTGACATAGGAACCGCAGGGATAGTCGCCGCTGGCATACACGCATTCGACGCGGATACGGTTGGCATTGAGCACCGGTCCCGTCTCGGCCAGCGCCTGCCGCACCATCTGCGTGGCAAACGCGGCGGCCTGGTTGGCGGTGTCATCATTCGTCATCTGCTGCAGCGGCAAGGTGGCCATGTAGCGCGCCGCATCCTGCGCGCTTTTTTGCACCGCCGTGTACATGAACAGGGCGCGACCGAACAACAGCACCACCGGCAACAGGCCCATGAAAAACAGCATGATCAGCGCCAGTTCGATCGCCGCCACGCCCTGCTGGCGGCGCTTGGGGCGGCACTGGACAGGGCGCCTCATCGCAGCAGCTCCGCCGGGCCGCCCAGCGCCAGTTCGTCGGCCATGCCGGCAAATTCACCGCTCAATACGCTGGCACTGGCGGGCGCCGTCATGAAAAAGCGGCCGATGCCCAGCACGCTGGCCAGCACGTCGCTACCGGCCGGCAAGGGGCAGGCCAGCAAGGCGATATGCAGCACGCGGCGCTGCGCCACGCCCGCATTGCCGACAGGCGCCGTAAGGAAGGCGGGCGCCGCATACGGCGTGCCGCTGGCAGGATAAAAGCTGTTGCTGGCCGGCGCCGTGGGCAGGCCCGGATACAGGCTGGCCCAGGCGCTGTTGGGAAAGGCCGTGTAGTCGCCGGCCGGCTTGGAATCGGCATATTGCACCGCCTTGGCAAACGACCACAGCGGCCCATAGCTGGCGGGCGCAATGCTGGCGGGCGTGCCGGCGGCCAGCGGCGGCAGGTCGGCCACCGTCAGCAAGGGCGTGCCACTGCTGGCCACCGCATTCGAGCCGGACGGCACATTCATCCACCAGTTCGACAAGGCATTCGGAAAGGCGCGGATATTCGTATCGGGCGGCGCCGTCACGGGGTTGCAGCGGCTGGCGCCATATTGGTTGAAGCGCGCATTGAAGGCCGGCCACAGCGCGGTGGGAAACGGCCGGTGCACGTGGATGGGCGTAGTGCCAATTGCCGTGTGCAGCACGCTGCCGCTGCAAATAAAGGGCTCGACGCTGGCGTCGCTCAATTGCGCGGAAGGCCCGATGGCGCCCAGCGGCCCAAGTGGATTGAGCAAAAAATGCTCGGCCGTTGCGCCATGCGGATTGAGCTTGAACAGGTTGTAGGCCACGCCGCGCCGAAAACCGAATTCCAGCGCTTCGCGGCGCTCGGGCGGCCCCGGATTGATGCGCAAGGACGCCGGCGCCGCCGACAGCGCGCACAGTGCCAGTGGCGTGATGCGCAGACTGCTGCGGCCCGCCACCGCGCGACCGCTGGTGCCGAGCGTGCGCAGGGCCGGCGACCAGGCGCCCAGGAAAGCGGTTGCCACCTGCCCCAGCGCAGGTACGTTGTCGCGCGTGTCGACGCGCACGAACAGCGCCCTGGCCGGATCGGGCACGGCGCCGGCGGCATGCCATGCGCTGGCGGGTGCATCGGCTGCGCTGGCGAAGCGGATACTGTCATCGGAAAGCAGGGCGCCCTGCAGGCGGCGCTGGTACAGGCTCTGGCCGGCCGCGCTGGCTTTCGCCTTGGCCACGGCATTGGCCAGGCCGGTGGCCGTACCCACCAGTTCGGGCGCGGCCGCCAGCGCCGCATTGTCGGCCAGGTTCTGCAGTTCGGTCTTGCGGCCGATGACCTGGCCGACATCGAGCGCCAGGCCGATAAAACCCAGCACCACAATCAGCAGGATGGAAAACATGATCAGCATCGCCCCCCGCTGGCGCACCGTTTTATTTTCCACCGCTGCCTCCCAGCAGGAAAGTCACCGGCGCCGCCGCCTGGCCATTCGGTTCGGCAAACGAGGCGCGGTAGCGCTCCATCACGGCACGCGCGCTGGCGCCGTCCAGGCCGTTGGCCGGCGCGGTATTGCCGGTGGCGGCCGGGTCCATTACCTGTTGCGCCATGGCCACGCGCGTGGCCTGGCCAAAGTGCGCATCGAAGCGCGGCGTGCTGCCCTGCACGCAGCCAGCCAGCTGCAGTAGCGGCAGCAGCAAAACAAGCGGCCGTATCAGGATGGGCATTTTCATTCGCATGGCATGGCTCCCTGGTTTATTGCAACTCGAAGCCGCCCACCGTGCGCGGCGCGGCGGCGGGCGTGGACAGCGGCGGCGGCGCGCCTTCCATCTTGCCGTTGAACATCAGATCCACGCGCGAAGGCGGCGTCAGCTGCGCCGTCGGCAAAGCTGCGCCAGCCGGCGGCAGCGGCTTGACCAGGTGGGCCGTGATGACGAACAGCAGCTCGGTGCGGTCGTGCTGGAAATCGGTGCTGCGAAACAGCGCGCCGAGCACTGGCAGCTCGCTGAGCCAGGGCAGGCCAGTGACGTTGCTGACCTGGTTGTTCTTGATCAGGCCGCCAATCGCATAGCTCTGGCCGTCATACAGCTGCACCGTGGTCGAGGCGCGCCGGGTGGTGATCACCGGCAGGATCGAGCGACCGGTGACGCCGGCGCTGGAAATGCCGACCCCTTCGCGCGACAGCTCCGACACTTCCGGCGCCACCTTCAGGTTGATGCGCCCGCCCGACAGTACGGTGGGCGTGAAACGCAGGCCGACGCCGTACTCGCGCTCTTCCAGCGTGACCTTGTTGTTGTCCTGGCCGACCGGAATGAAAATCTTGCCGCCGGCCAGAAAGCTGCCCTCCTGGCCGCTGATCGCCATCACGGTCGGCTCGGCCAGGATGCGCACCAGCCCGTCCTGCTTCTGCGCCTCGATGGTCAGTTGCTGGCCGTTCGACTTGCGCAGGTCCAAGAGGCCATTGGCCGCGCCGGTGAGAAAGTTCGACAGCAAGGTGGTGGCCCAGCTGCCGGAGGCAAAGCGCAAAGTGGCGCCTACTTCCAGGCGTTCGAGCAGCGACTTCGAGACTTCGGCGATCTGCACCGCCAGCATCACTTGCTGCGGCGCACTGACGTTGAGCATGTTGATGATGCGGCCAGCAGCCCCGCCCGCGCCCGTACCGGCGGCTGCCGCTGGCGTGGCCAGTGCAGCGCCGTCGGCCGGTTTGGGCAGCGCCAGCGGCGTGCTGGCGCGCCGTACATACGCTTGCGCCAGCTCGACCGCGCGCAGTACCGCGTCGGCGTCCTGCACCGTGCCCGACAGTACCAGGGTATCGGCGGCGGCCGTGACACGGATGGCTTTTTCTTCCGGCATCAGTTCGGCCAGCGTTGCGCGCAAGCCTGCCGGGTCCATGCTGACGGTGACATTGACCACGCTGCACACCCCGCTTCTGCCCTGAATAATCATGTTGGTGCTGCCGATATCGGCGCCCACCACGTACAGCGTATCGGGCGCCACCAGCATGGCTTGCGCCACGGCAGGATTGCCGACGCTGCGCTGCAGCACCGGCTCGGGCAGGCGCAGCATGCTCGACTTGCCTACCTCAAGCTGCAGATGGCCGGGCGTGGCGGCAGCGCCGCCGCAGCGTGGAGCGCTGTCGGCAGCGGCCGGCGGGGGCGATAGCAGCAGCAAAATCGGGCACAGGATCGGCAGGGCGCGGTTCATATCAGCATGTCCTCAGGTTGGGGCGGGCGGCTAGAAGCATTCGCGCGAGGTGCGCGTACCGTCGATCAGGCCGCTGCAATGCAGGGGCGGCGCCACCGCCGCCACGCGGCGCGGCGCGGCCGGCTTGACGGGGGCGGCCGACGCCGGTGCCACCGGGGGCGCGGCCGCAGGTTCGGGCGACGGCGCACCCAGCAGTGTCAGCTTGGTGGCGCCATCGGTCACGCCCGGCTGCGGATCGACCTGGTTGCGCAAGACCAGCGACAAGCTGCCCACGCTGCGCGCCAGATCCAGGTTTTCCGCCTGCGTCGGCGTCACTTCGAGGGTCACGGCATTGACCACGCGCGGTTTGGTTTCGTCGCGCCCCACTTCCTGCGCCACCGCCAGCACCAGGATGCGTTCGAGCACGATCTTGGAAATATTGCGGCTTTGCGGATACGTGCGGTCGCCCGCATCCTGCTGCGTGCTGACGATGATGTCGACATAATTGCCCGGCAAGGCAAAGCCGGCCACGCCGATCACGTCATTGACGCGCACGGTGATGGCGCGCCGCCCTTCCGTGATCAGGGCCGACAGGCCGCCCAGGGTGCCGGCCGGGGCCAGCTTTGCCTCGCTCAGCGGCTCGCCGCGCAGCACGCTGCTTTTCAGCACCCGTCCCGACAATTTCAAGGGGTCTTGCAGTGCGCCTTCCGGCAGGCTTTCCGCCGGCCATTCGGCCAGGCGCAGCATCTCCGGGCTCAGGCGCTGGCCCAGGTTGACGTCGGCCGCAGCGACCACGATCTTGCCCTTGCCGGCAGGGTTCTGGCGCAGCAGCCAGTGCGAGGCCAGCAGCACCGCCAACAAGCCCAGCACGATGGCCAGCGCCATCATCATCAGTGCGCGGCGATTTTTCATGCGATGTTCTCGTCGAGTACACCGTCCGCCACATCGCAACTGGCAAACAGGCTGCGCCAGGCCTGTTCCAGCGTGGCCACCGTCAATTGCGCTTCGCTGCCGGCAAAGCCGGCAAAGTCGGCGATGCGCTCCAGCAATTCACGCGGCGTGCTGGCCAGCAGCGCCCGACCGCTGACGCCATGCAGCTGGCGCAGCAAATGATTGAGCACCAGTTCATCGTAGGCGATGCCGGTGGCGCGGCATTGCTGGCGGAACAGCACGCGGTAGGCGCTCTCGCCCAGCGGTCCGAGCCGCACCTTGTAGCCGATGCGGCGCAGCAGTGCGGCGTCAAGCAGGCTGGCCGGCGCCAGGCTGGTGGCCAGCACCAGCGCATTGTCGAATGGCATGCTGATACTGGCGCCGCCGCGCAGGGCCAGCTGATCGATGCCGCAAGCGGCCGGCTGTATCAGCCGCGACAGCAATTGCGGCGCCGGCAGGCGCTGGCAGCCCAGGTCGTCAATGATCAGCATGCCATTGTTGGCGCGCACATGGGGCGGCGCCTGGTAGCAGCCACCACCTTCGTCATGGCGCAGTTCCAGCATGCCGCTGTCAAACTCGGCACCCACCTGGATCACGGGCCGCTGGCACAGCACCCAGCGGATATCGGTGCTGCGGCGTTCCAGCGCCTGGCGCGCATGGCTGCCATGCTGTACTGGCGGCAGGTGCACGGCCGGGTCATACAGGCAGATGATGTCGTGCCCCACCAGCACGGCATATGGCACCGCCACCAGGCCATGCAACAGTTTGCCCAGCTGCAGCGCCAGCGCGGACTTGCCGCTGCCCGGCGGGCCGTACAGCAACAGCGAGCGCCCGGAATGCAGGGCCGCGCCAACCGTGTCAAGCAGGCCCGGCCCGGCGTGGGCGCCACCCAGCACCACCGCCAGGTCATCGCTGGCCACGCGCAGCTCCTGCACCCGCCAGGACTGGCGCTCCACCATGGCGCGGTAGGCTGCCAGCGTGACCGGGGCCGCGCCCAGGTAGGCGCAGCGTTCCATGTAGGCGGCGGCATGCTGCTTGCCGGCGCCGGTCAGCTGATATTGCACGTCGATCTCGGATTCGCCACGCCACGCCACTTCGGCCAGTTGCTCGCCAACCATGAAGTCCAGCACTTCGCGCAGCACATTGATCGACAGCCGCAGCCGCGTGGTGAGCAGCGACAGATGGCTCTTGCCGCCCACCAGGATAGCCTTGGCGATCAGTTCCACCACCAGCTGGCGCTCCAGTCCCGTCTCGTGCAGGCTTTTCGGCTGCGGCGGCAAGGGCGGCATCAGCGCCGCATCGGCCGGACGACTGGTCTCGGCGGTGAAATAATCGACTTCGGTCATGCTTTTCTCCCCTGCTTATCTAGCCTGCGAAAGACAGAATTTCATTCTAACGAGCAACTTCAGGTGGACATTGATTCCAAGCAATGATCGGTTTCAGAGATAATTTCGTCCCTGTACCGCCAGGCTGCCCAAGGCGATCGCCAGGCCATACGGCATGTTGCCAACGCTGACGTGGCTGCCGGGCGATGACGCCAGCGGCATGCCGGCGGTGCGCGCCAAGAGCGGCCACAGCAGCTGGCGCAGATTGCGCACGCAGGCACGCCAGCTGCCTTGCCAGGTGACGATCAGCAAGGCCATCACGCCACCGAGCACAAAGGTGGCAAAGCAGATCAGCAGGGTCGGCCAGGGACCGGCAAAGGCGCCGACCATGGCGATCAGCTTGACGTCGCCGGCGGCCATGCCGCGCAGCAAATACAGTGGCAGGAACAGGAAGAAGCCGGTGGCCATGCCACCGAGGCTGTCGAGCAGGCCGGATGGCGGCGCCAGCCAGCCATGCAGGCAGAACGCGGCAAGCAGGCCCGCCAGTACCAGCCGGTTGGGAATTTTTCGGCGCATCAGATCGCTGACGGCGGCGGCCGTCACGAAGACCAGCAGCAGCAGGTCGCACAGCACGCTTGCAGACATGGGGAACTCCCGTAAAAAAAACCCGCCACCGGTTGCGCGGCGGCGGGCACCCACTTAAGGCGTCAACACCAGGTTGGTTGAAATTTCGGTGAGGACGGACAGCAGGTTGGTCTTGATCAGCAAGAAACCGGCCGTGATGGCAGTTGCCATCAGGGCCGCAATCAGGCCGTATTCGATTGCCGTAATGCCATCCTCATCCTTGACAAATTGCTGTACTGCCGACAGGAAGGTATTCATGACAGGCTCCCAAAAGTGAAACACAAGTCCCTGGCGCAATCGAGTGTGAAACATTGTCCATTCCTGCTACTATGTTTCTTGCCGTAAATTTCTGCGCCATTGCAATGACTATAAAACGCGGGCAATTTTCCAAATTGACGCACCACAAGTTTCTAGACGGAAATTGTCAAGCTTCGGTGGAATGGCGGGAGATGGCGGAGGACAGGACGATGATGGCGACAGCAAGCACTTTTTGCGCTGCGATGCACGAATCTCATCTATTTACATGAAATCTTGCATACGTAATTGCCTATGAGGCAAAAAAACATTATCCTGCTTAGCTCTTCTTTGGAAAGGCATCTCGCCGCAGGTTAGTGCCACCAAATAATCCTTGGCTTCTTGTAACGGACGTATATTGCTCGACGCAATGTTGGTATGAAGAATCTTGTGTGACCACTTTCCAGAGAACGACGATGGATTCCCTACTGAAACACATGGTGGACATGACCGGCCACCGCGATCACACCATGCTCGACGTCTCGGTGATCTCGGCGGTCCAGGAACTCGCTTGCGCGTCGCAAACCCGCGTGCTGGCGCTGACCAGCGTGCGTGGCCAGGTGTTCGTGCGGGCGCGGGCCATCGTGGTGGCAGGCAGTCCGGCGCGCATGGAAGACAATCTCGACCCTGCACTGCCAGGCGAACCGCTGTCGGACTATCCGGCGCTGGCGGCCTGCATCGCGCGCCATGAAACCAGTTGCGATGCGCTGTGCGCCGATGGCCGCCACCTGCTGTGGCTGCCCATCTGGATCGGCGACCAGGTCACTACCTGCCTTGAAATCACCAATCCCACGCCGTACACGGGCGCCACCATCCAGGTCATCGGCGGCATCGTCAGCGTCTACCGCAATTTCCAGAACCTGCTCGATTACAGCGAACGCGATTCGCTGACCGGTTTGCTGAACCGCAAGACCTTCGACCACCAGCTGGCCAAGATCCTGCAATCGCGCGGTGAGCTCGACAGCGAAGCGGCGCGCCCGGCCGATGAAGAGCGCCGTCATCACGGCAATACCGAACGGCAATGGCTGGCGGTGGTTGATGTCGACCATTTCAAGCTCGTCAACGACAAGTTCGGCCACCTGTATGGCGACGAGGTGCTGATCCTGATCGCCAACCTGCTGCAATCGTCGTTCCGCTCGCAAGACCGCATCTTCCGCTTCGGCGGCGAGGAATTCGTCGTGCTGCTGCGCTCGATCACCCTGGAAAATGCCCAGAAAATCATCGATCGTTTCCGCATCAACGTCGAAACCCACGATTTTCCACAAGTGGGCAGGGTTACCGTCAGCGTCGGTTTCGTCAGCATCAGCGCCTTCGAAGCGCCCGTCATCATCCTGGGCCGCGCCGACCAGGCGCTGTACTATGCAAAAAGCCACGGCCGCAACCTGGCCTGTCACTACGATGAGCTGGTGGAAAAGGGCATGCTCACCGCCGTCGCCTCGAACGATACGGCCGAATTCTTCTAGGCGTCCGCCAGCGACAGGAAACGCATCGGATCGACCTGCCACTTGGCCGCCGATTCATGGCCGACAATCTTGTCGCCGCCGCCAAAACCGAGTCCGCGCGACAGGTCGACCGTTTCCGGCTTGATATAGGCGTTGCTCCTGGTACTGAAGAATACATTCACCTTGGGCGCCAGCAAATTGCTCTCGTGGGCCTCGATCACCACGGCCAGGCGGCCAGACTCCAGCTTGACCATCGTGCCTACCGGATAGATACCCACGCAGCGCATGAAGTCCTGCGCGAAGACCGGATTGAAGTGGAATTTGCTCCATTCATAGATCTTGCGCAGCGCATCGGCCGCTGGAATCGCCTTGTGATAGCTGCGCTCGGATGTCAGGGCGTCGTACACATCGACAATCGCCGCCATCTGCGCCAGTTCGCCGATGGCGTCGCCGGCCAGGCCATCGGGATAGCCGCTGCCGTCGCGCCGTTCGTGATGGTGCAGGGTGATATCGAGTGGAATCGGTCCCACTTCGGGTGTTTGCAGCAAGATGTCATGCCCATCGCGCGGATGGCGCTTGATGAGGGCAAATTCTTCCGGGCTCAAGGGTCCGGGCTTGTTGAGGATGGCGTCGGGTACCAGCGCCTTGCCTGTGTCGTGCAGCAAGCCGCCCAGCCCCGCCTGGTGGGTGGTGGCAGGATCGAGCCCGCGCGAGCGGCAAAACGCCACCATCAGCGCGCAGACGCTGATCGAATGCAAGAAGGTATAGTCGTCCTTGGTCTTGATGCGCAACAACCCTACCAGCGCCCCCGGATTGCGCAGGATCGACTCGGTAATCTCCTCCACCATGGGCTGGACCCGGTCGATATCGACCGCATTGCCCAGCCGCACATCGGCCATTACCGTGCGCACCAGGCCCGATGCCTGCTTGCGCAGCTGCGTCGCGCGCGCCAGCTCCATGCTCAGCGAGATGCGCGTGACCTGCTGCGGCGCGCTGGCGATCTGCACCAGCTCGCGTTCGATGGCGGCGGCCGCCTGCGCCACGCTGGGCGCGTCCTGCACGTCCAGGCCCTTGCTGTTGTCGATCACCACGTCGTGGATGCCGGCGGCGATGATCTTGCGGATTTCTTCGTCGCTGCGCAGCAGGAAACGGTTGCGCATGAAGGGATGCGTCATCCAGTCGCAGCTGAGATCATGGACATACATACCCACTTTTAACTGCGAGGAATCGACTTTTTTGAACATGCTTTCATCCCACAAATCCGTCGGCGTGCGCGCCAGGGCGCACCAGAAGCGCTAGAATGAGTATAGCAAAATTGCAAGCCCCGGCAACGTCCATGCCAGCGCATGGTTTTTATGCCACAAGTTCCCGTTTTCCTCATCAGATTGCCCGTCCATGGAATTGCGTCAACTTCGCTACTTTGTTGCCATCGTCGACCACGGCTCGCTGTCGCGCGCCGCCCTGACCCTGCATGTGGCGCAGCCGGCCCTGACGCAACAGCTGCGCCAGCTGGAAGAAGAACTGGGCGTGCAACTGCTGCACCGCTCGGCACAGGGGGTCCTGAGTACCGACGCCGGCAAGATCTTCTACGAACACGCCCAAGCCATCCTGAAACAGGTGGCCGATGCCCGTTCGGCCGTCACGCAAAGCGCCACCCGCCCGTCCGGCAATGTGACCTTGGGACTGCCGCACAGCATTTCCGGCGCGCTGGCGCTGCCGCTGTTGCTGGCCGCGCGCGAACAGTATCCCGAAATCACCCTGCAACTAACCGAGGAAATCACCGGCAACCTGACCGAGCAATTGAAATCGGGCCGCCTCAACCTGGCCGTGCTGTTCGACGACGGGCAACTGGCGCCGTTTGCCAGCAGCGCGCTGGTGGAAGAAGAGATGCGCTTCATTTGCCGCAGCGATGCTTACTGCGCGCCCGAGGGCGACGCCTTGTCGTTCGCGCAGGCGCTGGCCACCACTTTGATCCTGCCGGGCCCGCAGCACGGCGTGCGCCCGCGCATCGACAGCCGCGCGCGCGCCGCCGGGCTGACGGCGACGCATGTGATCGAAATCAATTCGATCGCCATCCTGAAATCGGCGATTCTTGCCGGCATGGGCGCCACCATCTTGCCGGCCGCGCCGATGCTGGCCGAACTCGACAGCGGTGCCATGCGCAGCTACGCCATTCATGAGCCGGCACTGTCGCGCACGGTGGCGCTGTGCGCCTCGAAAAACATTCCACTCACCAATGCCGGCGCGGCCGTCAAGCAACTGGTGCGGCAAGTGGCGGCGCAGTTGTGCGATAGCGGCCGCTGGCAAGGTGCCCATATGCTGGCACTCGCCACATAAGTAAAACTTATAGCCCCATCGGCAAGGCATATTTGCCGCGCCCTCCTCGCCGCCCTACACTGAGGCAGCCGCGTACAAGCAGCAATTCCGTGTGCCCAGCGCGCGCCTTACCGGGCGCCGCCGCTACGCACACGTCATCTGAAACACCCTTTTGGAGACAGCCATGTCCGTGACCACGGAAAACGGCTCCGCAGCGTTCGTCAGAAACGCCGGTGCCGCGCCATCCACGCCGTTTGACCCTTCCCGTTTGACCAGCGTCAGCCTCGACGACAAATACACGGCCACCAGTGGCGCGATCTTTTTGTCCGGCATCCAGGCCCTGGTGCGCCTGCCGATGCTGCAGCGCCTGCGCGACCAGGCCGCCGGCCTGAACACGGCCGGCTTTATTTCCGGCTACCGCGGTTCGCCCTTGGGCGGCCTCGACGAAAACCTGTGGAAAGCGAAATCGCAACTGGAAGCGCACCACGTGCAGTTCGTGCCCGGCGTCAACGAAGACCTGGCTGCCACCGCCGTCTGGGGTTCGCAGCAGGTCGACCTGATCGGCCCTGCAAAATACGATGGCGTATTTGCCATGTGGTATGGCAAGGGCCCGGGCGTGGACCGTTGCGGCGATGTCTTCAAGCACATGAACCATGCGGGCACGGCCAGGCACGGCGGCGTGCTGCTGGTGGCCGGCGACGATCACGGCGCCTATTCCTCGACCCTGCCGCACCAGTCCGACCATCTGTTTTCGGCCTCGATGATCCCGCTGCTGTACCCATGCAATGTGCAGGAATACCTGGACCTGGGCATCCACGGCTGGGCCATGTCGCGTTTTTCCGGCTGCACCGTCGCCTTTAAAGCGTTGGCCGATACGGTCGAATCGTCCGCCTCGGTCGATGCCGATCCGTTCCGCGTTACCGTGAAAATCCCGCAGGATTTCCAGATGCCCGAAGGCGGCCTGAACGCGCGCCTGTCGAATATTCCGCTGGGCCAGCAGGCGCGCAACCAGGAAGCGCTGATGCAGGACTACAAAATCTATGCGGCGCTGGCGTATGCGCGCGAGAACAAGCTCAACCACACCACCATCGACAGCCCGAACGCACGGCTCGGCATCATTGCTTCCGGCAAGTCCTACCTGGACGTGCTCGAAGCGCTGGAGGAACTGGGTATCGATGAAACCATGGCGGCCGAGGTCGGCTTGCGCCTGTTCAAGGTAGCCATGCCGTGGCCGCTGGAACCGGACAGCGTGCGCGAATTCGCGCAAGGGCTCGATGAAATCCTGGTGGTCGAAGAAAAGCGCCAGATCGTCGAATACCAGTTGAAAGAGCAGCTGTACAACTGGCGCGACGACGTGCGCCCGCGGGTGATCGGCAAGTTCGATGAAAAAGGCGAATGGGTGGCGCCGCGCGGCGAATGGCTGCTCACCTCGAAGGCCGATTTTTCCGTCTCGCAAGTGGCCAGGGTGATCGCCAGCCGCATCGCGCGGCTCATTTCCGACCCCGTCACCTGCGATCTGATCAAGGCACGATTGAGCTTTCTGGACGCCAAGGATGCGGTCCTGAAAAAGGCCGTCGACACGCCGTTCCGCCCGGCCTTCTATTGCTCGGGCTGCCCGCACAATACCTCGACCAAGGTACCCGACGGCAGCCTGGCGCTGGCCGGCATCGGCTGCCATGTGATGGCCACCTCGATCTATCCGGAAATGAACAAGCTGACCACCCATATGGGCGGTGAAGGCGCGCCATGGATCGGCCAGGCGGCGTTTTCCACCCTGCCGCATGTGTTCCAGAACCTCGGCGACGGCACCTACTTTCACTCCGGCTATCTGGCGATCCGTGCCGCGCAGGCCGCCAAGGTCAATATCACCTATAAAATCCTGTACAACGATGCGGTGGCGATGACCGGTGGCCAGCCGGTCGACGGCCTGATCACCGTGCCGATGATGGCGCAGCAGGTGGCGGCCGAAGGCGTGGCGCGCATCGCGCTAGTGACCGAAGACCTGTCGCGCTATGCCGACCGTTCCAACCTGCCGGCGCACTTGACCTTGCACGACCGCAAGGACATGGATGCGGTGCAGCGCGAATTGCGGGAAATCCCGGGCGTGTCGGTATTGATCTACGACCAGACCTGCGCCGCCGAAAAGCGCCGGCGCCGCAAAAAAGGCGAGTATCCCGACGTCGCCAAGCGCATGGTCATCAACGACGCCGTGTGCGAAGGCTGCGGCGACTGCGGCGTGCAGTCGAACTGCGTGTCGATCCTGCCGAAGGAAACGCCATTCGGCCGCAAGCGCACCATCGACCAGTCGTCATGCAACAAGGATTATTCCTGCGCCAAGGGCTTTTGCCCCAGCTTCGTCACGGTCGAGGGCGGCAGCTTGAAAAAGACCAAGACCGGCACCAGCAAGGAAGACAATTTCGGCCCCTTGCCGGAACCCGTGCTGCCGGCCTGCGACGCACCGTATAACATCCTGATCAACGGCATCGGCGGCACCGGCGTAATCACCGTTGGCGCGCTGATGGGCATGGCGGCCCACCTCGAAGGCAAGGGCGCCTCCGTGCTGGACATGACGGGCATGTCGCAAAAGAACGGCTCCGTCACTTCGCACGTGAAAATCGCCGCCACGCCGGCGCAGATCCGCGCCCAGCGCATCGCCACCGGCGAAGCCGATCTGATACTGGGCTGCGACATGCTGACGGCCGGCGCCCAGGACGCCATCTCGAAAATGCGCCCGGGCCGCAGCCTGGCCGTGGTCAACCTGCATGAACAGCCACCCGGCACCTTTGCGCAAAACGCCGACTGGCAATACCCCACCGCGCAGGTGCGCCAGCTGATTGAGGAATCGGTGGGCGGCGCGGATGCGGCCGACTTCATCGACGCCACAAAACTGGCCACCGCGCTGATGGGCGACTCGATCGCCGCCAACCTGTTCATGCTCGGCTACGCCTGGCAAAAGGGCCGCATTCCGCTCACCGAAGCGGCGCTGCTGCGTGCGATTGAATTGAATGGCGTCGGCATCGAATCGAACAAGAAAAGTTTCCTGTGGGGCCGGCGCGCTGCAATCGACGTGCGCAAGGTAACGCAGATCGCCACCCCATCGCAGGCGATCGTGATGCAAATGCCGCAAAGCCTGGACGCCATCATCAAGCAGCGCGTGGAGTTTCTCACCGCCTACCAGGACGCGGCCTATGCGCAGGGCTACCAGACCCTGGTCAACCAGGTGCGCGACCGCGAAAACGTGCTGGGGCTTGGCCAGAAACTGTCCTTGGCGGTAGCGAAAAGCTATTTCAAATTGCTGGCCTACAAGGATGAATACGAAGTGGCCCGGCTGTACACCGATGGCCGTTTCGCCGAGCAACTGCAGCAACAGTTCGAAGGCAATTTTTCGGTCAAGTTCAACCTGGCGCCACCGCTGTTTTCCAGGAAAGACGCGAAGGGACACCTGGTCAAGGCCGAGTTCGGCTCCTGGATGTGGCGCGCGTTCAAGCTGCTGGCCAAGGCCAGGGGCCTGCGCGGCGGCACCTTCGACCTGTTCGGCTATACGGCCGAGCGCAAGATGGAACGCGCTCTGATCGTCGAGTACCGCGAACTGCTGGCCAACTTGCTGGTGAATATGACGGCCGACAACTACGCCACCTGCGTCGAACTGGCAGCCCTGCCCGAAAAAATCCGCGGCTTTGGCCATGTGAAGGAGCAGGCGGTGGCGACGTATCGCCAGGACAAGGCACGGCTGCTGGCGGTACTGGCGACAGGCACCAAACACGCGGCGTAAGCCAACGCAGCGGCTCGGCAACTTACAACGCAGCGCTACGGCGCTGCGTTTTTTTTACTCCATGCAACGTCCCACCGTCGCCCCCGGCAACAGCACCGGTTGCCAGATTTCCTGCAGTTTTTCCGGTGGCGTGCCGGCCAGCAAGGCTTGCAGCATTTCAACCATCTTGGCGCCGGCGCGGCGCAGGTCGGGCTGGGCGATGGTGGTGACATCAATGCCGATCAGGCTGTCTTCCACATTGCCCCAGACGATCACCGAGATCTCCTTGCCGATGGCAATGCCGGCGTCCATCAGCGCGCGCACCGCTCCCACGCCAGAGAGGTGGTTGTCGACGATGACGGCGGTGGGGCGTGGCGTGGCGGCCAACAGTTGCTGCATGGCCTGATAGCCGCTGCGGCGATCCAGTGCCTGCTCCAGAAGGTGGCGCGGGTCGGCCTGCAGGCCTGCTTGCGCCATGCAGCGCAGAAAGCTTTGCTTGCGCTGGTAGGCGAAATGCAGGTCCAGCGGCGCACTCAGCAAAGCGATGCGCTGGTGGCCATGCGCCAGCAGGAAGGACACCGCCAGGTCGATACCCGTGTCGTGGTCGTAATCAAAATACGCATACGGCGCTTCGGTGCAGGTGCGGCCATGGGCGACGAACGGAAAACCGGCCTGCATCAGGCAATCGATGCGTTCATCGCGGACCTTGGTGCGCCCCACCACCAGGCCATCGACCTGATGGCTGCGTACCATGGTTTCATACGAAGGCAGCTCATTTTGCGGCGAGACGGGCGAGATGATCAAGCTCATTTTTGCCGCTTCCACCGCCTCGGACATGCCATTGACCACCGACAGGAAAACACTGTCGCCCAGGTCATTGGGCAGCAATGGGAAAATCATGCCCAGCACATTGCTGCGGCCGACGGCAAGGCTGCGCGCCAGCGGATTGGGCCGGTAGCCGACTTTCTTGGCGGCGGCCAACACGATTTCACGGGTACGGGAATTGACTTCCGGGTAGCCATTCAAGGCCCTGCTGACTGTCGTTTTGGACATGCCCAGGGCGATGGCGAGGCTCTTGAGATTCATGATTACTACCTGTCTGCAGGGCCATATTAAGCTATCGTAACCATCGATTATAGCCGAGAGAACCTTGCAAACCACTTATATGCACAAGCAAAAATGGTGCAAAAACAACATTGTTATTGATATGTAAAAGACAAGCTGTCAATATCACATATTTGTTGCCAGCCTGAAAGGCTCGGATCACTATCGCCATGCCAGTCAATAGCGGCATTGATAGCGTGCACTTACTTCATGTCTCTTGCAAGCATTTTGCCCTGTACGTTAAGCAGCGCACGTTTGGATTATCAAGAAAACACAGTTCACTGGCGATGTGCGAAAATTTATCCTACTCTTGATTCAGGTTAAGCCTTTCCCATTGATCTGCGCACACCCAAGGTGAATATTGTGGCCTCCCTCTCTTCCATCAATTCCCTGCAAGCCAGCCTGGCAACGGCGCAACGGCGGGTCGAACAAGGCCAGAACCAGGTGCAGCGCGACAGCGAACAGCTGGCCGACAGCCGCCGCCAGTTGATCAAGGAAAAGGAACAACTGAGTGACACCCAGCGCAGCACGCAACAGGCGCAGACCAGCAGCGCCGAACCGATCAAGGTGCCACAGCTGGACCAGGCGATCAGGGTCGCGGTGCCGTCACAACTCGGTATCAATAGCACTCAGCAGCCGCAGCTGAACAGCTTCGGGCAATCGATCGGCCGCCTGATCAATACGACCGCCTGATTACTCGGCCATTTCCTGTTCCACCACTGCCAGCCACCATTTCTCGCCGCGTCGCGGCGCACGCAAATCGACCGCTTCGCCCATCTGCGGCGTGGCCAGGTCCACACCCCGCTTGGCGGCCAGCGCCGCAATGCGGTCGAACGGTTCATGCCAGGCATGCAGCCCCAGGTCAAACGTGCCGTTATGCACCGGCATCAGCCATTTGCCTTTCAAATCCAGGTGCGCCTGCAAGGTCTGTTCGGGCTGCATGTGCACGTCCGGCCACAACTTGTCATAGGCGCCGGTCTCGATCATGGTCACGTCGAACGGTCCATATTTTTCGCCGATCTGCCTGAAGCCATCGAAATAGCCGGAGTCACCGCTGAAAAACACGCGCAGTTCCGGCGCCTCGATCACCCATGAGGCCCATAAGGTCTTGTTACCGTCGAACAAACCTCGTCCCGAGAAATGCTGCGACGGCGTCGCCACCAGGCGCACACCCTCGAACGTCACACCCTGCCACCAGTCGAACTGCTGCACCTTGGTCTTGGGGATGCCCCACTCCACCAGGGTATCGCCAACGCCCAGCGGCGTGACGAAGTGCTCGGTCTTGGCCGCCAGCGCCAGCACGGCCGCATGATCAAGATGGTCGTAATGGTCGTGCGACAGGATGACGGCTTTGATCGGTGGCAACTCGTCTATGCTGATCGGCGGCTGGTGAAAGCGCTTCGGCCCGGCCCATTGCACCGGCGAAGCACGTTCGGAAAACACCGGGTCGGTCAGGAAAAAGTGGCCATTGAGCTTCAGCAGCAAGGTCGAATGGCCAAGGCGAAACAGGGTATTGTCGGGCGCCGCCAGCAGCTGGGCCTGGCTCAAGGCTTGCACCGGCACCGCCTTGGTCGGCACGGTGCCAGCCGGCTTGCCCACGGCAAAGGCCCACATCAGCTTCATGGTCTCAAACCCGCCCAGCTTGTGCATGGCCACCGGATTGCGAAACTTGCCGTCGACACGTTGCAAAACGGTAGGGGCGGCGGTATCGGCAGACTGCGCGCGCAGGGTGCAAGAACTGATGCTCATCAAGACTCCCAGAAAGATAATGTGATGCAAGGACATATGCGGCCTGTCGTGTCAAATACAAGGAAAATTTACACTACACAGTGTAGTTCCGATTTCAAGCAAAGTAAACCAGGAGGTGTAAAATATTGTTTTCAAAGGAGATTTGCAGCCATGGCCTTACCGCAACGCTTGACCGACCGCAAGCGCGTCGCCATCGTCGATGCCGCCATCGCCGAGTTTCGCGAGCACGGTTTTGATGCGACCAGCATGGACAAGATTGCCGCCACGGCCGCCGTTTCCAAGCGTACCGTGTACAACCATTTCCCCAGCAAGGACGAGCTGTTCTCGGAAATCCTGCAGCGCATGTGGGAAAGCAGCGCCGCGCAACCTGCAGTGCCCTACGAAGCAGGCCAAGCTTTGCGGCCACAGGTACTGGCGCTGGTCGAGCAGAAAATGGAATTGCTGTGCGATGCCGCGTTCATCGACCTGGCGCGCGTGATTTTCGGCGAAACCATCCATTCGCCCGAGCGGGCCCAGGCCATGGTGAAGCGCCTCAATGAAAAGGAAACCGGCCTCAATATCTGGATCCGCGCGGCGCAGCAGGATGGCCGCATCAAGGCCGGCGAGACGCTGGAAGTGGCGAACCTGTTGATGTCGCCGCTGAAAACCTTTGCTTTCTGGCCGCAGATCACCCTCGGCGAACCACTGCTCACTCCGGCGCGCCAGCGCGAAGTGGGAGCGCTCGCCGTGGACATGTTCTTGTGCTACTACGCCATCCCACAGCAGCAATAAAAACAGGAGCCGCCATGAGCATCACCCCGGAACAACTGGCTTTGTTGATGCAGGAAGTGGAAGTGGCCGACCCGATCGACTTTGCCGACCTACCCTTCAACGAGCAGGAGCTGCGTGGCCTGATCGCCAACCACCTGTGCGAGATGGCCGACGCCATGGAAAGCTTTACGCCGGAAGACCGCAACCTGGCCCTGCTGGCCGTGGCGGCCAAGCTGGTGCTGGAAAACCTGGTGCTGCACGTGCAGCTGCTGCGCCGCCACGGCCTGCCGGTCAGCGACGGCGTGGAGGCGCTGCTGCAGCGGCTGCAGAACAAGTCCTAGAGCACCGGTGCGGCGGGGAAATCGAGCACGGTATCGTTGACCCGGTTGAACAGATTGGTGAAGGTAATCGCGCTGATGGCCAGCAAGGTGTCGACGATCTGCGCATCGCTGTAGCCGGCCGCCTTGACCAGCGCCACCGTGTCCGGCGCGGTGGTGCCGCGCGACGTGACCAGGCTGCGGGCAAACGTGGCCAGTGCATCGAGACTTGCGTCGCCGCTGTCCGTGCCCTGGCGCAGGGCGATACTGGCGGCCTGGTCGATGCCGTTCTTGCTGGCCATCAAGGTATGGGCAGCCAGGCAATAGTCACAGCCCGCCGCTTCGCTGACGGCCAGGCGAATGGTTTCCAGCTCGCGCGCGGCCAGGCTGCTCTTGCGCAATGCGGCGTCGAGGCCCAGCGCCGCTTCGAGCGCGACCGCGCTGTTGCCGCCGATATCGGCGTAGGCATTGGGCACCTTGCCCATCGCGCCCTGGATGGCGGTAAACAGTTGCGCGGTCTTGCCGCTGGCTGCGCTGACGGCTTGTTGGGTAAGACGGGTCATGATGCTTCCTTTCAGTGGGGTGGTGCACTGCATCTGCAGGCATGAACACAGTCTACGCAGCGCACCCTTTCTTTTTAATGCCTGAAATGCGTTAAAATTTGCCCATTCGTCTCAAGTTCATCTTATGGATAGCCTCAGCCGCCTGCTTGCCCTGTACCCGATGCGCACCGCCCTCGATGTGCGCTGCCACTTCGGCGCGCCGTTTGTCTTGCAGCAGGAAGCGGTCGCGGCGGGCATCGCGCCCTACCATCTGATACTGCAGGGTCAAGCCTGGCTGACGCTCGCCGGCCAGCCGGACCTGGCCTTGCAGGCCGGCGATATCGTGGTGTTCCCGCATGGCAGCGCGCACACCCTTCAGTTGCAGGGCAACGGCGCTGCAGCGCCCGTCTACGAGCTTGCGTCGGCGAATCCCCTGCGCACGGTCGTCAATGACGGCGATGGCGTGCCGACCGATATCCTGTGCGGCCAGTTCAGCTGGGAGCCGCAGGTGTCGCAGGCGCTGCTGGCGACCTTGCCCGCTTGCATTCTGGTGCGCACGCAGGAAGCCGCCGATCTGGCGGGTTTGCAGGCCTTGATGCGTCTGCTGCAGCAGGAAGCCGAGCAGGACCGGCCCGGTGCGGCGACGGTGCTGGCGCAGCTGTCGTCGGCGCTGTTCGCGATGCTGATGCGCGCCTGGCTGGAACAGAAAGACCAGCCGCCGGGCCTGTTTGCCGTGCTGGCGGAGCGGCGTTTGCAGGCGGCGCTGCAGGCGATGCTGGCGCGGCCGGGGCAGGACTGGAATCTGTCCAGCCTGGCGGCGACCTGCCATATGTCGCGCGCCAACTTCGCCCGCGTGTTTCGGCAGGTGGCCAGTACCACGCCGGCCGCGCTGCTGCAGCAGCTGCGCATGGCGCAGGCGGCGCAGTGGCTGCGCCAGGATGGCCGTCCGGTGGCCGACATCGGCGAGCAGGCAGGCTACCAGTCCGAGGCGGCCTTCAACCGCGTCTTCAAACGCCATTTCGGCATGGGGCCGGGGCAATACCGGCGCACGGGCAATCTCATGCGCGGCGCACCGCCCGCGCCTGCAGGGTAAGGTCCGTTTCGGCCACCGCCACGCAGGGCAGGATATAGCCGTCCAGCCGTTCGTCGAGGCTGACGCCGGGCCAGTCCACCGTATAGCGCACCTTGCCTTCCGGCATATGGCACAGACAGGTGCGGCAAGTGCCGTTGCGGCAGGAACTGAGCAGGCGGATGCCCGCCAGTTCGGCGGCGGCCAGCAAGGTGGTGTCAGGGCCGGCGGAAAATTGCCAGCCCTGCGGCAGGATGGTGACGGTAGGCATTCAGGCAGTGTAGCAGCCTCAACCGTCCAAGGTGGTCCACTGCGCGCCGGCCGCATGGCTGCGCAGTACGGCCTCGGCAAACGCCAGCCCGGCCACGCCATCGGTCACCGTCGGCAGCAACCGCGCGGCTTCGGGAATCGCCTCGCCAGCCTGCAGCGCGCGGATAGTCAGGGCGGCATCCAGGTACAGCTGCGCAAATGCTTCCAGATAACCTTCCGGATGGCCGGCCGGCACGCGCGTGGCATGCTGCGCGGCGGCGCTATCGACCCTGCCGGGGCGAAGCAGCTGGCGGTTGCCGCCCTGCGGCGTGAACCACAATGCGTTCGGCTGTTCCTGGTCAAAGTCGAGCTGGGCCTTGCTGCCGAACAGGCGCAGCCGCACCGTGTTTTCGCAGCCGGTCGCCACCTGGCTGGCCCACAGCGTCCCCTTCGCGCCATTCGCATAGCGCAGCATCACCTGCACATGGTCGTCCAGCGTGCGGTTCGGTACAAAGGTCGACAGCTCGGCCAGCAGCGTTTCAGGCGTCAGTCCACTGACAAACTGCGCCATGTGATAGGCATGCACGCCGACGTCGAGCAAAGTTCCTCCCGGGCCGGCTTTCGACGGCTCGTTATGCCAGTTGCCCTCTGCCATGCCGCCGGCCGCAATCGCCTCGGCCAGCCAATCCTGGGAATACTCGACCTGCACCAGCCGCAAGTCACCAATTTCGCCGGCTTCGACCATGGCTTTCGCATGGCGCAGCAACGGGTAGCCGCTGTAGGTATGGGTCAGGGCGAACAGCAAATTCTTTTCCTGCGCCAGCGCCGCCAGCGCCTTGCCTTCGGCCAGCGAAATGGCCAGCGGCTTGTCACAGATCACATGGATGCCCGCTTCCAGGAAAGCGGTGGCCACCGGTGCGTGCAAATGATTGGGCGTGACGATGGCGACGGCCTCGATACCGTCGGCGCGCGCGCTTTCTGCCTGCGCCATCGCGCGGTAGTCGCTATAGCAGCGTTCAGGCGCCAGATGCAGCGCCTGGCCACTTGCCACCGCGCGCGTGGCGTCGGACGATAGCGCACCCGCCACCAGTTCATACTGGTCGTCGATGCGCGCCGCAATGCGGTGCACGGCGCCGATAAAGGCGCCCTGCCCGCCGCCTACCATGCCCAGCCGTAATCGTCGCTGCATCTCAGTCTCCTTGCTTCAGGCCCAGCAATTGATTGATTTGATTCTGGTCGACCGCACTGCCGGCAAAGTCGTCGAACGCATGCTCGGCCACGCGGATAATGTGCTCGCGGATAAAACGCGCGCCTTCGGCCGCGCCGTCTTCCGGGTGCTTCAGGCAGCACTCCCATTCCAGCACCGCCCAGCCCGGAAAGTCGTACTGCGCCATCTTTGAAAAGATCGCCTTGAAATCGATCTGGCCGTCGCCCAGCGAGCGGAAGCGCCCGGCCCGGTCCTGCCAGTCGCTGTAGCCGCCATACACGCCCTGGCGCCCGTTCGGGCGAAACTCGGCATCCTTCACATGGAAGGCCTTGATGCGCTCGTGATAGATGTCGATAAAGGCCAGGTAGTCGAGCTGCTGCAACACAAAGTGGCTGGGGTCGTACAGGATAGCGGCGCGCGGATGCTGGCCCACCGCATCGAGAAAGCGCTCGAACGTCACGCCATCGTGCAGGTCTTCGCCCGGATGCAGTTCATAGCAAACGTCGACACCGGCCGCATCGAACGCATCGAGGATCGGCAACCAGCGCCTGGCCAGCTCGGCAAAAGCCGTTTCCACCAGGCCGGCGGGACGCTGCGGCCACGGGTACAGATAGGGCCAGGCCAGCGCGCCGGAAAACGTCACATGGGCCTTCAAGCCCAGTCGCTGCGAAGCGGTGGCGGCCCACAGCAGTTGCTGCGTGGCCCAGGCCGTGCGCGCGGCCGGGTCGCCCTTCACATGCTCGGGCGCAAAGCCGTCGAACAGCGCGTCATAGGCCGGGTGCACGGCAATCAGCTGGCCCTGCAGATGCGTCGACAATTCGGTCACCTGCAGGCCGTGGCGCGCCAGCAAGGCGACGACGTCATCGCAATACTGCTGGCTGGCCGCCGCCTGCTCGAGGTCGAACAGACGCGGCGCGGTCGGCAGCTGCAAGCCCTTGTAGCCAAGGCCGGCCGCCCACTGCGCCAGGTGTTCGAGCGTATCGAACGGCGGCTCGTCGCCGAGAAACTGGGCCAGGAAAATGGCCGGGCCCTGGATGGTTTTCATGGGTATCCTTTAGCCCCGGAATGCGACTTCCGGGGCATACAAATTAAAACGGCGACTTTGGAAAGTAAAACTGCTTGGCGTTTTCACGCGTGATCAGCACCGACGGAATAATCGTGTTGGCCGGCAGTTTTTCGCCTTTCAAACGCGCTTCGGTGGTCAGCTTGATGGCGTCGTACATGAACTTCGGCGAGTACGATACATTGGCGACGATTTGCGGGTCGGAACCATCCATGATCTTCTTCACCGCGCCCTTGGCGCCAGCGCCGCCGAACACCTGCTTGATATCGGTGCGCTTGGCCTGGGTAATCGCTTTTTGCACGCCGATCGCCATATCGTCGTCGGCCGCCCAGACGGCGTCGATCTGCTTGAAGCGCGTCAGGTAATCCTGCATGACCTTGAAGGCGTCGTCGCGGTTCCAGTTGCCGTATTTGGCGTCGAGGATCTTGATGCCGGGCTGGCCTTTCATGACGGCGTTGAAGGCGTCGAAGCGCTCGTTGTCGAGCGTGGTCGGCATGCCGCGCAGCACCACGATATTGCCCTTGCCGTTCAGGCTTTTCGCCAGGTATTCGGCCGGCAGCTTGCCAAACGCCGTATTGTCGCCAGCGATATACGCATCCTGCGATTCGGTATTGGTCAGGCCACGGTCGACCACGGTCACATAGACGCCCTTGTTTTTCACTTGCGCCACCGGCTGCGTCAGCGAGGCCGATTCGATCGGGAAAATCACCAGGGTGTTGATCTTGTTGACCGTCAACATGTCCTGCAACTGATTCGCCTGCTCGGGTGCGGTGGCAGCCGTCTTGACGATGACCTTCACGCCGGGATGGGCTTTTTCCAGCTCCTCCTTGGCCTGGTTGGCCCACCACACGATGCCCGACGTAAAGCTGTGAGTCGCGGTCGGAATCGCCACGCCCACGATCAACTTGTCAGCCGCCTGCGCCGCCATCGGCACGGCCCATGCCTGCATGACCAGTACTGCCATCCCTGCTACACGAATAAAGCTTTTCATGCTGCTCTCCTCCAAGGTTATAGGCGGCCTGCGGGCCGCCCTTTCAGAACGCCGCTGTTTTTTTATTTGCGGCCTCGCTGCAGGAAGGCGACGGCGATAATCACCACGCCTTGCACTGCGGCATTCAGATAGACACTGATAATGCTGGTCAAATTCAGGATATTGCTGATCACGGACAGCAAGATGGCGCCGATCACGGTGCCAACGATGCGGCCTTCGCCGCCCTTCAGGGCGGTGCCGCCCACCACGACGGCGGCGATCGCTTCAAGTTCCCACAACAGGCCGGTGGTCGGCGTGGCCGAGCCGAGGCGCGGCACATACAGCACGGTGGCGATGCCGACGCACACGCCCAGCAGCATGTAGGTGGCGATTTTCACGCGGTCGACATTGATGGCGGCATAGCGCGCCACCTGCTCGTTCGAGCCGATCGCCTGCACATGGCGGCCAAAGGTGGTGCGGTTCAGGATAATGGCGCCGGCGGCTGCGACGATCAGGAAGATCCAGATCGGGATCGGCGCGCCCAGCACGCTGGTGTAGTACACGGGGCTGTACAGGTCCGACAAGGTCGAGTCGAGCGTCAGCGCGCCGCCATCGGCCAGGTAAGTGAGCACCGCGCGGAAGATGCCGAGCGTACCCAGCGTGACGATGAACGGCTCGATATTGCCCTTGCTGATCAACAAGCCATGCATCAGGCCAAAGCCGGCGCCCAGCACCAGCGCCATGCCGATTCCCAATACCAGCATGGTGATCGGCGCCAGATCGCCGCCCACGCCCATCGCCAATTGATTCATGAAATAAATCATGCAGCCGGCGATCAGCGCCGCCATCGAGCCGACCGACAGGTCGATACCGCCCGAGATAATCACGAAGGTCATGCCGACGGCGATAATGCCGATAAAGGCCGTGCGCGTGAGCACGTTCATCAGGTTGTCGATGGTGGCGAAGTCGCCGTTGAGCAAGGTGCCCGCGATGCACAGGGCGATCAGGCCCAGTACGGGGCCAAAGCCCTTGATGCGTGCGCCCAGTTGCGTCAATGAACTGGTGGTGGTATCAGTGCGTGCCGGTTGCATGAGCAATCAACTCCTCTTCGGTCAGGTGCTCGGCGCCGAGCGTGGTTTGTAAAGTGCCGGCACGCATCACCGCAACGCGGTGGCACAGGCCGATCAGTTCGATCAATTCGGACGAGATCACGATCACGGCGCGCCCTTCGGCGGCCAGGCGGTGGATCAGAAAATAAATGTCGCGCTTGGCGCCCACGTCCACGCCGCGGCTCGGTTCGTCGAGCACGATCACGCGCGGATCGGAATGCAGGTATTTGGCCAGCGCCAGCTTTTGCTGGTTACCGCCCGACAGCATGCGCGCGCGGCTGCCCTGGTCGCCAGTGCGGATATTGAAGTCGCCCACCGCCTTGGCCAGCGCGGCTTTCTCCGCCTTCAAGTCCAGCCAGGGCCGCGCATAGCGCTCCATCGTCATCATGGTCAGGTTTTCACGCAGGCCCAAATTCACGTGCAGGCCCTTGCCCTTGCGGTCTTCGCTCAGATAGGTCATGCCATGCACCATCGCTTCGCGCGGCGTGCGGATATTGACCATCTTGCCCTCCAGCGTGATGGTGCCGGCGCTGCGCGCGCGCAAACCCAGCAGCGCCTCGAACGACTCGGTGCGGCCGGCGCCGACCAGCCCGGCAAAACCCAGCACTTCGCCGGCGCGCACCTCGAACGACAGGTCGGTCGACCAGCCCGGCACGCTCAGGCCCTCGACCTTGAGCAGCACCGGCGCATCCGCCGCCAGCGGCACCTTGGCCGGGAACATGTCGGACAATTCGCGGCCCACCATCAGGTTGGCCATCTGCTGGCGCGTCAGGCTGGCCGTCAGTTCGCGCGTGACAAAGCGGCCGTCGCGCATGACGATCACTTCGTCCGTATTGCGCTCGACTTCATCGAGCTTGTGCGAGATATACAGGATGGTGACGCCGTCGCTTTTCAGCTGCGCCATCACGGCAAACAGGCGCTGGGTTTCCGACGAGGTCAGCGTGGCGGTCGGCTCGTCCATGATCAGGAAGCGGGCGCGGCGCGACAGCGCCTTGGCGATCTCGACCAGCTGCTTTTCAGCCACAATCAGGTCGCGGATTTTCGTTGCCGGCGACACGTCCAGCCCCACCTGCTTCAGGTAGCGCGACGCCTCCTCGTGCATGGCCTTTTCGTCGAGCAGCCAGCCGCGCGTTTTCTCGTGGCCGAGGAACATGTTCTGCGCCACCGTCAGGTGCTCGGCCAGGTTGAATTCCTGGTGGATCAGCACGATGCCGGCGCTTTCTGCCGCGCGCGAACTGGCAAAGCGCTGCGGCTGGCCATCGATCAGCAACTGGCCTTCGCTGACGGCCTCGTAGCCGGCAAGGATTTTCATCAGGGTCGACTTGCCGGCGCCGTTTTCACCGAGCAAGCCGTACACCCTTCCCGGCGACAATTCAAAACTGACGCCATGCAAGACCCGCACCGGACCGAAGTCCTTGCAGATCGCTTCAAATCTGACGGCAACGCTCACTATGCACTCCCCCGTAATACCAAATTATGTTGCAGCACCACTCCGGGCACTTGTGCGGCCGGGTCGGCCAGGCGCTGCAGCAGCAATCGCGCAGCCGTCTCGCCCAGCTCGCGCATCGGCTGCGCGATGGTGGTCAAGCCCGGATCGAACTGGGCGGCAATCGCGATATCGTCAAAGCCGATCACCGCCACGTCTTGCGGCACTCTTTTTTTCAACTGGCGCAGCGCGCTCAACACGCCAATGGCCAGGGTGTCGGAGACGGCAAAGATGGCAGTCGGCGCGTCGGCTTGCGCCATCAGGTCCAGCGCCGCCTGCGTGCCCGCCTCGTAGTCCAGGCTTTGCACGGTGCGCATCCATTGCGGCTGCACGGCCACGCCGGCGCCGGCCAGGGTGTCCAGATAGCCCTGGCGACGCTGGCGCGCATACAGATAGCGCTCGTCGGAATTGATCAGGGCGATACGCGTGTGTCCCTGCGCCAGCAGATGCGCCACCGCGTCGGAGGCGGCGCGGTGGTTGTCGATGCCGACATACGGCACGGCCACGCCGGGATCGAATTCGCAGCAGGCCACCCATGGCAGGCTGATCGATTCATGCGACAGCGCATGCTGCACCGTGTCCGGGTCAAGACAGATGGCGCCGTCGGCGCGGTGCATGCGCAGCAAGTCGAAATACGAACGCTCGCGGCCCTCGTCGGCGCCCGTGTCGCACAGCAGCACGAAATAACCGTGCTCGCGCGCTACCGTATCGATGCCGCGCACGATCTGCGCATAGAACGGGTTGCCGACGTCAGGCACCATGGTCAGCAGCATGCGGCTCTCGGCCGTGCGCAGGCTGCGCGCCAGGTGGTTCATGCGGTAGCCCAGCGCAGCGACCGAGGCGAGCACCTTGTCGCGCGTCGGCGCCCGCACGCTGCTGTGCTCGTTCATCACGCGCGAGACGGTCGCCACCGACACGCCGGCATGGGCGGCGACGGCGCTGATCGAGACGGCGGATTCGGCATTAACGATGGCGGGAACAACTGGCGGCATGGCGTTCTTCAAAAATGTAATCGATTACATTTATAAGCCAGAGCCGCGCGGGATGCAAACAATATCGATGGTGCGGTGCGGAAGATCTGACGCTAAGTTAGCGTCTTTTTCAACCCCAAAAGCAAGATCCGCGGTCGGACCCTCAGGGTCCGACCCCAGTATTTTCGCTGTTCGGGGTAAGCGAGAGCGGTCTCGGGTGCCTTAAATTAGCGGCATCAGGATCTGACCCCAGCCGTCTCATGCGTTATTGCAGCATGCCGCAAAACGCGTCACTACTGCCGTCGAGTATCACCCCGCTGGGCCAGCGGTGGCTGCGTTTTTGCGCCCGCAGCAGCGATGCCGCCAGCGCCGAATCGCCATCGACCGCATACACGAACACCGGCATGTTCAGACTGGCGGCGTCCGCCAGCAGCGTAGGATTGGCGTCCAGGCTGCGCGCGTCGACATGCACGCCGACCGGCATGCCGATCTGCTGCTGTACCCGCTGCAGCCAGGGCTTGTCGAGCTTCGGCGCGCGGGCGTTTTTGGCGATAAAGCGGCTGACGCGGTTGGCGCCGGCCGCCTGCGCGTTGCGCGCGTCGAACACGATCAGGCCCAGGTAACCCTGCGGATCGGCGCGGCGCGCGCACAGCAGGTTGTTCGGCACGGCGGACGTCAGGAACCAGTTGCCGTGCTTGATGCCACCGCGCAGCTGCTGCACCAGCGACTCGATCGGCGCGCAGGACGGCACCAGGTCCTTGATTTCCGCATTCAGGGTTTTGGCGGGGAACGGCGTGGCCAGGTCGGCGATGTCGGTTACGAAGGGTGGCGTTTCGGCGGTGGTCACGCCACGATGTTTCATGCTGGCGGCGCGCCATTGCCCGGCGTTCATCTGGCGCACAGGCAAGGGCTGGCCCGTATCGACCACCCGGCCCGTCAGCAGGTCGTGGTGTACCACCCAGCTGCCGTCGCCGAGCAGCTGCAAGTCTGTCTCGACGCCGTCCCAGGTGCCGAAATAGGCGTTGCGCAAGGCGCTCAGCGAATTTTCCGGGGCATTGCCGGCGCCGCGGTGGGCCTGCACCTTCATGCCCAGGCATTCGGCCTGCACGCTGCCGGCCAACAGACTCAGCAGCAGCGCCAGCGCCGCGGCCTTATTTTTCTTTCGGGTGATAACCATATTCCATTCCCTGCAAAATATTGATGCGAATCGCTTCATTGACGGGGTAGCTATAGCCCTGCCCCACCGCCACCACGTGCGTGAAATTGGCCAGCAGTGCCTTGCCGGCGATTTTCCAGCGCGTGCTGTCGGCGTCGGCCTGGCGGTTCCAGTCGAGCATCTGGCGGAACAACTCGCTTCGCGTCACATTATTGTCCGAGAGCGTAAAGATGCCCCAGGTACCGAGGAAAGCACCGGCCAGCACGCCGGTGGCGATCCAGGCCGAGCGGCGGCTCAGCTGGCCATCCTCGCCGGCCTGCTCGCCCCGGCGCGCCGCCAGCACCAGCAAGCCCACGGTAGCGATCAGGTACAGCAGTTTCGAGAAGTGGCCGATGGCGCCCAGCAAGGAAAAGAACAGCGCAACCGGTGGCACGATGGCCGCGCGCGAGGCTTCCTTGCCTTCCTCAAAGTATTTGCCGCCGCCCTCGAAGTCGCTGCGGCTGGCGCGGTATTCCACCAGTCTTTCGGCCGTCTGGCGCGCAACAAACTGGTCGAACAGACGGCCAAATTCGGCCGGGCTGCCATACGCATCCTGCACCACGGCGCCTTTGGGCAAGCGCAGTCCCCGGCTTTTCTCGCTACCGTCGCCGCCGTCCGGCCCATCGCGCAGGACGGACTGGATGCCGGGGCGCGCCACGAAGGCCGGGAAAGACAGGCCAGGCGGAATCCGGTCGCCCTTGACAGTCACGCCCTTGCCGGCCGCTTCCGACGCGTAGCGGCGCTTGATGGCAAGGCGGAACGAGAACTGGTCGGCCGGATGCCAGTTGGCCGGCACCGGCACTTTCTTGCGCACGTTACTGACCACTGCGGCGCGCCGGCGCGCCGGCACCGATTCGGGACGCCAGCCGTGGCGCGACAGGCTTTGCTGGTAATCATTCCAGGCCTTTTCCTGTTCCTGGCGCAGGCCGGCGTCGTTGTCGGGAATAATGCCCGAATACAGTTTCCAGCTATCGCGCACTTCCCCGATCGCCTGCTGGTACTTTTCATAGTAGCCGCCCGCACCGCCGGCGATCTTGCGCACGTTGAAGCTGATCAACTGCTCCTTGGCCGGCTCCATGCGTTCATCGAGATGGCCGACCGAGACGGCCAGGAAAGGAAACAATGCCAGGAAGGCTTTTCCCTCAGGCTGGGCAAACAGGGCGGGATCGTTGACCAGGCCCTGCAATTGCAAGCTGCCGGCCACCAGCGAGCGCTGCATCAAGGTGGTGTTGAAGGCCATGCGGCGAAATTCCGCATCGCGGGTATTGACCAGCACGGTTACCAGGGTTTTCAGCACCATGAACACCAGCACCGCCGTGAATGCGCACCAGATCATGATTTGCTTCCAGCTGGGGCCGCTGCCGTCCTTGCCGCCATTTTTCAGGCGCCGGCGCCACATCAGCTGCAGCACCACCAGCGCGGCGGCGATGCCCGACAGGCTGCGGCCGTAAAACTCCACGCCTTCCACGTCGTGCGGCGTGACATCGCCGCCCACCACGTCGAGCAGGCGGGCATTGAAGCCCAGCTCGAAGCACAGGTAGACGATGGTCAGGGCGATCAGAATCAGGGTCTGCCGGATCTGCAGACTGCGCAAACTCGCTGCCATCTTATTTCCTCAAATCGATCACGACCGGCTTGATCTCTTCGGCCTGGAAGATCATCGGCGCGGCCGCCGGTGCGGGCGTGGCCACGCGTGGCAGCGGCAGGCTGATGGCGGCGGGCGCGGCGGCCTTGGCCGGGGTTTCCTGGCGGCGCGTTTTTGCCGTGCTGCGCGATGTCGCTTTCGGTGCTGCCACAGGGGCAGCGGCGGGCGCCGGCGGCGCCGGAATCACGCGCCCGCCAGCATCGCCAATCGGCGTGTTGACCATCGCCGGGGCAGTGCCGCGCAAGGCGTCGTCGGCAAACGGCACCAAGCGCGTATCGACGCCGGGCGGCACCGGCACGCTGGTGTTGAGCAGACGGCTGTCGGTATAGATCTGGCGCGACAGGGTGTTGTAATTCGGGAAGTCGATATTGAGCGACTTGCCGTCAGGCGCCAGTGCCACGCGCGGGCGGTCCTTGCAATTGCCGATGGTCCATTGCAGCACGTCGCTGCCCTGGAAGGCCAGCACTTCGTAGCGGTAGGCGCAGCCGCGCTCCTGGGTTTCAACGATCACCACCGTGCGCTCGCCCACGTTTTCCACGCGCGCCACGCGCGCCGTAATGGCTTTTGCCAGTGGCACCACGCGAAACGCCTGCGACAGTTTGATCGAAAATTTTCCCTGCGTATCCTTGCGCAAGGTGCCTTCGGTGCCGTCACGCAGCTTGAAAGTGGACAGCGGCGTGCCGAACAGTTCGGCCGTATCGAGGCCGACCATCACGCCGCCCTGGCCGTTGGGCGTCATGGCGCAGCCGGTCAGCAAGACTCCGGCAGCGATGCCGGCAGCCAGCTTGCGCCAGTGCGCAGATGCAAAACTCTGATAGTTGTTCATGATTGATTACTTTCTCTTATTTTTTCATATCAAGGATTGATCACGGCCAGCGGATTGCCCGCGCCTGGCGGCGGCAACACCTTCTGGCGGTCGCGCGTGAGCAGGGTGAACGCGCCCAGCGTATCGGGGCCATTGACGATTTCCAGCTGCTCGCGCTGCAGCCAGGTGCGAATTTCCGCTTCGCTGGCGTCGGCGCGGAACAGCACGCGAATGCGCTTGCCTGTCTCGACGCCACTGCCGCCACCGCGATACTCGGCGTTGTCGATGATCGCCGCGTCCCTCGGCAGGAAAATCCAGACCGATTGCGCCACCATCACGCTGGCGGCGACGGCGGTCACCATCTTCAGCCAGCGCGAGGCATTGGCGGCCTTTACCGGCGCCGCCGGTATCATCGGTATGGCCGGCGCCGCTGCTGGCGTGGCTGGCGCTATGCGCAACTGCTGCAAGCCCTGGCCAAGCAACGTGCGGTAAGCGTGCCTGGCGTCCTTGCCCAGTTCGCCAAGCGGCGTGCCGGTCAGCGCGTAGCCGCCTAGCACTGCCACCCGCGCCACCACGCCGGGGGCGGCGGCCGCCGCATTGTCGCGCCCGTGCAATTCGAGCCAGCGCGCCGTTTGCAAGCGGTCCTGGCTGAACACGCCCAGGCAGGCGCCCAGGTCAGCCACCGCCAGGGTCACCGGCAGGTCGCACAGCACCAGGCCGGCGCGCGGATCGGCGGGCGCGTCGCGCTCTTCGACCACCAGGGCGCAGGCGTCGGCATAGGCTGCATCGGGCGTTACCAGCCAGCCGCGCCACTGGCCCAGCGCCGGCTGCCAGGCATCGAGCAGCACCGCGCCAAAGCCGGGGTGGCGCGCCAGCAGATGGATCTGGCCGCCGCCGATGGGGCGGTTCGCCAGCGGCGCCGCGTCGCTGCGGCGGGCAAAGCGTTCCAGCAGATGGGGCGGCACGGCGATGCCGCGCCAGTCGGGTGCGTCACCCTGGACGACATCGTCCGCCAGCAACTCGGTGCTGGCGGGGGCCGTTTCAAGACGGGCGGCAACAATGGCCAGCGAGGGCGTCAGCGCAGTCATGCCGGTGGCCTTTCATTCAAATTCGGGTGGGTGGATGCGGGATCCACATGCTCGCTTAACGCAGCCAGGCACAAAATATCCAAAACTATTTGCGCCGCATCGATATCGCTTGCCGTCAGGGTGTCGCCGCTACGCAGCTTGAGCAGGTTGAACACCCAGGCTCCCAGCAAGGTGGCGCGGTGCGACGCCTGTACCGTCTGGCGCCCGGCGCTGCTGGCGTCGCCCTTCTGCTTGTGGACCAGGCCCAGCTTGCCGCTGTGGTAGTGGGCCGAGGCGATCTGCTCGGCCAGTTCCTTGACCGGCATGCCGCCGCAGCCGCAATGGCGCAGCAGCAGGATCAAGTCATCGGACAAGGTGGTGATAAAGGTCTCGGCGGCCTCGCGCACCTGCTGCGGCGTCAGCTGATAGTCGCGCAGCGCTTGCGCGTACTCGTCGGGCGCGCGCAAGTGGCAAGCGGCATCATCCTCGCCGCCACCATCGGGCAGCTTGCGCAACTGGTCGATGATGTAGCGCTTGAAATACAAAAACAGCGCGCCGACATGAACCGGTACCGAGGTACTGTCGCTGCCCAGCACTTTTTCGACAAAGAAATGGTGGCGCAGGTCCGCCAGGCTGTCGCCCAGCGCCGCCGCTTCGCGCGGACGGCAGGGCGTCAGCGCGGCGATGGTGCGTTGATAAAACTCCGCCAGCTCTTGCTGGGTGAGCTGCTGGCGGCGGCTCCAGAAGTCCTGGATACGTTCAAATTGTTCCGATTGCAAAGCCGGTCCGATCGTGTATGAGGCGCGCGGCATGAGCTGTTCATGCCTGCGGCCGGGAAGAATACGCTTGCAGACAAGAAAAACTTGTCAGTAAGGTAAAATGCATAGAGGCAATTTTCTCATATCGATGTGAAAATCGCTAACCTTTTGTTACTCACACAACAACGACCGAGAGAGCGATGCGCCGTCTTTTCCTGCTATTGCTGACACTGTTTTTTCTGCAGTCCACGCATGCCCATGCGGCGACCCCGGGCAAGCGCATCGCGCTGGTGATCGGCAATGCCGCCTATCCTCAACCCCTGTTAAATCCCGTCAACGATGCGCGCGCCATGGCCGAACGCTTGCGCCGCCTTGGCTTCGAGGTGCTGTTGCGCACCGATATCAGCAGCGCGCAGTTGCAACAGGCCTCGGCTGAATTTTCCACCAAAGCGCGCGGCGCCGATATAGCGCTGGTGTTCTATGCCGGCCACGGCGCGCAGGCCGGCGAAGCCAATTACGTGCTGCCGATCGGCGCGAACATGAATGCGCTCAACAGCAGTGCGATCCAGTCGCAGGGCGTGTCGGTGGCCAGCCTGGCCGGCGACCTGCAGCGCAGCGGTGCGCGCGGCGCCGTGCTGATCCTGGACGCTTGCCGCGCCGAATACACGCGCGGCGGCGCCCAGTTACCCGTCAGTGGCAATGGCGCCGCCAGCCACGGTTTTGCCGATACAGGCGCGCCGCGCGGCGTGGTGATCGCCTATTCGGCCGGCCCCGGCGCACTGGCGCGCGACTTCTGGTCACCCGACTCGCGCAACAGCCCCTATACCAGCGCCCTGCTCGACGCACTCGACGCGCCCGGCCTGCCGATGGGCGAACTGTTTTCGCAAGTGGCCTCGCGCGTGGCCAGCATGACGCACGATGTGCAAAAGCCGCGCGTGTCGTTTGGCGAAACCTCGGCGCGCCTGGTGCTGAACCTGGGCAGCGGCAAGGTCACGCCCGAGCCGTCGCCGGCCGTGATAGCCAGCAATGGCAACGGCGGCATGCGCGCGCCGGCGCCTGCCGCCAGTACCGCCACGCCAGCAACCAAGGCTGGCGCCAAGGTCTGGCCCGGCAATGTACTGCAGGACATCAACCATGAAATCCGCATGCAGATCGCCGCGCGGCCATTCCCGCGCCAGCAGCTGGAAAAACGCGCCCGCACAGGCGACCTGGTGGCGCTGACGGCGCTGGGCTACGGCATCGGCGGCGGCGACGCCGGCGTCAAGCAGCCAAAAGCCGGCATGCAGTGGCTGGAAAAAGCCGCGGCAAAAGACTTCCCGGTGGCGCAGACCTACCTGGCCGAGCTGCTGATGGTCAAAGGCGACCCGGCCTCGTTGAAGCGCGCCGGCGTGCTGCTCGACGCCGCTTCGCAGGCCGGTTACAGCCCGGCGCACGCGTATAAATTCGACCTGGCGCGGCGCACCGGCGCACCGCCGCAGGAGGCGGCGCGCCATCTGCAGGACGCTTTCATGGGCTTGATGAAGGATTACCAGGGGGCGGCGAAAGACCTGATGCAGCCACCGAAAAAATAGGCTCTGTCACCACAAAAGGTGGGAACGACCCGACATTGCTGAGGTCTGACTAATCAGTTATTTCCTTCCAGGAGCTGATCATGGACCTTACCCAGTGGCAGGTTTTCGTCCAGCAATTCGCACTACTGTCACCGCGCCAGCGTATTGTCAGCGGCAACCTGTTGCGTAGCGATGTGGCGCAGGATGCGAGCGTGACCCTGATCGAACAAGTGGCACAAGGGCAGTTGCATTGCCCGGCCTGCGGCGCGACACATTTCCACCGACATGGCCAGGCCCATGGCCTGCAGCGCTACCGCTGTGTACCTTGCCGTAAAACCTTCAATGCCCTGACCGGCACGCCGCTGGCGCACTTGCGCTACAAGTCCCGCTGGCTGGCGTATGCCGATTGCCTGCTCAATTCGTTTTCGGTGCGCAAGGCTGCAAGCGAAGTCCATATCCATCGCAACACCAGTTTTCGCTGGCGCCACCGTTTCCTGGCCCTGGCCAAAACCGACCGGCCGCGTTGCCTGCATGGCATCGCCGAGGCCGACGAGATGTATATATTGGAGTCGCAGAAAGGGGCACGGCACCTGACGCGTCCGGCACGCAAGCGCGGCGGTGCGGCCCGCCAGCGCGGTATTTCGAATGAACAAGTGTGCGTCCTGGTTGCCCGTGACCGCACCGGGCAGACCGTCGATTTCGTTACCGGCCTGGGCCAGCTGACCAAGGCGAAGTTGCACGCCTGCCTGCCAGCGGTGATCGACCGTGACATCCTGCTGGTCACCGACGGCCATCCGGCGTATCCCGTATTTGCAAAAGAAATGGGGATTTTGCATGCTGCGGTGAATTTGCGGGCCGGCATCCGCGTGCGTGGCACGGTCCACGTGCAAAACGTCAACGCCTATCACAGCCGCTTGCGGGAATGGTTGCGCGCCTTTCATGGCGTGGCCACGCGTTACCTGCCCAACTACCTGGGCTGGCGCTGGATACTCGACGCAAAGAGGATATTGTCCTGCGAAAGCTTGCTCAGGGCCACTTTGGGCACGTTCCCACATTTGACAGTGACATAGCCAAAAAATAGTTTGAAATAATTTTGTATTTCCTGGGGCGCCCCCCGTTGTGGGAGGGTACATGCAATAAAGCATGCCAATTCCCAGGGAGTACAACATGCACACAGCACCGCAAACCACGGCAACATCCACCCCGTCCGCACGCGGCCGCATCCTCGCTTACCAGCCCGGCGGCCAGGGCACCGTCACCGTCGCCGGCGTGCAATATGCGTTCGACGTCGCCAGCCACTGGCGCTCCGACACGGCGCCCGCCATCAATGCCGCAGTCGACGTGCGCTTCAATGACGCCGGTGCCATCGACAGTTTGAGCGTGGTCACGGCGCAGCAGATCACCCAGGAAGAAATGACCGCCGCCGCCAAACTGGCGCGCGCAAAAGGCCAGCAGGTGTGGGGCAATGCCGTCGCCGCCCTGGGCCTCAAGGCGCTGGGCGCGGTCGGCGTGCTGGTGGCCGGCGCGTTTATTTTCAACACCATCAATATCAGGCTGTTCGCCGCCGTCTCGCGTTCGTACTGGCAGTTGCTGGGCCTGTCCGCCGACAGCCTGGAAGGCTTTGCGCGCGGCGGCGGTGGTGGTTTTACCTCGGCACAATTTTTCTTCCTGCTGGCGATTGCCGCCTGCTTTGCCACCATGGCCAGCACCAGCCCGAAAGCGGCGCTGGGCAAGTGCGCACCACTGCTGTTCATCGTCATCCACACCGGCATGCTGTATCTCAAGATCAAGGGCGCCATCAGCGAGGCGGGCGACGCCATGAGCGGCATTGCCGGTGCACGTGCCGCCAGCATGGCGCAGCAGATGGCCAGCGAAATGCTGGGCCAGGTGTGGCAGGGCATGTCGTTTGGCCTGGGCTTCTATCTGGTGCTCGCATCAAGCATCGTGCTGGCCAGCTTCGGCTACGGCGAATACAAACGCAAAAGCATTGTCTGATTCCCTCTTCTTTCATTTCACTTTACAAGGAACAACATCATGAAACGCACCCTGCCAGCCCTGTTCGCCATCGCCCTGATCCTGTCCGCCTGCGGCAAGAAAGAAGCCGATACCGCCACCCCTGACGCTGCGGCTCCTGGCCCCGTGGCCACCAGCACCGCCGACCTGGCCGCCAAGGCGCAAGTGAAGGCAGCGGCCGCCAGCCTGCCGCAAGCGGACCCGGCCACACCCAGCGCCAGCTACGTCGACATCACCAGCGGCAACCAATTGATGTACAGCTATATCGCCCTGTCCGGCGTGCCGCCCGACTACGCCAGCGTGGCGCAGCGCATCTCGCGTGAATACACCAGCACCGACGACGCCTTCCGCAAGCAGGAAGTGCTCGACGCCATCAAGCCGCAGATCGACGCCAAGGTCAGCGAAGCGAAAACGCGCCGCTACCTGCGCTACCAGATCAACGGCCAGGGCGCACTGTCGCCCTACGCGATGGACAAGGGCGCCTTCCCCGCCAAGTTTGCCGAGGCCGGCACCTATTACTACATGTACGACAATGGCGACTACAAGCTGGGCTTTACCAACGGCGACGGCTACAGCCTGCTGAAGGTGGACCAGGAAGCGGCGCGCAAGATCGAAGCGGCGCGCAGCAGCTACAAGAATTTTGCCATCGTCGTGTATGCCTACGCCCAGGAAGCGGACATGTCGGCGCGCCAGGTCAAGGCGCAGATCGTCAAGGTGGCGATCAAGCTGAACGGCGAAGAAATTCCCGTCAGCGCTGCCATCTAAAAGCGGGCTCGGTTACACTGTTCGCCACACTCAAGGAGACACGCGAATGGGCGAACAGACACTGGCCGAACAGCAACTGAGCAAGGGCCGTCAACTGCACCAGCAGGGCAAGCTGATCGAAGCGATCAACGCCTACCAGGCGGCTTATAAAGCGCAGCCGGCGCTGGCCGAAGCCCAGCATTTCCAGGGCCTGGCGATGCTGGAACTGGGCCAGCCGGCGATGGGCCTGGGGCTGCTGAAACTGTCGCTCAGGCAGCAGCCGGAAAATGCCCTGTTTCACCATAACCTGGGCAATGTGATGCGCGGCAATGACAACGACGCCGCGCTGGCCAGCTACGCTCAGGCCGCCAAGCTGGCGCCACAGGAACACGATTACGCGATTGTCCATGCCGAACTGTTGCTGGCGAAACAGCGCGTGCCGGAAACGATAGCGGAGCTGGAACGGGCGCACGCCCTGCGCCCGGAGCGCTGGCAAACCCTGCAGGGCCTGGCCGAGCTCTACTACCGCAGCGGCCAGCGCGAGCTGGCTTTGGCGCGCTACGAGCAGGCGCTGGCACTGCACCCGGCTTTGGCGCAAGTATGCCGGGTCGGCTTTGCCAGCCCCAATCCTGCTCAAGCCGAGCGCTTGAGCCAGCTGGAGGTAGCCGACGAGTTGCACGACTTTGTACGGGAAACCAACCTGCATGTCATCGATGATTTCCTGCCCGATCCCGCCGCCTGGCGTGCTCAGGCGTTGGCGCTGCCGTTCGAGCAGCAGCGCTATGCGGGCCAGAATTATCCGGGCAGCCAGACCGACGGTCAGCCCTGCCAGGCCATCATGGAGCGCATCGCCACCGCGCTGGGCCGTGAGATCCGCTTCATTTCACCGGACAACGGCTCGTACCGCCTCAGCTATGCCGACGCGATGGCGCGCACCGACATCCATGTCGACAACGAGACGGGCAACAATTTCAATTTTTATGCGGGCGTGCTGTATCTGAACCCGCCCGGGCAGTGCCAGGGCGGCACCACCTTCTGGCGCCACCAGCCGAGCGGCTGGTACCGCAGGCTACCCGAGGCGCAGGTGAAAGCGGGCGGCTACGCCAGCTTCAAGGATTTCCAGAAACGCTGGCTGCCGAACAACGCGGTGCAAAAATTCAATGACTTGCAGGAGCGGCGCGACAGCTGGCAGGCGCTGCTGGAAGTGCCGATGCGCCACAACCGGCTGATCGTGTACAAGGGCCACTATTTCCATTCGCTCAGCAATGTGTTTGGCGACACTCCCGACAATGGCCGGCTGGTACAACTTTTTTTCTTCGAGGTGCCGGACTAATACATATCCTTGGCCGCCGCCAGCACCGCATTGAGCAGCATGTCGGCGCCCGGCGACAGCAGATGGTCGCGCTGGCGGATGATGCCGAAGGCGTCCATCTTGCACGGCAGGTCGATCGGCAAAATGCTCAGCACGTTCAGCGACTGGTAGTAGTGCGCCACTTCGGTCGGCATCACGTGCAGCGAATCGGTCTGCTGCAGCAAGGACGTAATCAGGAGCAAGGCGGTGGTGTCGACCGTGTTGACGGGGGGCTCCAGGCCGGCGCGGCGGAACATCATGTCGCAGCGGTGGCGCAGGATGCTGCCTTGCGGCGGCAAAATCCACGGATGGTCCGAAATATCCTTCAATTGCAGGTTCTTGCGCGCCATCAAAGGATGGCCATTGCGTGCCACCACGCTGGCCGGCTCTTCCGTCAATTCCTCGTACACCAGGCCGGAGCTGCCTTCCTTTTCCAGGATGCGCCCGATCATGAAATCGAGCTTGCCGTGCTGCAGCATGTCCATCAGGGTATTGCTGTGCTCCACATGCACGCCGATGCGCATCAGGGGCGCCTGCTGCTTGATGCGGGCGATGGCGCGCGGCAGCAGGGCCATCGCCGGCGTCATGATGATGCCCACTTCCACCTGGCCCGTCAGGCCCGACTTGAGCGCAACGATATCGTCATGCGCCAGCGACAGGCTGGTCAGCGCCATGCGTGCGTGGCGTATCATGGTTTCGCCGAAAATGGTCGGCTCCATGCCGCGTGGCAACCGGTCGAACAGGCGCACGTCGAGCATCTCTTCCAGGTCCTTGATCTGCTTGGACGCGGCCGGTTGCGTCATGTGCAATTCTTCGGCCGCGCGGTGGATATTGCGCTGCTCGTCAAGGGCGATCAGGAGCAGCAATTGCCGCGTCTTCAAGCGGGCTCGCAAGAACCAGTTGGGGTTGAGAGTATCCATCAATAAATCATATCATGATCGATATCGGAAATTATTCGATATCGATATTATAGATATCGCTATGTCTCCAGTACAGTCAAAAAAAAGCCACCGGCGCTAACGCCGATGGCCATGCTCAGGCAGGTAAAAAATCAGGCGGTTTTCTTCTGCCCCATTGCCATCAAACGTTGCACCACGCAAAACACGAACAGCAGGCCGCCGATGACAATCTTGGTCCACCAGGAACTGAGCGTGCCGTCAAACGCGATCAGGGTCTGGATAGTGCCTAGCACCAGCACGCCCGACAAGGCGCCGGCCACATAGCCGTAGCCGCCGCTGAGCAAGGTGCCGCCAATCACCACGGCGGCAATTGCATCGAGTTCCGTGCCCTGCGCATGCAGGCCGTAGCCGGACAGCATGTAGAACGAAAACAGCACGCCGCCCAGGGAAGCGCAAAAGCCGCTGAAAGCATAGATCAGCACCTTGGTGCGGCCGACCGGCAAGCCCATCATCAGCGCCGACTGCTCATTGCCGCCGATCGCATACACCGCGCGGCCAAACGGCGTGGCGTGCGCCAGCCAGACCGCCGCCAGCAGGGTGATCACCGCGATCACCACGCCCGGGGAAACAAAGCCGCCAAGGAACTGCAGCTGGGTTTGCGACATGGCCACGTACAGCGGGTCGTCGATGGTGATCGAATTGATGCTGATCAGATAGCACAGGCCGCGTGCCAAAAACATGCCGGCCAGGGTGACGATGAACGGCTGCAGCTTGAAGTAGTGGATAAAGGCGCCCATGCTGGCGCCAAACACGCAGCCCAAGGCGAGCACGGTGGCAATCACCAGGAGCGGCGGCCAGTGCGCCACCTGCAGCAGCCAGGCGGCAATCATGGTCGACAGCGCCAGCACCGAGCCGACCGACAGGTCGATGCCGCCCGAGACGATCACAAACGTCATGCCGACGGCGATCACCAGCAAAAAGGCGTTATCAATCAGCAAGTTGAAAATGACTTGCGTCGACAGCAGGCCAGGATACATCGCGCCGCCCAGGCCCAGCATCACCACCAGCAGCAATACGGTGACGAGCGAGGTGAAATAAGGGGTATGCAGCAAGCCCTTCATGCTTTCCTCCGTTGCAGCAATTGCTTGAATTCCGACGATTGCGACATGCAGACGAGGAACACGACGACCGATTTGACCACCATGTTCACTTCCGGCGGCACGCCCAGCGAGTAGATCGTGTAGGTGAGGGTCTGGATGATCAGCGCGCCGATCATGCTGCCCACCAGGCTGAACTTGCCGCCGGCCAGCGAGGTGCCACCCAGGGTCACGGCCAGGATGGCATCCAGTTCCAGCATCAGCCCCGCGTTATTGGCGTCGGCGCTCTTGATGTTCGAGCTGATCATCAGGCCCGACAAGCCGGCGCAGGCGGCGCAGAACACGTAGACGAAAAATATCAATGTCGCCGTGCGGATGCCGGCCAGGCGCGCGGCCACCGGATTGATGCCGACTGCCTGGATAAACAGGCCGAGCGCGGTCTTTTTCATCAGCAAGGCGGTAATGATGAACACTGCCGCCACCAGGTACAGCGAGAACGGCAGGCCGAACAGATAGCCGCTGCCGATAAAGAAAAACGGCTTGTAGTAGACCGTGACGATCTGGCCGTCCGTCAGCAACTGCGCCAGGCCGCGCCCGGCCACCATCAGTATCAAGGTGGCGACGATCGGCTGCAGGCCCAGGCCGGCCACCAGCACGCCGTTCCAGGCGCCGCACAGCAAGGCTGCGCCCAGGGCCGCAGCCAGCGCCCAGCCCATCGGCATATTGCTCACGTAAGTGGGCACGCCGTTGTCCATCACCATGGTGCCGCCGATCAGCATGGCGGCCACGGTGCCGGACAGCGCCACCACGGCGCCAACCGAAATATCGATGCCGCGCGTGGCGATCACCAAGGTCATGCCGAGCGCCGCCAGCATCAAGGGAGCGGCGCGGTTGATGATGTCGATCACGCTGCCGTACAAATGGCCGTCGCGCACTTCAAGGTGGAAAAAGCCCGGGATGGTAAAGAAAGCCACCAGCAGCAGCAGCACCAGCGCGCCCACCGGGCGGCCGAGCGGGTGAGTCAGGACGTTATGCAAAGGGGAACCATCCGTGGTGATGGCCGAGCGCGCCGCGCCGGCCGGTGTGGAAATGCTCATGCGCTGTCTCCGGCGATCACCTGCAGCACCGAGCTGTCATCGAGCTCGCCACGCGCATATTCGCCGCAGGCCTTGCGGTCGCGCATGACGACAATGCGGTCGCTGCAGCGCAGCACCTCGGGCAGCTCGGACGAGATGAACAGGATCGCCATGCCTTTGCGGCACAGCTTGCTAACGTAACTCATGATTTCCTGCTTGGCGCGCACGTCGATGCCGCGCGTCGGTTCGTCCAGGATCAGCATTTTGGGATTGGTCACCAGCCAGCGTGCCAGCAAGGCTTTCTGCTGGTTGCCGCCCGACAAGCTGCCGATCGGCGTCTCGATGCTGGCCGTCTTGATGCCCAGCGCTTTCACGTACTCATCGGCCAGCGCCTGCTGGCGCTTGAACGGAATCGCGCGCAGCAAGCCGGTGCGTGCCTGCAAGGCCAGGATGATGTTTTCGCGCACCGACAGGTCCAGGATCGCGCCTTCGTGCTTGCGGTCTTCCGAGCAGAAACCGATATCGGCAGCGATCGCGTCGCGCGGCACGGCAAAGTTCTTTGCCTTGCCGTTGATCCGGATGCTGCCGGTATCGGCCTTGTCGGCACCAAACAGCAGGCGCGCCAGTTCGGTGCGGCCCGAGCCCAGCAAGCCGGCCAGGCCCAGCAGTTCACCCTGGCGGATATGGAAGTCCATCGGCGCCAGCGCACCCTTGCGGCCCAGGCCTTGCGCTTCGACCACATTTGCACCAAAAACAGCAGCGCCGTCGTGCAGCGGTTCATCGGCCAGCGCCTGCGTATCGGCCGCCACGCCGATCATCTTGTTGACCAGCGCCAGGCGCGACAGTTCGCTGCAAGGGTATTCGCCTTCGCGCTCACCGTTGCGCATCACCGTGATGCGGTCGGAAATGGCGTAGGTCTGCTCGAGGAAGTGGGTCACGAACAGAATCGCCATACCCTGCTCGCGCAAGCGGCGCAGTACCGAGAACAGCAGGTTGACTTCCGCTTCATCCAGGCTGGAGGTCGGTTCGTCGAGGATCAGCACGCGCGCCGAAATATTCAGGGCGCGCGAAATGGCCACCATCTGCTGGATTGCCAGCGGATAGGCCGACAATTGCGCCGTCACATCGATATCGATCTGCAGTTGCTGCAGCAAGGCGCGCGCCTGCTGCTGCATCGAGCGCCAGTCGATCGCCCCGAAGCGGCGCGGATAGCGGCCGATAAAAATGTTTTCCGCCACCGACAAATTCGGGCACAGATTGACTTCCTGGTACACGGTGCTGATGCCCAAGGCCTGGGCATCCGAAGTCGAGGCCGGCGCGATGGGCTTGCCATCGAGCACAATCTCGCCACTGTCGGGCGTGTAGACGCCCGTCAGCACCTTGATCAGGGTCGACTTCCCGGCGCCATTTTGCCCCATCAAGGTATGCACTTCGCCCGGATACAGGCGCAGTGCAACATTGCTGAGGGCTTTGACGCCGGGAAATGACTTGCTGATGCCGCGCAGTTCCAGCAATGGCACTGGCGCGGTGTCATGCGACACTTGCGTATTCATCGGCAAGCTTAGTATTTACGGTTAGGAAATTCCTTGGCCGCCACTTCGGCCGGGAACACGCCCTCTTCCGTCGTGATGCGTTTCGGCACCGCTTTGCCGGCCACCACATCGCGCGCGATCGACATCAGTTGCGGGCCCAGCAGCGGGCTGCACTCGACGGTGACGTTCAGCTTGCCGGCAATCATCGCCTCGAACGCGCCTTTCACGCCATCGATCGAGATGATAATGATGTCCTTGCCCGGCTTCATGCCCGCTTCTTCGATCGCCTGGATGGCGCCGATGGCCATGTCGTCATTGTGCGCGTACAGCACGTTGATCTTCTTGCCTTCGGCCTTCAGGAACGCTTCCATCACTTCCTTGCCCTTGGCGCGGGTAAAGTCGCCGGTTTGCGAACGGATGATCTTCAGCTTCGAATTCTTGCCGATGACTTCCGCAAAGCCCGCCTTGCGGTCGATCGCCGGCGCCGAACCGACGGTGCCTTGCAGCTCGACGATATTCAACTGCGCGTCCGGGGTTTTCTTGGCGTGCTCGAGCAGCCATTGACCGGCGCGGCGGCCCTCTTCGACGAAGTCCGAGCCGATAAAGGTCACGTACAGCGATTTGTCGGTGACGTTGACGGCGCGGTCAGTCAGGATGACGGGAATCTTGGCAGCCTTGGCTTCACGCAATACCGTATCCCAGCCCGATTCGACGACTGGCGAGAAGGCGATCACGTCGACCTTCTGGGCGATGAACGAGCGCAGGGCCTTGACCTGGTTTTCCTGTTTCTGCTGGGCGTCGGCAAATTTCAGGGTGACGCCATCTTTCTTGGCGGCGTCCTTGATCGACACGGTATTGGCGGTGCGCCATTCGCTTTCGGCACCCACCTGCGAGAAACCCATCACCAGCGGCTTGGCGGCAAAGGCGGACGTCGTGCTGGACAGGGCGAGCAGGATGGCGCTGGCGAGCAGTGTGCGGCGTGTGAATTTCATTGTAGTCTCCATTTTTATCGGAATACCGGCAAGACGGGATGCCTGGCCGGGCATTTTTTTATGAACCCATGGTAGGAGAAAGCAACATAGCCATCCAATCAATTCTTTTTCACAGGTGATATCAATTTATATATCGGTATCAAAAATAGTAAGCGCCGCCGCGCGGTAAACGAAAAAAAGCTCCTGCGGCGGTGGCCGGCAGGAGCGAACGTTTGCTGCGGGGATAAAATTATACCCAGCCGGCGTCGACAATGAATTCCTGCGACGAGCACATGGCGCCGTCGTCCGAAGCGAGGAACAGCACCATGGCCGAGATATCGCGCGCCATCAATTTATTCGGCAGGCACTGGCTTTTCTTGATTTCCAGCTCGGCCGCGTCGTCAACCCACAGGTCGATCTGGCGCTGCGTCATGACCCAGCCCGGCGTGACGGTATTGACGCGGATATTGTGCGCGCCATAGTCGCGCGCCAGGCCCCGCGTCAGTCCCACCACGGCCGCCTTGGTGGTGGCATACACGGGATAGCCGCCCGACTTCATGTGCCACGAAATCGAGCTGACATTGATGATGGAGCCACCGCCGCGGCGCTTCATGCCCTCGAATACGGCCTGGCAGGTGAAGAACATCGGCCGCTGATTGATCGCGATGCGCTCGTTCCAGTATTCCACGGTGACATCTTCGGCCTGGTGGCGCTGGTCGTTGGCGGCATTGTTGACCAGCACGTCGAAGTCGCCGATCTCGGCCACGAAGCCGGCCATGACGGCCTGCAGCGCGGGGATATCGGTAATATCACAGTGGCGAAACAGCGGCGCCGGCAAACCGGCTTCCGCCAAGCGGCGGCACAAAGCCTCGCTGGCGTCACGGGCAATATCGACAAACGCCACCAGCGCGCCTTGGGCGGCAAACTCCTCGACCATCGATTCGCCGATGCCGCTGCCACCACCGGTGATAAATACGCGCTTGCCACGCAGGCTGTCATACCTTGCCAACTGCTTCATCTGTTCTCCACTGTTTTACCGATTGACGCTTACTCTTTGCCCAATACACCGTCTTTACGGCGCCAGATACCCAGCGGATTGCCGTCACGCAGCGATTCCGGCAGCAGGTCCTGCAGCAGGTTCTGGTACGACACCGGGCGCAGGAAGCGGTTGATCGCCGCCGTGCCGACCGAAGTGCTGCGGCCATCCGAGGTGGCCGGGAACGGGCCGCCATGCACCATCGCGGTCGATACTTCCACGCCGGTCGGGAAACCGTTGGCCAGGATGCGGCCGACGCGGCGTTCCAGCGCCGGCAGCAGGCGGCGTGCGTCTTCCAGGTCGCCCTGGTCCATTTGCAAGGTAGCCGTCAGCTGGCCTTCCAGGCTTTCGGTGATTTCAACCAGTTGCGCGATATCGCGGCAGGCCACCAGCAGCGAGACCGGGCCGAACACTTCGTCGCGCAGGTCGTGTCTGGCCAAAAACGCCTCGCCCGAAGTAACGAACAGGGCGGCGGCGCCCTTGCCTTCTTCGCCCGTGTTCTGCACCAAGGACTTCACATCGGCGTGCTGCGCCAAAGCGGCCACGCCCTTGACGTAGCTGCTGGCGATGCCGGCCGTCAGCATGGTGCCAGCCGGCGCTGGCGCCAGCGCTTCGGCGGCGGCGGCGGCAAACGCCGTAAATTCAGGGCCTTCCAAACCCAGCACCAGGCCAGGATTGGTGCAGAACTGGCCCACGCCCATCGTCAGCGAACCGGCAAAGCCGGCGGCAATCGCGGCGCCACGGGCGGCCAGCGCCTGCGGCAGCACGAATACCGGGTTGATGCTGCTCATTTCGGCGTAGACAGGAATCGGTTGCGGACGGTTGGCCGCCACTTTCATCAGCGCCAGGCCACCGGCGCGCGAGCCGGTAAAGCCGACTGCCTGGATGGCCGGATGGGCTACCAGGTTCTGGCCGAGATCGTTGCCGATACCGGTCAGCAAGGAAAATACGCCGGCTGGCAGCTTGGCGATCTCGACTGCCTTGACGATGGCGCGCGCCACCAGTTCCGAGGTGCCAGGGTGGGCCGGATGGGCTTTCAGTACTACCGGGCAACCGGCGGCCAGGGCCGAAGCGGTATCGCCGCCAGCAACCGAGAAGGCCAGCGGGAAGTTGCTGGCGCCGAATACGGCAACCGGGCCCAGGCCGATCATGCGCAGGCGCAGGTCAGGACGTGGCGGGGTGCGTTCCGGCAGGGCGCTGTCGATGCGGGCATCGGTCCAGGAACCTTCGCGCAGCAGGCCGGCGAACAGTTTCAGCTGGCCCACGGTGCGGCCGCGTTCGCCTTCCAGGCGCACGCGCGGCAAGCCGCTTTCGGTCATGGCGCGCACGATCAGGTCGTCGCCGATGGCCAGGATCTGTTCGGCGATGGTGTCGAGGAAATCGGCACGCTCGGCGTCGGTGGTGGCACGGTAAGTGTCGAAGGCGGCTTCGGCCAGTCGGCAAGCTTCATCGATCTGGGCCGCATCGACGGTCTGGAACGACGGCGCGACATGCGCGAGGGCGGCCGGATCCCAGGCTTCGAAGGAGGCGCCGTTGGCTTTGACGGCAACGCCGCCGATCAGGGCTTCGCCCGTGATATTGAAACTCATAATGTGCTCACTTTCGCAAATTCGGTAGGGAAGATTTCAAGGCGGTTCGACAGTGCCGGGCCAAAGGCCGGCGCCTCGATTTCAAACGTTTCGCCCGGCGCGACACTCACGCCATCGGCAAAGCTCAAAGTCGCCGTGCCGAAGAAGTGTACATGTACATCGCCAGGACGTTTGAACAGCGGATATTTGAAGTGGTGGTGCTCCAGGTTGGCAATCGTGTGCGACATATTCGTCTCGCCACTGACAAAAGCCTTTTCCCAGCGCACTTTGCCGGAAGAGTCCAGCACGCGCGAGCTGCCGTCTATGTGTTCAGGCAAATCGCCCACCAGCAGGGCCGGGCCGACGCTGCACATGCGCAGTTTCGAATGCGCCAGGTACAGATAGTTCTGGCGTTCGGTGATGTGGTCCGAAAATTCATTGCCGATGGCGTAGCCGACGCGATACGGCTGGCCGTCGTCGCCGATCACGTACAGGCCGGCGATTTCCGGCTCTTCGCCGCCATCCAGAGCAAAGTCGGGCATGCCCAGCGGCTGGCCGCCGGCGCGCACGATCGAGCCGTCGCCCTTGTAGAACCATTCGGGCTGGGCGCCAGCCGCGCCAGCGGCAGGTTTGCCGCCTTCGACGCCCATGCGGAACATCTTCATCGAGTCGCTCAAGGATTCCGCATCGCCGCCGATTTTCTTGTGCATGGCGTCGCGCGCACCGGCGCTGCCCAGGTGGGTCAGGCCGGTGCCCGTCACGTAGCAGTGCGCTTCGTCGGCATGGTCGAGCGGCGGCAGGACGCGGCCGGCGGCGGCGATGGCCGCATAGGAAGCGGTCGCGGTGCCGAGCTTGGCGTTGACCAGTTCGGCCAGACCGGTTTTGCTGCGGATGGCGTCCTGCGCCAGCGCATAGGTCGTGTCGTAGCCGTCGATAATGGTGACGACATCGTCTTGCAGCAGGCCGACCTGGCGGGCGCCGTTTTCGTTCTTGAATTGAATCAGCAACATGTCAGTCTCTCGCTTAGTGTGAATGGCGTGGCACGGCGGAACCGCGCGGGCCGACCAGGAAGTCGAAGTCGCAGCCTTCATCGGCCTGCAGCACGTGTTCGATATACAGCTGCTGGTAGCCGGTCTTCGGACCTGGCGCGCTACCGCGCACGCGCACTGCCTGGCGCGCCGCCATTTCTTCGTCGGTAATGTCCAGGTTCAACAGGCCACCGGCGCAGTCAAGCGTGATCCAGTCGCCGTCCTGCACGATGCCCAGCGGGCCGCCGGCCATCGCTTCGGGCGCCACGTGCAGCACCACGGTGCCGTAGGCGGTACCGCTCATGCGTGCATCCGAAATGCGTACCATGTCCTTCACGCCGGCCGCCAGCAGTTTAGGCGGCAGGCCCATGTTGCCCACTTCGGCCATGCCCGGATAACCTTTCGGGCCGCAGTTCTTCATCACCAGCACCGAGTCTTTATCAACTTCCAGGTTCGGGTCCATGATGCGCGACTTGTAGTGCTCGAAGTCTTCGAACACCACGGCCTTGCCGCGGTGCTGCATCAGCGCCGGGGTGGCGGCCGACGGTTTCAGCACGGCGCCGCGTGGTGCCAGGTTGCCGCGCAAAATGCAGATGCCGCCATCCTTCAACAGAGGATTGTCCAGGGTGCGCACCACTTCGTCGTCGTAGATCGGCGCGTCCTTGCAGTTTTCCCACAGCGACTTGCCGTTGACGGTCAGCGCGTCCGGGTTGGGCAGCAGATTGCCGTCGCCCATGCGGCGGATCACGGCCGGCAGGCCACCGGCGTAATAAAACTCTTCCATCAGGAAGCGGCCCGATGGCAGCAGGTCGACGATGGTCGGCATGCCACGGCCCACGCGGGTCCAGTCTTCCAGTTCCAGGTCGACGCCGATACGCCCGGCAATCGCCTTCAGGTGGATCACGGCATTGGTCGAACCGCCGATGGCGGCGTTGACGCGAATCGCGTTTTCAAAATTTTCCTTGGTCAGGATTTTCGACAGTTTCAGGTCTTCATTGACCATCTCGACGATGCGGATGCCCGACATATGCGCCAGCACATAGCGACGCGCGTCTACCGCTGGAATCGCCGCATTGTGCGGCAGCGAGGTGCCCAGCGATTCGGCCATGCAGGCCATGGTCGAGGCCGTGCCCATGGTGTTGCAGGTACCGGCCGAGCGCGAGTGGCCCGCTTCGGCCGCCAAAAATTCGTGCATCGAAATTTCGCCGCCCTTGACCTGCTCGTGCAGTTGCCATACGGCCGTGCCGGAGCCGATGTTCTTGCCGTTGAGTTTGCCGTTCAGCATCGGGCCACCAGTGACGACGATGGTCGGAATATCGACTGACGCCGCGCCCATCAGCAGCGCCGGGGTCGTCTTGTCGCAGCCGACCAGCAGCACCACGCCGTCCATCGGATTGCCGCGGATCGATTCTTCGACGTCGATCGAGGCCAGGTTACGCGTCAGCATGGCGGTTGGGCGCAGATTCGATTCGCCGTTCGAGAACACCGGGAATTCGACCGGAAAACCACCCGCTTCCAGGATGCCGCGCTTGACGTGCTCGGCCAATTTACGGAAGTGCGCATTGCACGGCGTCAGTTCGGACCAGGTGTTGCAGATGCCGATAATCGGCTTGCCCTGGAATTCATGGTCGGGAATACCCTGGTTTTTCATCCAGCTGCGATACATGAAACCGTTCTTGTCCTGCGAGCCAAACCACTCGGCCGAGCGCAGTGTTACCTTCTTTTTTGTGTCAGACATGCCATTCTCCTGGTTGTGCCATGCCCGATCACATCAATCGGCCCGGGCAGCGATGTGGCGATACTAAAGAAAGGCGCCATGCCTTTCCAATCAATTTTTATAGCGTTTCGATACCGAAATGAATATCGACAACGGCAACAATAACGCCCTGCAAGCAGGGCGTGACAGTGCTGGCGGGAACGCAGGCTTACTCTGCTGAAAAGCGGTAGACCGTGCTGGTGCGGTACTCCTGGCCCGGTCGCAAGATGCTGTCGGGGAAGTGCGCATGATTGGGCGAGTCGGGAAAATGCTGGGTCTCCAGGCAGAAAGCGCCACGATAAGAATTGGCGCGCCCCTTGCCCTGCTGGCTGCTGTCGAGGAAATTGCCCGAGTAAAACTGCACACCTGGCTCTTCTGTATACACTTCCATCACGCGCCCCGACTGCGGCTCGCGCACCAGCGCTGCCAGGCTCAAGGCCTGCCCTGCCTGTTTATTGAGCACAAAGTTATGGTCATAACCGCGCCCGATGGCGATCTGCGGATCGTCGGCAGCCAGGCCTGTGCCTATCGGCGTGCTCTGGCGCAGGTCGAACGGCGTACCGGCCACCTCGGCCAGTTCCCCGGTGGGGATCGAACCCGCATCGACCGGCGTATAGCGGTCGGCATGGATAACGATCTCGTGCGCCAGAATATCGCCCTGCCCCGCCAGGTTGAAATAGCTGTGGTTGGTCAGGTTGACGGGCGTGGCCTGGTCGGTCACGGCGTGGTAGCGCAAGGTCAAGGCATTGTCGTTGTTCAGCTCATACACCACTGTGACGTCGAGCTTGCCCGGATAGCCATCTTCGCCGTCCGGACTGCTGCGCGTAAAGGTAACGCCGACCGCCTCGTCGTTTTCAAACGGCACCGCCTGCCACAGCACCTGGTGAAAACCCTGCTCGCCACCATGCAAATGGTTCGGTGGATTATTGACCGCCAGCTGGTAGTTCTTGCCATCGAGGCTGAACTGCCCCTTGGCAATCCGGTTGCCAAAACGCCCGATCACGGCGCCCAGGAAGGCCGAATTGGCCAGATACGGTTCGATATGGTCAAAGCCCAGCACCACGTCGGCAAACTTGCCATCGCGGTCCGGCACATGGACTTCGCTGATGATGGCGCCAAAGTCCAGCACCTTGACTTGCATGCCGTGGCGGTTGGTCAGCGTATAGGCAGTGACGGCGGAGCCGTCGGGCAGGGTGCCGAACGGCGTGGCGCTGACGGACAGGGCAAGGGCATCATGACTCATGGGCATACGGTCTCCGTTGGATTTTTATAGGCGGCATGCCATGCGGTGATGTCGCGCACGCAGGGCGCCACGCTGATCTTAGGGGCTGGAGAGTCATCGCACCAATCTTTTTTTCCTGCAATCCGATATCGGTTTTCATATCGTACAGCTGCAGGAATGGCTAGTCAGGCCATGCAAGTTTGCTGTTTTTAACGCTAACTCTTCGAAATTTTCACATTTTCATCGAGAAATTTTCATTTTTCCACGAATAAGCGTTCATAACTCGAAAAATTCAACTTTCTGCACCGCGTTGGACGCTCCATCGCTTAATAAGAATCTAACTCAGATAGCCTGATCCGATTCGGGTCTTTGGCAAGATTGGAAAACCGGAATATGTCAATACGGCATGAATAGTTCCCGTAGGGAAGCGCTGATCAATTCGGTTTTCTGACGAGGCTGGCGCGCCAAATACCCGACCGGCGAGCCGTTCAAGCCCGTTTTTCGTTCAATTTGACGCGATGCTGCGCGTCTTTCTGGAGTCAAGACGGACTACGGGATTCGGTGATCGTAAAGCGCCGTCCAGCCAGTACCAGATTGGCAAAGGCGAACAAGGTAAAAAGCTGTGCAGTGTTCTTGGCCAAGCCGCGATAGCGCGTCTTGCGATGACGGAACAGGTTCTTGATGACATGAAACGGATGCTCCACTTTTGCCCGCACGCTGGCCTTCAGATGCTCCAACTTTTCCGTCAGGCGCCCCAGTTTGTTATTGGGCAGCGCCTTGCGTTTGGAGCGCTTCATGGCCACGTGCCATGTCACTGATTTGCCGATGTTTTCGGGCCGTTTTTCCACGCCCTGATAGCCGGCGTCGCCGAGTGCAGCGGTCTCGTCGCCGTGCAGCAACGCGTGCGCCTGGGTTACATCGGCCGCATTGCCGGCCGTGCCAATGACCGTATGCACCAGGCCAGAAGCGACATCGACGCCGACGTGGGCCTTCATGCCAAAGTGCCAGTCGTTGCCTTTCTTCGACTGGTGCATTTCCGGATCACGCTTGCCATTCTTGTTCTTGGTCGACGGTGGCGCGGCGATCAGCGTGGCGTCGACGATAGTGCCTTCGCGCATCATCAAGCCTTTCTCGGCCAAGTGCCCGTTGATCGTGTCGAAGATCTGGCGCGTCAGCCCGTTGGCCTCAAGCAGGTGGCGGAACTTCAGCAAGGTCGTCGCGTCCGGCGCCGATTCGCGGCCCAGGTCGATGCCTACGAAAGCACGAATGGACTGGCTGTCATAGATCGCGTCTTCGATACCTTCGTCCGACAAGCCAAAGCATTGCTGGGCTACGTACATGCGCAGCATGCGCGCCAGTCCAATCGGTGGCCGGCCGGCACCTTCGACCTTCGGATAGAACGGCTCGACGGCTTTATGCAGCTTGCCCCACGGCGTTACGCTGTCGATCTCGGCCAGGAATCGGTCGCGTCGCGTCAGTTTCTTCTTGGCACCATATTCAAGGTCAGAAAAGCTCTTTTGCATGGTCGATGGCGGACAGTGGGGATGCCGTTATTGTCTCAGGTCGGACCTCAGCACGGAACGGTGCCAAATAAATAAATCAGTGCTTCCGTAGACCTAGCACTCATTCTCATCTCAAATCGAACACCAATGGTACCTGAAGCCGAACACCAGTTAGCAACACAAGCCGGACAATGATCTTCCTATCTGGACACCCTCAAGTAGTAAATGACGAGAAGGTCCGCTGCCATCCCAAAGTGGCCGATCGAGGCACTGTGAGAATTTGTGATTTTTCCACGTAGAAAGTCTGCTATCGTTGACCGATTTTGGCCATCTTCAGTCAGTGACCTGCAAACAGAAGCCTGAATTAATGCGTCAAGTGGGATGATCGAGGCTATCCGTGCTGCACGAGTACTCACCTACATGTACTATCAAGAGCGTGTTCTCTTGTTTAAAGCCGTGTATTGGCGCCGACGCGAAATTGACCTACCAAGTCGATTTTGACTGATGCAGATTACCCTACCGAAAGTAGCGCCAGACCAACATTTACGACGAGTTAGATAGATTACAGATTTTCAGAAACGTCGGTAAATTCAGCATCTACGTCAATATACGTATTAGAAATTTCTTTACATTAATGATATTGATGTGTTCGAATATTTCTATAATTAAATTTGGAAAAATATGAGCAATTTGAGAGCAATACGAGTTAAAAATCTGAGAAGCTTCTTAGATACTGAAGAAATTCCCATCCGCAGAATCAATGTGCTAGTGGGACGCAACAGCGGAGGCAAAAGCACCTTTGCTCGGATTTTACCATTGATACGCCAAAGTACCGAAGTACGTAAGCGCAGTCCAGTGCTGTGGTACGGCAGATTAGTCGATTTCGGCAGCTTCAACGACAGCTTGCGTAATGCAAAATCAGCTAAAGAGATCGAACTATCATTTCGAATTGGACTTAATAAAAAAACTTCTGACCTTACCACAAAGGTCATCGACGATGAAATATCTTACGATATTTCAACGACGATAACTTTAAGCCAAGTAAATACAGCATCCGAAACCACAATTTCAAAATTAGAAATAAGATTTGAATCTGTAAAATGTGTTTTGATATTTGAGGATCAGAAACTAACTTTAATTTCAGTTGATGATCTTCAAGAAATTGTAAATCCAGCATTTTATCAACAAATTTCCTATCCCGGACTTTTACCAAAAATTCATTCTTACCGATTTCAGAAAGTTAAATTTGGCGAAAAAGAGGTTGACGTCCCGACCAAAACGGATCTGTTTACCGGAGCATTGACCCGAGAGATTGCTAACATTAGCAAATCCAACGCACAACTGGACAGTTATGAAGATTTAATTGACCAACTTTCGTTTGGATCAGATAAAGAAATTTTGATTCAATTAAAAAAACCAAATGAAGGGCCGGCAAAATGGAGCGCTTACTGCAAAAATCTTGAGGAAAAAAATCCTGCATTTACTCGAATTCGAAATTTAATAATTATGGCAAAACTGCCGCTTCTAATTGCGGCAATCGACGAAGCTATAACTGTAATAAGCAAAAATGTTAACTATTTGGAGCCTCTTCGAGCAACCGCGCAAAGATATTATCGTCGCCAAGACCTAGCAGTCGACGAGATTGATTCTCGAGGCTCCAATTTACCATTTTTTTTAGATAATTTAGCGAGCTATGAAAAAGAGGAGCTCAACAAATGGCTCGTGAAAAATTTCGGCATTTCGGTTGAAACGGAAAGCTCGGGTGGACATATCGCAATTCGTTTGAAAATTGTTGGTTCTGACCAAGCAGTAAATCTAGCAGATACCGGATTCGGATATTCTCAGGTATTACCTATCGCTCTTCAACTTTGGAAACTAAGCGCAGGATGGATGTTTACTCGAAGCGGTACGGATGAATTTGTCCGAAAAACAGTTGTAATAGAGCAACCTGAACTTCACCTACACCCAGCCTTACAATCCAAACTTGCCGACATATTTGTCGCCTGCACTTCAGATATTGAACCTCACTCTCATTATCAAGGTCCAGGAATCGATATGATTGTGGAAACTCATAGCCCATCGTTAGTTAATAGGCTTGGAGAGTTGGTCTCGATCGGTATGATAGCACCGTCCGATGTACAAGTAATTCTATTTGATAAAAATGAGGAGACTGGAATTAGCTCTACACGCATCGCCGAATACTCCCATGACGGTAGGCTAAAAAATTGGCCCCATGGGTTTTTTGATGCTATTGATGACAATGAAACTTCGTTTTCGCTTAAGGGGTAAAAATTGCTAGTGCAACTTGACGCTTCATTAAGTGAATTATTACCCTCAAACTTAGCCGAACTTTCCGGACTGGAAAGTGTTCTTGCGTCGTCTTATAATGGTGAACACTTTCTTACTACTAGTTTTAACGTAGTAAGATCACTTTTACAACTTCCACTTAGTCAGAAATCGCGTGCTGTACTCAATAGATTGCGCTCAAATATTTCTGGCCACGGGGCATTTCCACATCCGAATAGCTTCAGCTTGAACATTACTTTAGCAGGTACTTTGAGTAAAATTAGTTCATCCGCGTGGAGTGTGCCAATTACAATATTCAGTAATAAGAATTTTCCTCCAAGCGTTGTTCTTGGAGAAAATATTTTGGATTCGGAAGCGTTCTTCCACGGCGCACGGCAAGCCGCCATTAAAAGTGGCTTTAAAGAATCCTGTAACGCGATTCGGGATGCAGGAGGAGGATCTCAGACGGCCGTTAAGCTGGAAAATTATTTAAAATCCAATAACGGATATTGTATGTGCATAACAGATGGAGATTATCGAAGTCCAGCATATCCTAGAAGTGCAGTGAGCAATGCTTGCTCTTCATTAGTCAATCTCAGCAACTGGCCCTCATTTGCTATGGATTTTCAAGCTAGATCCATCGAAAACATTCTTCCACTAGGAGTTGTCGAAGATGCATTGAGCGCGACGTCTATTCCGGCAGCATTTTATACTTACAAATCGATAAACAGTATAGACAGTGATGTAACTCGCTATTTAGACGTTAAAAACGGTTTAAAATTCTGTAGTTATATGAAAATCAAGGCCAAATCTGAGCAAGAAAAATTTTGGCACGGGAAAATTAAAAAACTGAATTTAGATTCGAAGGTAAAATATTATCTCGCGAATCCTCCGGCATGCACTTCAGAAAATTGTACTGTTTGTTCTATTATTGACGGAGTGGGGTCAGGCACGTTGAAACAAGTTGTATCACATTTTCAAAGAACCACTCCTCATAAGATCGCTGAGAGAATTGATCGAAACACAACTTGGTACGAGATCGGCGTGCGCATTTTCCACTGGACACTCGCCGATAAGCCAATCCTAATCTAAGGGCACCTCGAAAAAACTCCCCAGTTCTGGCATGATGCCGGCGGACCGACTCTGGTCCGATTTCCATAATCAAACACAGCCTGTTTGCCGGCTAGGAGCGCGAAGTAAGCTCGACGAACGTGGAGACACCTTGCGCCTGCTCGACCAAGATGCCAACTTCGCCGCGCTTGCCGAATCGGTCGATCATGCAGCGCCTCGACCAAGCAGGGATGTGGTGGTCGTTAGCCGTTTCTCACTAAACTGCTGGTGCGCGTGCTAATGACCCAGCATTTGTTTAACCTGAGCGACGAACAGGTGGAATTCCAACTGCTCGACCGTTTGAGCTTCCAACGTTTTTTCGGGCGGCGTTATAGTAGCCAAATCCCGGACCTCACAACGATCGGGATATTCAAGGAGCGAGTGGTCTAGACCGGGGGCAACCAAACGGTGTTTGAGTCGGTCATCCAACTGGGTTACGCCGGTAATCTCCCCACAAAACGCAATCAGAAGTAGAATTTTCTACTTAAGACACAGAAATCACTGCATGAAGACTACTGTGGTCTAGCAAAGAGCTTGCCGAGGCACGCATAGAGCGCGATATCGTAAAAAAAGCGGCAGCGTACTTTGCGCGGGAGTCGCTGCCAAGTACGCGGTCATGAAGACCTTGCGACTCGAATTTCCTGTCACCGTCATGTGCCGCGTCTTTCGCGTCTCGCGCAACGGTTTCTACGCTTGGGCGAACGGCAAACCGTCGCAGCGGGCGCAGGACGACGCGCGCCTGAAGGTCGCCTTCGAGGCCGTGCACGCGCAGAGCCGGCAGACTTTTGGCCCGCTTCGCATGCAGCCGGAACTGACGGCACAAGGCTTTCCGGCCGGCCGTGATCGTATCGTCCGTCTGCGTCGCGAGCTCGCCCTGCGCTGCAAGCAAAAGCGCAAGTTCAAAGCGACCACGAACTCGAAGCATGACTTGCCGGTGGCCGACAATCTGCTCAATCAGACTTTCGCGCCGACCCGGCCGAACGAAGCCTGGGTGACCGACATCACCTATGTGGCGACCGGCGAGGGCTGGCTTTACCTGGCCGGTATCAAGGACGTGTTCACCTGCGAGCTGGTGGGCTACGCGATGGACGAGCGCATGACGCAAACGCTGACGGCTACGGCGCTGTGGAAAGCCGTGCGCAACAAGCGCCCAGCGCCGGGCCTGATTCACCACTCCGACCGTGGCAGCCAGTACTGCGCCCATGACTATCAAAAACTGGTGACGCAGTTCGGCATGCAGCCGTCTATGTCGCGCCGGGGGAACTGCTATGACAACGCGCCCATGGAAAGCTTCTGGGGCAGCCTGAAAAACGAGCTGGTGCACCATCAACGTTACGCGACACCGGCCAATGCGAAAGCTGCAGTACAGGGATACATCGCAAGCTTCTATAACCGCCAGCGGCGCCACTCGCGCCTCGGCAATGTTTCACCTACGTTGCTTGCTGAAAAATTAAGCAAACAACCGAGGGCGGCTTGAAACAAAAGTATCCGCTATTGACAGCACACCTCAATCATGGCTCCAATGTCCCCCTATCTGAATAGCGCATCTATATTGGCAATAAAACTACGGGGCAAGCAGCTCGGCGAGCTTGGCCGCAACATTTGCCATCGTATCGTCTGCAGTGTTCAGGCCGCTTCTCGAACCCAGCAGGGGACTGACGTCACGGAGAGCTTCATACGTCGTGTCGTGCACGATAGGAACGAGCAAGTCACGCGCCAAGAGTACCGAAAGCTCTTTGTCGGCGATGCCCTCCCCTGCGAGGCGGCGCAGCAGCGCAGGAGTTACCAGCACAATCCCTACTCGCGACTTCACCAGTCCCTTATCGATTTCGCGGAGTAACGGCGTGCCTAGGAGGACATCCTTTTCGCTGAACCAAACCGAGACACCAAGCGACTCAAGCAGATCATGCAGTTCCTTAGCAGCTCCTTGCCGATCATCCCACGCGTGACAAAGAAATACGTCACGAAGATCGGGCACGGACGCTCGCCTTTCAACGTTTTCTCGGACCGGTGTGAGCGTCCGTACCTCGGCAGGTGTGTACACCACGGACGAACTTTCTCGCGACCAGCGCGGCCTCAAGGTACTTCTGGATGCACCACCGCTCCGAACGCCTCCATTGCTTCCCGACGAGGAATAAGATGGAGAGTAGGACGACGGCGAATTTGAGTATGACCCGAAGCCGCTATACCGGCTTCGGCTACTGCATGCGGGGCAAGCATCTCTCCCGCTCGCTGTACTATGGCCACGTACTGGTGCTGTGCATCTAGACATGTCGTAATCCTTTAGGTGGAATCGCTCTTCAGATAGCAGAGCAGTCTAACCTCGGTACAAGAGGCGGCAAATGACCTAACTCGGCCAATGCCGCTAAGGTTAGCATGTTGTAAATCTGGAAAATACATAAATATCACCCGGCATGTAAACATGAGCGGACAGCTAGACATCTGCGCCAAAGCGCAGATGTGCTGAATACCCATACCTAGTTGCGTACTATGGTTTTGAAGTGGTGGACTCTATTGATGGGCTGGCGACGATCTAAGCGGGTGCAGGCCTGCGTTCTATGCGATTGGCGGCGGTGTCCATGCGAATACTTGGAAGAATAGCTGAAGCAACTTCAGTCGCATCGCACTTTTTTAGCTCTCGATATAGGTAACCTGTAGACGCCCAAAAACGGCCGAAATTTTCCAACATCAGAAATTTTTAGATAAGGGCAACGCTGTTCGGTGCACATCAGGTAGCGAACAAAAAAGAGAAGCAGACCGAGCCTTCAACAAAAAAAATGCATTTTCGCAAAAAAGATTGGCACAATTTTCTGCGCAGTGCAGTGTGCCAAAATATGCTAAATAAAGTATCACATCGCAAACAAATGCCATGCCTACATACTTGATTTGTATAGAGGAAAACTGGTGCGGCTGGCGGGGATCGAACCCACGACCCTTGGCTTCGGAGGCCAATACTCTATCCACTGAGCTACAGCCGCGTAGGGGGAATTTCTGAAGTGAAGCGAAGGATACCGTTTTTCTTTACCTGCGTCTACGGAAACTGTCGTATCGCTGGCAATTGCATGTCACTGCTCAATTTTTGTGCCTATAATCGATAGTTTTATAAAGATTTGCATCCAGGCATGTAAAAATGCCAACATACACGGCCCACAGCTTCGAATCTGGACTAAGGACATCATGAGCGACGCACATAACGAACAACAATCAGCGATCAAAACGCCTAAACAACTGATAGCGGCAGTCGCCGGCTTTTTCCTTATAACGGTCATCGGCATCATCCTGCTGGTGCAATTCGTCACGGCGCAGAAGCTGACGGGCGAAGGCTCGAACAGCCAGTCGGCGGAAGCCATCGAGGAACGCCTGAGTCCGGTGGCCAATGCCGGCTATACCTTCAAGGACGCCAGCGGCCCGAAAGTGCTGCAAAGCGCCGAAGCGATCTATACCTCCACCTGCGTGGCCTGCCATGGCGCCGGCGTGGCCGGCGCACCGAAGTTTGGCGATGCGGGTGCCTGGACGGCGCGCCTGGCGCAAGGCTATGACACGGTATTGAAGCATGCGCTCGAAGGGCTGCGCGCGATGCCGGCCAAGGGCGGCAATCCGGACCTCGATGACGTCGAAGTGGCGCGCGCCGTGGTCTATATGGCCAATGCCTCGGGCGGCAAGTTCAAGGAGCCGGAAGTGCCGGCACCAGCCGCAGCGGCCGATGGCGCCGCGCCGGCAGCCGAAGCGGCACCAGCAGCAACGCCAGCCAAATAAAAAGGCCAGCTTCAAAAAAACCACCGTTCGGCACGGTGGTTTTTTTTCGTCCCTACAGTTTGAAGGCCGAGACGATCTGTTCCAGCTTGCCGGCCTGTTCCTGCATCGAATGGGCGGCAGCGGCGGCCTGCTCGACCAGCGCGGCGTTTTGCTGGGTGGCGTCGTCGAGCTGGGCAATGGCTTGGTTGACCTGGCCGATGCCGATATCCTGCTCCTGGCTGGCCAACATGATTTCGCCGAGGATGGCGGCGACCTTGTCGGTACCGGCAACGATCTCGCTCATGGTGGCGCCAGCCTGGCTGACCAGCTTGCTGCCGGCGTCGACGTTGTGCACCGATTCAGAGATAAGCGCGCCGATTTCCTTGGCGGCCTGGCTAGACCTCTGCGCCAGGTTGCGCACTTCGGAGGCCACCACCGCAAAGCCCCTGCCCTGTTCGCCGGCGCGCGCCGCTTCCACCGCCGCATTGAGCGCCAGGATATTGGTCTGGAAGGCGATGCCGTCGATGACGCTGATGATGTCGACGATTTTCTTCGACGACGCTTCGATCGCGCCCATCGTTTGCACCACTTGCGCCACCACCGCGCCGCCTTGCGCGGCAACCTTGGAGGCGTCGAGTGCCAGCCGGTTGGCCTGGGTGCCGCTGCTGACGTTCTGCTTGACGGTGCTGGTCAGCTGTTCCATCGACGAGGCGGTTTCTTCCAGCGCGCTGGCCTGGCTTTCGGTGCGGCTCGACAAGTCCTGGTTGCCGCTGGCGATTTCACGCGAGGCCAGCGCGATCGAGCCAGTGCTGCGGCCGATTTCACCAATCATGGTTTGCAGGCGGCCGATAAAGCTGTTGAAGCTGGTGGCGACGGCGTCGAATTCGCTGCCGCCACCGGCCGGCAGGCGGCGGCTCAGGTCGGCGTCGCCGGCCGACAGGGCATCGATATTGTCCTTCAGGCCAGTCAAGCGTTGCATGAAGACGCGGATGCCGCCGACGCACATCACGAACAGCAGGATGGCAACCGGGATCTGCACCGCGCCAAGTTTACCGAGGATGCGCCGGCTTTGCTGGGTCAGCGAGCTGGTCGGCAAGGAAGTGGCCAGCAGCCATGGGCTGCCGGGAATCGCGGTGACCAGCATCGTGCGCGCTTCGCCGGCGCTGTCGTAGTCGGACTCGATGCTGGTCTGTTTGTCGAGGGTCGGCAGCAGGCGCGCCAGTTCGGCGGCCATCGGCGAAGCGCTGGCCAAATCCGCCACTTTTTTCAGCACGATATCGCTCTTGATATAGGTGCTGTTGCTGACGATCTTGCCGTCGCGCTCGACGATCAGGATCTGGCCGTTCAGTTTTTTCTCCATGTCGGCCACCAGGCGGTTGAAAAAGCCCAGGGTCACATCGATGGTCGACACGCCGAACAGCTGGTCGCCCTTGTAGATCGGCATGGCGCAGTTGGTGCGCGGCTGCGGGCTGGCGTCGTCCTGGTAGGCATTGGCCCAGGTGCAATGGCCACGCGGCGATTTCAGGCCGCCGAGGAACCAGCTTTGCTCGAAATACTTCAGCGATTCCGGCGAATTCCAGTGCGTGTTGAACACCAGCTTGTTGGCGCTGTCACGCGCAACAAAAGTGGAAAACTTTTCGCGCCCCGGTTCGCGCTGGTTGGGCAGAGGCCAGATGCCGCCGCCAAACACGTTCGGGTCGGAATACTGGTCCACCAGGCCAGGCAGCACCACGTCGATAGTGGCGCTGTCGACCAGCGGGATGGTCTGCGTGATGCTGCGCGACTGCGCCTCGACCTGGCGCAATTGCTCGCCGATGCGGGTGGCGATATCGTTGACGCTGGAGGCGACCACCAGCGACTCGGTGCGCTTCAAGTCAGGCGTCACGAAGAAATGGATCACTGCCAGGGTCAGTCCCAGCAACAGCAGGAAAATCAGGCTGAACAAGGCGGTAAAGCGCGCCTGGCTGGTACGGAACAGGTTTTTCAAAGTGTGCCCCTTGAGCTCGTGAAGATGAATTTGCCGGCGCCGCACCATGCGTCGCCATGCCTGCTGCAATGTATATTCTGGGCAACAATCAAAGTCAATCCGCAAAAAACCAAGCTTACTAAAAACGCATTTTATTCACCCAGTTTTGCAACATGAAAAAAGCCGCCCGGCTGGTGACAGCGGAGCGGCTTCGAAGATTACCTTTCAGGCATTACCACATGATGACGCGGTCTTTCGGTGGCAGATACATCTTGTCGCCAGGTTTCACGCCGAAAGCCTGGTAGAAGCCCGGCTGGTTGCGCATGGTGCCATTGGCGCGGAATTCGCCTGGCGAATGCGGGTCGGTTTTCAGCAACACCAGTTGCTGGGCTTCACGCATCTTCATGCGCCATACCTGGGCAAAGCCCGCATAGAAGCGCTGCTCGCCGGTAAAGCCGTCGATGACCGGTGCTTTCTTGCCGTTCAGCGACAATTTATACGCCTTGTAGGCGATCGCCACGCCAGAGTTGTCGGCGATATTCTCGCCCAGGGTCAGCTCACCATTCACGTTGTGGCCTTTGACCGGGCTAAAGCCGTTGTACTGCTTGACCAGCTGCTGCGTCTTGGCCGCGAAGTTCTTGTGGTCGGCCTTGGTCCACCAGTCGCGCAGATTGCCGTCGCCGTCGTACTGGGCGCCCTGGTCGTCGAAGCCGTGGCTGATTTCATGGCCGATCACGCCGCCGATGGCGCCGTAGTTGACGGCGTCGTCGGCATTGGCGTCAAAGAACGGTGCTTGCAGGATGGCGGCCGGGAAAACGATTTCGTTCATTTCCGGGTTGTAATAGGCGTTGACGGTTTGCGGCGTCATGCCCCATTCGTCGCGGTCAATCGGCTGGCCCAGCTTGTTCAGTTCGCGGTTGTAATTGACCAGGTGCGAGCGCGCGATATTGCCGATCAGGTCGTCAGGCGTGACCGTCAGGCTGGAGTAGTCGCGCCATTTGTTCGGGTAGCCGATCTTGGTGGTGAACTTGGCCAGCTTGGCCTGCGCCTGCTTCTTGGTGACCGGGCTCATCCAGTCGAGCTTGTCGATGCTTTGCTTGTACGCCGTCATCAGGTTTTTCACCAGCGCTTCCATGCGCGCCTTGCGGTCGGCCGGGAAATATTGTTCGACGTACAGCTGGCCAACGGCTTCGCCCAGCGCGCCTTCGACGGCGCCCACGCCACGCTTCCAGCGCGGACGCATTTCCGTCACGCCCGTCAGGGTGGTGCCGTAGAACGCGAAGTTTTCATCGACATAGGCTTTCGGCAGGTAGCCCGCGTTAGCGTGCAGCAAATGCCACTGGAAATACGCTTTCCAGGTGTCGAGCGGGGTTTTTTCGGCAATCGCCGTGAAGCCCTTCAGGTAGCTGGGCTGGCTGACGATCACATAACCGACCTTGCCGGCGATGCCGGTGTCCGCCAGGTAGCGGTTCCAGTCGTAGCCGGGCGCCACTTCCGCCAGCTTCGCCAGTTCCACCTTGTTATAGGCTTTCACCGGGTCGCGGTTCTCGACATTGCTCCACTGCACGCGCGCCAGTTCCGTTTCCAGCGCCACGATGGCTTTCGCGTTGGCGCCAGCGTTCTTGTCGCCGGCCAGGCCCAGCATTTTTTCCACGTGGGCCGTGTATTTCGCCAGGGTGTCTGCCTTGGCCGCTTCCAGGTAGTAATCGCGGTCCGGCAGGCCCAGGCCGCTTTGCACGATGTCGGCCACGTACTTGGTCGAATCCTTGGCGTCCTGGTGGATGGCAAAGTCATACGGCGAGGTGACGCCAAGCTTGCTGAAGTGGGCGATCACGGCCGGCAGTTCTTTTTTGTCCTGCAGCGCGGCGATCTTTGCCAGTTCGGCATTCAAAGGGGTCAAGCCCAGGCTTTCAAGCTTGGCTTCGTCCATGAAGCTGTTGTAGAAGTCGCCGATTTTTTGTGCATTCGAGCCCGCTGCGCGGGCCTTGTCGGCGGCCGCGCCTTCGACGATGCCGCGCAATTGGGTTTGCGTGTCATCGGCCAGCTTGGCGAAACTGCCCCAGCTCGACTTGTCGGCGGGAATCACCGTGTCGGCCAGCCATTTGCCGTTCAGGTGCTGGAACAGGTCGTCCTGGGCGCGCACGGCCGGGTCGATGTATTCGATGGCGATGCCGGAAGCGAGGCCCGCAGGCGCGCTGGCGGCGACCGGAGCGGTTTTCTTGTTTACATCAGCAGCGTTGGCCATGCCGGCGACGCCGGCCAGCAAACTCAAGGTCAATGCACTTAACAAATGTCGATTCACGGTAGTCCTTGTATTGTGTGGAATATAAGGGTCAGAACGCCCTAGGCTTCTGGCCCGGTTTTCGACTGTAGCATACCGGCCGCAAGGGCATAAAAAAGTTTGCGGCGAAGGCAAAAAAGACCACGCGAGGTGGTCTTTTGTGTTGCTGCAACTATACGGTTTACCAGATGATGACGCGGTTTTCCGGGGCGACATACATCTTGTCGCCCGGTTTCACGCCGAACGCTTCATAGAAGCCAGGCTGGTTGACCATGGTGCCGTTGGCGCGATACTGGCCCGGCGAATGCGGATCGGTCTTGATCTGCACGATCTGTTGCGCTTCGCGCATCTTGCTGCGCCAGACCTGGCCAAAGCCCATGTAGAAGCGCTGGTCGCCGGTCAAGCCGTCGAGCACGGGCGCCGGTTGGCCTTTCAACGAAATCTTGTAGGCCTTGTAGGCGATCGCCACGCCGGAATTATCGGCAATGTTTTCGCCCAGGGTCAGCGCGCCGTTGACGTTATAGCCCGGCAACGGGCTGTAGCTGTCGTACTGCCTGGTCAGCGCGTCGGTCTTGGCAGCGAAGTTCTTGCGGTCTTCGGCCGTCCACCAGTCGCGCAGGTTGCCGTCGCCATCGGACTGGCTGCCCTTGTCGTCGAAGCCGTGGCTGATTTCATGGCCGATCACGGCGCCGATCGCGCCATAGTTGACGGCGTCGTCGGCGTTGGCGTCAAAGAACGGCGGCTGCAGGATCGACGCCGGGAACACGATCTCGTTCATGGTCGAGCTGTAATAGGCGTTCACCGTTTGCGGCGTCATGCCCCACTCTTCGCGGTCGATCGGTTTGCCCAGCTTGGCCACATTGCGTGCCGTGGCAAAGTTTGCCGCGCGCATCATGTTGCCGGCCAGGTCGTTGGAAGCGATCTGCAGTTTCGAGTAATCGCGCCATTTGTTCGGGTAGGCGATTTTTGGCGTGAACTTGGCCAGCTTGGCCTGCGCCTCTTTCTTGGTCTCCGGGCTCATCCAGTCCAGGGTGTCGATGCTTTCCTTGTAGGCGGCCAGCACGTTTTTCACCAGCCCTTGCATGTGTTCCTTGCGCTCGGCCGGAAAGTATTGCGCCACATACAGTTTGCCGACAGCTTCGCCCAGCACATTGTCGACGGCGCCCACGCCACGCTTCCAGCGCGGCTGGTTTTCCTTTACGCCGCTCAGCACGGTGCCGTAAAAGTCAAAGCTGGTATCGACAAAGTTTTTCGACAGGTAAGGCGCATAGGCGCGCAGCAGCTGCCACTCGAAATAGGCTTTTACGGTGTCGAGGTCGGCGGCAGCCAATACTTTGCTGTAGCCGGCCAGGTAGCTCGGCTGGTTGACGATCACGTAGTCGACCTTGTTGGCGATGCCGGCCGCGGCCAGGCTGCTTTTCAGGTCATAGCCTGGCGTCAGCTCATTGAGCTGGGTGACCGCCGTCTTGTTGTAGCGCTTGACGGGGTCGCGGTTTTCAACCTTGGTCCATTGCACTTCGGCCAGCGCCGTTTCCAGGGCTACCACGGCCTTGGCGCGTGCGGCGGCATTCTTGTCGCCGGCCATGGACAGCATTTTTTCCACGTGCGCCTGGTATTTGGCCTTCACTTCCGCCTGCTTCGGTTCCAGGTAATAGTCGCGGTCAGGCATGCCCAGGCCGCTCTGGCTCACATAGGCAGCGTATTTGGTCGACGCGCGCGCGTCCTGTCCCACATAAAAGGCATAGGGGGTCGAGACGCCGGTCTGGCTCAGGTGAGCGATCAGGCCCGGCACGCCCTTCTTGTCGCGCAGCGAGCGGATGCGATTCAGCTCGCCTGCCAGTGGTTTCACGCCCAGCGCATCGAGGCGGGCTTCATCCATGTAGCTGGCGTACAGGTCGCCAATCTTTTGCGCTTCGGAACCGGCCTTCTTGTTCTTGTCCTGTTGCGTCGCTTCGATAATGCCGCGCAATTGCGGCGTGGTGTCGTCGCGCAGCTTGGCAAACGAACCCCAGCTCGACTTGTCGGCCGGAATTTCAGCGGTTGCCAGCCATTTGCCGTTCAAATGGGTAAAGAAGTCATCCTGCACGCGCACGGCGGAGTCGATGTATTGCACGTCGATGCCGGACACAGGGGTGGGAGCGGCGTGGGCAAACGCAGCCAACAGGGTCAGGGTCAGGCTGCTCAAGAGATATCGTTTCACGAAAGTCCTTATGGGGCTGGTCAGAAAGAACGGGCGGATAGCCCGCCGCGCCGGGCGCGTCAAGACGGCGCGTCAAAGAATGTAGCACGCGCAGCACCGGCTTGACCATCCCCTGCCGCCGGACAGCTCCCAAAAAACGTCAGTTCCCGGGGAAATTCATGCTCGCGCCGCCGCTGCCCATGCTCGCGCCCATACCGCCCATGCCACCTTTGCCCCCCTTGCGCCCGCCAGGCTCGCCGCCCTCGCGCCCGCGCGACTCGGCATGCGGCACGGCGCCATCCATCACGCGCGCCATCTGGCCGGCGATAAACACGGTCACGGCCTGGCGCTGGCGTTCATCGAGCGCATCATTGACGCTCAGCCACCACTCGCGCAGCTGCTTTTCTTCGGCCAGGCTGACGGTACTTTCATTGTCCAGGCCCGCCAGCAGGTCGCGCAGTTCCAGGCTTGGTGACGCCAGCGCCTGCTGCACGCCAGCCTGCAAGCGTTCGCGGCGCGACTGGCGCTCGCGCAGCAGCTGGCGGGTTTTATTTTCTACCTGCTGCCACAGTATCTGCTGGTTGGCATTGAGTTTGAGTTCGGTCTTGAAATCGGGTGCCATCGGCAACAGGTCCTGCAAGCGCATCTCGGCGATCGGCACGGCCGAGGCACTGGCGCCTGCCATGCCCAGCATCAGGGCCAGCGCCATACGGCGCACATTGGAAAAGCACGGCAAAGATGTCATATGAAAGATTCCGGATAAAAAAAAGCCTGCGTCCGAAGACGCAGGCAAAACCACTTCGTGTCGAGAATGCGGATTGACTATAGGGCGGTCGGCTACGCTTTATTTCGACTCTTACAAATGCTTACTCCCCTCAAGACTATCCCTACACGGCTGTACACAAGCGCTACATTTGGCAAGCTTGCACGGTGCTTTTTGCGCCTACACTGCCATTACCTGCGCGCCTACAGCGCCAGCGGTAATTCAGGACTATACTTTCAAACAGGCGCCGCTCCATGGGGACTGGCGCCGCAGCAACGCATCGACGAAGGCGCAAATTCATGGGCAAACTTAAAAATACCGGCTTGATCGGCCTGGGCGTGGTGGCCGGCATCGCGGTGTCGCTGCAGTTTTCGGCGATGGCGCAAAAAAGCGTCGAGCCGGCCTTGCCACTGGAAGAATTACGCCAGCTGGCCGATGTGTTTGGCCTGATCAAGTCCGATTACGTGGAACCGGTGGAAGACAGGAAACTGCTGACGGAAGCCATTTCCGGCATGGTCGCCTCGCTCGACCCGCACTCGGCCTACCTGGATAAAAAAGCCTACGCCGAATTGCGCGAAGGCTCGGAAGGCAAGTTTGTCGGGCTGGGCATCGAGATCGGCGCCAGCGACGACGGCTATATCAAGATCGTCTCGCCGATCGAGGATTCACCGGCCTACCGCGCCGGCATCAAGGCGGGAGACCTGATCACGCGCCTCGACGGCCAGCCGGTCAAGGGCGTGAGCCTGGAAGACAGCGTCAAGCGGATGCGCGGCGAGCCAGGCACGAAGGTCACCCTGACGATCGCCCGCCAGGATGAGCCGCAGCCGCTGTCATTCACCATCACGCGCGAAGAAATCCACCAGAAGAGCGTCAAGTCGAAAATGGTCGAGCCGGGCTACGCCTGGCTGCGCGTGTCGCAGTTCCAGGAGCCGACCGTGGACGATCTGGCGGCCCAGATCACGGCGCTGTACCAGCAGGACCCGCAGATCAAGGGCATGGTGCTGGACCTGCGCAACGATCCGGGCGGCGTGCTGCAAGGCGCCATCGGCGTGTCGGCGGCGTTTTTGCCCAAGGATGCGGCCATCGTCTCGACCAACGGCCAGGTGGCCGAATCTAAACAGGTATTTTATGGCCGCGCCGAATACTACGCCTTCCGTTCCGACGGCGACGCGCTGGCGAAACTGCCGGCGGCGGTAAAAGACGTGCCGCTGGTGGTGCTGGTCAATACAGGTTCGGCCTCGGCCTCGGAAATCGTCGCCGGCGCCCTGCAGGACTACAAGCGCGCCACGATTATCGGCACGCAGACCTTCGGCAAGGGCTCGGTGCAGACCATCCGGCAGCTGACGGCCGACACCGCCGTCAAGCTGACCACCGCCCGCTATTACACGCCGAAAGGCCGCTCGATCCAGGCCAGGGGCATCGTGCCCGACCTGCTGGTCGATGAAACGGCCGAAGGCGACGGGTTGAACAGCCTGCGCATGCGCGAAGCGGATCTGCAAAAGCATCTGAGCAACGACCGCGACAAGGAAAGCGCCAAGGCCGCCCCCGTCAACGACGAGATGGAAGAGCAGTTGCGCATCATGGCGCTGGAAAAGAACCGCAAGCCGCTGGAGTTCGGCAGCAAGGACGATTTCCAGCTGACCCAGGCACTGAACCATCTGAAAGGCTTGCCGGTACAACTGGCCAAGGCCGAGCCGGTGGTGGTGCAGGCCGATGTGAAAAAAGACCAAAAGAAATAACCTTTTACCCTAAAGCAAGGCCGGGGTCGGACGGGGGCGCCAAGCCCCTCAGGGTCCGACCCCAGTCTCTGTCGTTGGGTTGATTCTTGTCAAATACCACCGCTGCGCAACACCCCTCTTCCGCTACAACCCAACGAAACTCTCTCAAGCCCACCCTGTTTGTGTAGAATTTGCTTCACTTGTCGGCATCGCGCCGATTGCCCAATTTGAAAGCGAATCCATGAAACAAGTCGTCATCAGCGGTACCGGCCTGTACACGCCGCCATTTTCGATCTCCAACGAAGAGCTGGTCGCCTGCTTCAACGCCTACGCAGAAAAAACCAATGCCGATAACGCCGAGGCGATTGCCGCCGGCACCGCCACGGCGCTGGATTTGTCGAGCGTGGCGTTTATCGAAAAGGCCTCCGGCATCAAGTCGCGCTACGTGATGGAAAAGGAAGGCATCCTCGACCCGGCGCGCATGGTCTCGCGCATTGCAGAGCGTGGCGATGACGAGATCTCGCTGCAGGCTGAAATGGCCGTGGCCGCCGCGCGCGACGCCTTGGCCCGCGCTGGCCGCAGCGCCGCCGATATCGACATGGTGCTGGTCGCTTGCAGCAACATGCAGCGCGCCTACCCGGCGCTGGCGGTCGAAGTGCAGGACGCGCTGGAGATCGACGGCTACGGTTTCGATATGAACGTGGCGTGCTCGTCGGCCACCTTCGGCATCCAGCAGGCGGTGGCCGCCGTGCAAAGCGGCCAGGCGCGCGCCGTGCTGGTGCTGAACCCGGAAATTACCAGCGGCCACCTGAACTGGCGCGACCGCGACAGCCACTTCATTTTTGGCGATGCCTGCACCGCCATCGTCGTCGAAGCCAAAGAAACAGCCGTGTCCGAACACCAGTTCGAGATTATCGGCACGGAACTGAAAACACGCTTTTCGAACGCGATTCGCAACAACTTCGGCTTTTTGAACCGTTTTGACGAGTCCGGCGTCGGCCAGGCCGACAAGCTGTTCCGCCAGCAGGGCCGCAAAGTCTTCAAGGAAGTGTGCCCGATGGCCGCCGAAATGATCAAGGCGACCCTGGCCAAGGCCGGCGTGGAAGTGCCGCAAGTGCGCCGCTACTGGCTGCACCAGGCCAACCTGAACATGAATTTGCTGATCGCGCGCCTGATCCTGGGCCGCGACGCCGAACCGGGCGAAGCACCGGTGATCCTCGACACCTATGCCAATACCTCGTCGGCCGGCTCGATTATTGCCTTCCATAAATATCAAGATGATTTGGAAACGGGCGCGCTGGGCGTGATCTGCTCGTTTGGCGCCGGCTACTCGATCGGTTGCGTGGTGGTGCGCAAGGTCTGAAACGATATGGTTTGAAAAACACCCGATCACTGCAATTGAGTGCAGTTCCAGGTGGATAGGCATGCGTTCGCGCCCACCTGGACGAAGATGCAGCACAAGTTTTTTGCAAAAAAGCCGCAGGAAAATTTCCAGCCTGGCCTTTCCAGCGTTTATACTTACTCGCTGAGCAACATCTTTTTCCCTCCGCATCCTGTAAGGAACCCATAACGCATGCCCCACGACATCAGTCTGATCACCACCATTGCCGCCGCCCTCGGGGTTGGCCTCGTTTTTGGCTTTATCGCCGCCCGCATGAAGCTGCCGGCTTTGGTCGGCTACCTGGCCGCCGGCATCGTCATCGGACCGGCCACGCCCGGTTTCGTTGCCGATGCGCAGATCGCCGGGCAATTGGCGGAGATCGGGGTGATGCTGATGATGTTCGGAGTCGGCCTGCACTTTTCCATCGAGGATTTATGGGATGTGCGCAAGATCGCCCTGCCGGGCGCCATCTTGCAGATCGGCGTCGCCACGGCGATGGGCATGGGCCTGGCCCACTGGTGGGGCTGGAGCCTCGGCGGCGGCCTGATCTTTGGCCTGGCGCTGTCGGTCGCCAGTACCGTGGTGCTGCTGCGCGCGCTGGAAGAACGGGGCATACTTGATTCCCTGAATGGCCGTATCGCCGTCGGCTGGCTGGTGGTGGAAGACCTGGTCACCGTGCTGGTGCTGGTGCTGCTGCCGGCCTTTGCGGGGACTTTGGGCGGCACGGTCGCGCCCGGTTCGGAAGAAGTCAGCCTGTGGCGCACCCTGGCCATCACCTTGGGCCAGGTGGCCGGCTTTATCATCTTCATGCTGGTGGTGGGGCGCAAGTTGTTCCCGTGGATCTTGTGGCAGGTGGCGCGCACCGGTTCGCGCGAACTGTTCACCTTGTGCGTGATTGCGGCGGCCGTCGGCATTGCCTACGCGTCGACCAAGCTGTTCGGGGTGTCGTTCGCGCTGGGCGCCTTCTTTGCCGGCATGGTGCTGCGCGAATCGGAACTGAGCCATCGCGCCGCCGAAGAGTCGCTACCGCTGCGCGACGCGTTCGCCGTGCTGTTTTTCGTCTCGGTCGGCATGCTGTTCGAGCCCAATATCCTGATCGAAAAACCGCTGCAGGTGCTGGCCGTGTGCGCCATCATTATCTTCGGCAAGTCGATCGCCGCCTTTTTGCTGGTGATGGCGCTGCGTTATCCACCGAAGACCGCCATTATCGTCTCGGCCAGCCTGGCGCAGATCGGTGAGTTTTCCTTCATTTTGGCCGCGCTGGGCCTGTCGCTGGGCCTGATGCCGCAGGAAGGCCAGAGCCTGATCCTGGCCGGCGCCATCCTGTCGATCGCACTGAACCCGGTAGTGTTCAGCATGGCCAAGCCGCTGCTGAACGTCATCGGCAACAGCGATTTTGCGCGCAAGTTCGAACGCACCAACGATCCGCTGGCTGAACTGCCAATGACGGTGCCGCAGGAAAAACTGCATGGCCAGATCGTGCTGGTCGGCTACGGCCGCGTGGGCCGGCGCATCGCGGCCGCACTGATGGAACGTGGCATCCACTTCGTGGTGGCCGAGGAAAACCGTGAAATCGTCGACCAGCTGCGCAAGGACGGCATCCCTGCCGTGGCCGGCAATGCGGGCGAACCGGCGGTGCTGATCCAGGCGCATATCACGCATGCCACCATGCTGGTGATCGCCACGCCGGACACCTTCCACGTGCGCGCCATGATTGAAACGGCGCGTGCGCTGAACCCCGGCATCCTGACGGTGGTGCGCACGCACAGTGAAGAAGAAGCCGAACTGCTGCGCGCCGAAAACGCCGGCAAGGTGTTTATCGGCGAGCACGAACTGGCGAACGGCATGATCGACCATGTGCTGCACAGTTTTGATGGCGAAAAGAAAGGCCACGGCCACTGAGATGGCACGGCGCGGTTTGGACGTTCTTACAACCGCGCCGCCAGTTCCGCCCCTTCCCGTATCGCCCGCTTCGCATCGAGCTCGGCCGCCAGCGCCGCGCCGCCGATCGCATGAAAACGCGGGCCGCCCTGCGCGCCAGGTGCCGGCATCAGTTCCGTCAGGCTGTCCTGCCCCGCGCAAATGATCACGTTGTCAACCGCCAGCAAGCGCTGCACGCCACCGACGGTAATGTGCAGGCCCTGGTCGTCGATCTTGTCGTAGGACACGCCAGCGAGCATGCATACGCCGTTCCTGGCCAGCGCCGCGCGGTGCACCCAGCCCGAGGTCTTGCCCAAACCTGCGCCGACCCTGCTGGCCTTGCGCTGCAACAGGAATAGTTGCCGCACCGGTTCCGCCGCCTGCGCCGGCACCAGGCCGCCGCCAGTGGCCGCATTCAGGTCCACGCCCCATTCGCCGGCCCAGGCGGCAATCGGCTGCGGCAGCGGATGGGCCGAATCATGCAGCAGGTACTCGCTGACGTCGAAGCCGATGCCGCCGGCGCCGATCACGGCCACGCGCTTGCCGACTTGCGCCTTGTGCTGCAGCACGTCCAGGTAGCTCAGCACACTGGGGTGATCGATGCCGGGGATGCCTGGCAGGCGCACCTTGATGCCGGTGGCAACAACCACCTCGTCAAAGCCGCCGGCCAACAATTGTTCGCGCGTCACACGCTGGCCCAGGCGCACATCGACGCCCAGCAGCGCCAGCCGACGTTCAAAGTAGCGGATGGTCTCGGCGAATTCTTCCTTGCCCGGTATCTGCATGGCTACCTTGAACTGGCCGCCGACCTTGGGCGCGGCGTCGAACAGGGTTACCTGGTGGCCGCACTCGGCGGCGACGGTGGCGGCCGACAGGCCGGCAGGGCCGGCACCGACCACTGCCACTTTTTTCAGCACCGCTTTTTTGGCATAGACCAGTTCCGTTTCATGGCAGGCGCGCGGGTTGACCAGGCAGCTGGCGCGTTGGTTGGCAAAGGTGTGGTCGAGGCAAGCCTGGTTGCAGCCGATACAGGTATTGATTTCATCGCTGCGCCCCGAGGCCGCTTTTGCGACGAAGTGCGGATCGGCCAGGAAAGGACGCGCCATCGACACCAGGTCGCAGTCGCCGCGCGCCAGGATGGCATCCGCTTCCTGCGGCATGTTGATGCGGTTCGAGGCCACCACGGGAATGCTCACTTCGCGCCGCAAGCGCCCCGCCACGCTGGCAAAAGCCGCGCGCGGCACCGATGTGACGATGGTCGGCACGCGCGCTTCATGCCAGCCGTAGCCGCTGTTGAGGATGGTCACGCCGGCCTGTTCCAGCGCCTTGGCCACCGTCACCACCTCGTCCCAGGTATTGCCGCCTTCGACCAGGTCGAGCAGGGAATGGCGGTACATGATGATGAATTCACGCCCGACGGCGGCGCGGATGCGGCGCACGATCTCGACGGCCAGGCGCATGCGGTTGGCGATGTCGCCGCCCCAACGATCAAGGCGCAAATTGGTGCGTGCACATAAAAACTGGTTCAGCAGATAGCCTTCGCTGCCCATCACTTCGACGCCGTCGTAGCCGGCCTGTTTGGCCAGGCGCGCGCAGCGCACATAGGCGCTGATGGTGCGTTCGATGCCGCGTTCGGTGAGCGCGCGCGGGCGAAATGGCGAAATCGGCGACTTTTTCGCCGAGGCTGACACCACGAAAGGCTGGTAGCCATAGCGGCCCGCATGCAGGATCTGCATGACGATCTTGCCGCCCTCTTCGTGCACGGCGCGCGTCACCTTGCGGTGATTGAGCACGTCGCCGAGGAAATTCATGGTGCCGCCAAACGGCAGCAGCCAGCCTTGCCGGTTCGGCGAAATGCCGCCCGTGACGATCAGCCCCACGCCGCCCTTCGCGCGTTCGCGGTAGAAAGCGGCCAGCTTGCCGTAGTGATAAAAACGGTCTTCCAGACCGGTGTGCATGGAACCCATGATGACGCGGTTGCGCAAGGTGGTAAAGCCCAGGTCGAGCGGGGCCAGCAGGTGGGGATAAGCGGTCATGGCGGTACTCGGTAAGAACGTGCGGCGGCGACGTCCAGCAGGCGTACGGTAGCAAGCATTGCAGGCGGGCGCAGCGCTTTTCTGTAGACCGGGGGTTCTAATATGTACGCAAGCGCACCTTGGCGGCGCGCGCAGCTTGTGCCGGACGATAGTTTCCCGTAGGCTAGACTGCATGATGCGATTATCTTTCAGTCTGCTGCTGCTGTGCGCCCTGCCCTGGTCCACCCCGGCGCTGGCGCAGGCGCCGCGCCTGGACACGCCGCGCCTCAAGGTCGAGGTCAAGCGCATCGAGGTCGATGCCCAGCGCATGTATGAAGTGAACGCCAATGCCGTGGTGCAGGCGGCCCCCGCCGCCGTGTGGAAAACCCTGACCGGCTACGAGCGCATGAGCGAGTTCGTGCCCGACCTCAGTTCCTGCCGCGTGCTGTCGCGCAACGGCAATGAGGTCATCATCGAGCAGCAGGGCATGGCCCGCTTCCTGTTCATGAACCACCCGATCCACCTGGTGGTGCGGGCGATGGAAACGCCGATGACGGCGATCGACATCGACCTCATTTCCGGCGACATGCGCCACTACGAGTCGCGCTGGGCCTTGACGCCCATGCCCGAGACGGGCGGCACGCGCATCGTCTTTTCCAGCCGCTTGATGCCGGGCTTCTATGTGCCCGGCATGCTGGGCACGACCATGATACGCGGCGATATCGAGCGCATGATGGGCGCCGTGATGGCGCGCATCGACAGCCAGCCAGCGCCCGCTGCAGTCAAATAGTTCAGGCCAGACTCAAGCCAGATAAGTATCGCGGTCGCGCAGTTCGGCGTAGTTTTCCAGGTTGCCCAATTTTACTGTCACCGGATTCAGGCTGGCCTGCGGCTGCATCGAGCGCCAGGCGAACAGCCATTCCTGCTCCACCGCTTCTTCGCGCGTCTTGGTAAACGCGGCGCCCAGGGCGGCGCGCTGGCCGTATTCGACCAGGCCGTCGATGCCCGCCCAGCTGGGCAAAGTGCGCTGCACGGCGCGGTGCAGGCGTTCGCCGAACTCTTCCGTGTTATGGATGATCAGGCAGCTGTCGGCCGGCGCGAACAGGTCGAACAGTTTCTTGTCCCACACCTGTGAAAAACTCAAGGTGAGGCAGTTGCCGGCCGGGGTCAGGCGGAACTGGCCCAGGCTCAGCGCCAGTTCGAGTTCGCTGCGCTGGCCGTAGCGGTGCAGTGTGGGGGGGCGTTGGTAATCGTGCATGCTAAGACTCAATCTTCAATATGGGGAATGGCAAGACCGGCGCGCGGCAATCAGCGTGGCGGTCGGATATGGCGCCGGATGCGCTGGGCGGTGGCGGCAAGATAAATCTCGCGCAGCAGGTAAGTGAAACAGCCGATCAGGCAGATCACGGCCAGCACGAAAAACACGGCGATGTATTTATCGAGCGTCAGATTCAGTATATCGCCCAAAAACAGCATGGCGATAATGACGCAGACGAAGAAACCGCACGCCGTGCTGAGGGAAATCGAATAATTGATCAGATGGGTGCGCCGGTACAGGGTATCGAGCTCATCCATGTAAAAATCGTTGTAGCCAATATCGAGCCGGTCTTCCAGCACGCGTGTGCGGTCTATGATGCGGCCCAGGCGATTGGTCAGCACTACCAGCATGGTGCCGATACCGGTCAGCAGGAATACCGGCGCAATCGCCAGCTGGATGATGTGGCCAATGTCGCCGATCTGTATGTTCATGGATAAAGGTAATGGTTCACGCTGGCGCCGACGCCGGTGCCGGCACAGGCGCTAGTGTAGCAGGCGCGGGCGTTGCAACGGTAGGCTGCCGCGCCCGTGCCGGCTATACGAAGCCGCGGCCCGGCTGGAAACGTTGCGTGGCGTTCACCAGCGCTGCAGCGATACCCCGTTCCAGCGCGCCATGGCCGGCGTCCGGGATCATCTCAAGTTGCGAACCGGGCCAGGCCTGGTGCAAACGGTATGCCGACAAGGGCGGGCAGATGGCGTCGTAGCGCCCTTGCACGATGACGGCCGGCAAATGCGCGATGCGGTGCAATTGCCGGATCAGCTGGTCTTCCTCGAAAAAGCCCAGGTTGGCCATATAGTGCGATTCCAGCCGGCCCACGCCCAGGTCGAGCGCATCGTTGGGCGTATCTTCGGCTTGCGGCATCAGGTAGACGCGGCGTCCTTCGAAGCGGCTCCAGGCGCGCGCGGCCGGCCAGTACATTGCCGGGTCGCCGCTGAGGATGCGTTTCACGTAGGCGGCCAGCAGGTCGCCGCGCTCTTCTTCAGGAATCAGGGCGGCAAATTCTTCGTACAGGTCGGGGTAAAACCAGCGCACGCCTTCGATGAACCAGTCGATCTCGGCCTGCGTGCACAGGAAGATGCCACGCAGCACGAAGCCCAGGCAAGCTTCTGGATGGGCCTCACCATACGCCAGCGCCAGGGTCGAGCCCCACGAACCGCCAAACACCAGCCATTGTTGTATGCCGAACTGGGCGCGCAACTGTTCAATGTCATCGATCAGGAGCTGCGTGGTGTTGTTGCGCCACTCGCCCAGCGGCGTCGACTTGCCGGCGCCGCGCTGGTCGAACAGGATCACGCGGTAGCGCTGCGGGTCAAAAAAGCGGCGGTGCTGCGGCGACAGGCCGGCGCCCGGGCCGCCATGCAGAAACAGCACGGGAATGCCGTCCGGGTTGCCGCACTCTTCCCAGTAAATGGTGTGCAGCGCATCGACGGCCAGCATGCCGTGCCGGTTCGGCAACAAGGCAGGAAACAACGGTGACAGGGTATCGGGCATGGCAGTACTCACTAGGTTGGACAGGCCTCAGGCCAGCGGCAAGGGCAGCCGGTTCGACGACTTGATCTCGCGCATCGACAGGCTGGACTGGATTTCCGCCACGCCGGGCAGGCGGCGCAGGACGTTGGAGACGAATTCGCCATACGCTTCCAGGTCGCGCGCCACCACTTGCAAGAAATAATCGGCTTCACCGGCCACGTTATGGCACGACAAAATTTCAGGAATCGACATGATCGCCTGCTCGAACTGCGACGGCTGCTCGTTGCCATGGTTGGCAAACACGATGCGCACGAACGCCACCAGGCCGATGCCCAGCTTCTTGCGGTTGATCAGCGCCTGGTAGCCGGTAATGAACCCTTCGTCCTCCAGCCGGCGCAAACGGCGCCAGACCGGCGTTTCACTAAGCTTCAGGCGATCGGCAAGGCGCGCATTGGACAACCGCCCTTCTTCCTGCAACAGCCTGAGTATGTGCAAATCAGTGGCATCCAGGCTTACTTCTGAAATTTTCATCTATTTATTGTTTTATTACGGGTGGAATCTACCCAGATACTAGAACATGGCAGGCAGCAATAGCAAGCACATTTCAATTAAGCAAGAACATAATGACGCGACCGCCCCACTCTTTGATTGCCTGCCACCGCCATGTCCGATTCTACCTTCTTGATGTATCTGCTGGCGCTGGCTGGCGCGTTCTTGTTGCCCGGGCCCGACATGGCGCTGGTGCTGGCGACCGGCGCGGCGCGCGGCGTGGGTACGGCCCTGGTCACGGCGCTGGGCATCGCCGGCGCGCGCGCCATGCACGTGGCGCTGTCCGGCGCCGGCCTGGCGGCGCTGATGGTCACGCATCCGGAAGCCTTGCAGTGGGTCAAATGGGCCGGTGCCGCCTATCTGTTCTACCTGGCAGCGCGGCTGCTGCAGTCGGCGCTGTCAAAACAGCCAGCGCAAGAGACACAGGCACCGGCCACGGCGCACAGTGCGCGCGCCAGTTTCGTGCGCGGCTTGCTGACCAATTTGCTCAATCCCAAGGCACTGCTGTTTTGCAGCATGTTCCTGCCGCAATTTGTCGCCGCCAATGGCGAGAGCATGGGCCTGCAATACCTGCGCTTGGGCGCCACCCTGGTACTGGTCGGCTTGCTGTTCGACGCCGTCTACGCGGTATTGGCCGCACGCCTGGCACGCCGGCTGCGCGGCAAGCCTTCGCCCTACGGCAAGTTCGTGCTGCCGACTGTATTCGTGCTGCTGGCGGGGCGGCTGGTGCTGAGCTGAGCGCACAACAAAAAAGCAGCCGAAGCTGCCTTTTGATGATGATGCGTAACGCTTACGACATGTGCTGGCCGCCGTTGATCGAGATATTGGCGCCGGTCACAAAGGCTGCCTCATCGGAGGCCAGGTAGGCCACCAGGCCCGCCACTTCTTCCGGCTTGCCCAGGCGCGCCATCGGGATTTGCGGGATGATTTTGCTGTCCAGCACTTCCTGTGGAATCGCCATCACCATCTTGGTGCCGATATAGCCTGGCGAAATGGTGTTGACGGTGACGTTCTTGCGCGCCACTTCCAGCGCCAGCGACTTGGTGAAACCATGCATGCCGGCCTTGGCGGCCGAATAGTTGGTCTGGCCGAAAGCACCCTTCTGGCCGTTCACGGACGAGATATTGATGATGCGGCCCCAGCCGCGCTCGACCATGCCGTCGCAGACCGGTTTGGTCATGTTGAAAACGGAGTCGAGGTTGGTGCCCATCACGGCGTCCCAGTTCGGCTTGTCCATTTTCTTGAACGTCATGTCGCGCGTGATACCGGCGTTATTGACCAGCACGTCGACCGGACCGACTTCCTTTTCCACCGTCGCCACGCAAGCAGCGGCCGAGTCGTAGTCCGATACATCGCAAGGATAGGCCTTGAAGTCATAGCCCTGGTCCTTGGTGGTCGCCAGCCATTCATCGACCTTGGTGTTGCCCGGGGAATACGTGGTCACCACGCGATAGCCCAGCGCCGCCAACTTGAAGCACACCGCTTCGCCCAGACCGCCCATGCCGCCTGTTACTAATGCAACTCTTGCCATTTTCATCCCCTCAGTGTCGTGCTGCTATTTGAATTTTGTCGTTCTACCGGCAGGCACTGCCTGCCGGAGCTACTGTACAGGCTTAATCGCGCTCGATCGCCAGGGCGACACCCATGCCGCCACCGATGCACAAGGCAGCCAGGCCCTTCTTGGCGTCGCGGCGTATCATTTCGTGGATCAGGGTGACCAGGATGCGCGCGCCCGAGGCGCCGATCGGGTGGCCGATGGCGATCGCGCCGCCGTTCACGTTGATCTTGCGGGTATCCCAGCCCATTTCCTTGTTGACGGCAATTGCCTGCGCGGCAAACGCCTCGTTGATTTCCATCAGGTCCAGTTCTTCATGCGTCCAGCCGGCTTTTTTCAGGCACAGGCGCGAAGCCGATACCGGGCCCATGCCCATCACGGCCGGGTCCAGGCCCGACGATGCGTAGGCCTTGATGCGCGCCAGCGGCTTCAGGCCCAGTTCCTTGGCGGCGGAGGCGGACATCATGATGACGGCGGCGGCGCCGTCATTCAGGCCCGAAGCGTTGCCGGCGGTGACGCTGCCTTCCTTGGAAAACGCGGGGCGCAGGCCGGCCAGCGACTCCAGGGTCGATCCCGGCTTGATGTATTCGTCGCTGTCGAACACGACCGTGCCTTTTTTGTTGACGATTTCCAGCGGCAGGATTTCATCCTTGAACTTGCCGGCTTTTTGCGCCGCTTCGGCCTTCAGCTGCGATTGCAGCGCGAATTCGTCCTGCTCGGCGCGCGACACTTCGTATTTCTTGGCGACGTTTTCCGCCGTGATGCCCATGTGGTACTGGTTGTAGACGTCCCACAGGCCATCGACGATCATGGTGTCGGTCATCTTGAAGTCGCCCATGCGGAAACCGTCGCGCGAACCGTTCATCACGTGTGGCGAGGCGCTCATGTTTTCCTGGCCGCCAGCGATGATGATGTTGGCGTCACCGCACTTGATCGCTTGCGCCGCCAGATGGGTGGCTTTCAGGCCGCTGCCGCAGACCTTGTTGATGGTGAAGGCGGGAATCGCGCTTGGCAAACCTGCCTTGATAACGGCCTGGCGCGCGGCGTTCTGGCCGACGCCGGCTGTCAGTACCTGGCCCAGGATCGCTTCGCTGATCAGGTTCGGGTCGATGCCGGTTTGCGCCAGCAGGCCCTTGATTACGTGTGCGCCCAGTTCGGACGCAGGAATCTTGGCCAGGCTGCCACCGAATTTGCCCACTGCGGTACGGCCGGCGGCCACGATTACGACATCATCCATTTATTTCTCCGATATGCTGGCCATGACGGCCAAGGTGTTGATGAATCCGGGAAGACGCAGCAAGCTGTACGCAAGCTGTACGCAAGCTGCATCATTGCATGCGCCTTTGCTTCAGTCGCACCACTGGCGTGGCCGGCAACGATGGCGGCCGGCCTGGCGGTGATGGCGGGCGGCCTGGCGCGGCGGATAGCCGCTGCCGGGCCGCGCGGTTCCTGTCAATGATCAGGACGCGTGTTTTTATCATACCCTTCATCGGCAGCGCCGAAAGGGCTTTTTAGAAAATTATTGAACGGGTTTATCAGAGGGAACGGTGTCTCCTTCACCACCTGCAACAGTTCACCGAATTTTTGATGCGATGCAGCAAACTCACCCTTTGTCACGGCGGTAAAATTTTCCTGGTTTTCTTGGGCAACTTCCTTTGCCTGGCGCCCATAGGAACCGATGCGTTCCATGGCCAGTTGCGACTGCGTGCGCGACAATTCCAACAGCGTTTTCGGGTCGCGCGCCGACAGCAATTGCTGCGCCGCTACCGTGCTGGCAGCGAGCGACGAGCGGGCTACATCGAGTTGCAGATCGATCAGCCTGGCGCCGCCTTGAAACGCCGCTTCGGTCAGCGCCTGGGCGCTGTTCAACTGGGCAGCGTAGATGGCCTTGCCGGCCTGGGACAGCTGCTCGGTAAATGAAAACATTGCATACCTCCTCAAATGATAGCGGTGCATGTTGCGCCGCACAGTGCTCCACTCTAAGCGGCGGCGCCTTGCAATCTCTTGATCTGGCTCAAGCTCTTTGTTGGATTGTTTCCAAGTGAACGATCATCAGGACAGCAACTTGATACCATCCAGCGAGGCCGCGCACTGTTCGCGTATCACGCTCACAAAGTCGCGCACATAAGCCCTGTCTTCCAGCGCGGGCGGCACGGAAACATACAGGTCGCTCCACAAGCCATGCTCGCCGACCGGGCGCGCCACCACATAATCGTAGTCGACATAGTTCTTGATGGCCCAGTTCGGCAGAGCGGCGATGCCGCGCCGGCTGGCCACCAGTTGCAGCACCGCCACCGTCAGTTCGGCCGTGCGGCGCTCGAAAACGATGCCGTTCGGCCGCAGCACTTCGCGGATCAAGTCGATGCGCTCTTCCGGCACCGGGTAGGTGATCAAGGTTTCACCGGTGAAGTCAGCCGCCGCCAGCCGGCGCTGCGCCTGCAGGCGGTGCTTTTGCGCCATCACCACCAGCATTTCAAAGCGGAACAACGGAAACACGGTGAAATCGGGACCATATGGCGAACCGATCACCAGATCGGCCTCGCCCGAACGCAGCAACTCGGCCGGTTCGCTGTGAAAGCCTGATACCAGGTCGATCTCCACTTCAGGCCAGCGCTGGCGAAACGCATCCATTACCGGCATCAGCCAGTCGAAACAGGTATGGCATTCAAGCGCCACGCGCAATTGTCCGGTGTCGCCCTGCGACAGGCGCGCCACATCGCGCTCGGCCAGTTCGATCTCGGGCAGCAACTTGTCGGCCAATTCCAGCAGGCGGCTGCCGGTGGCCGTAAACGCGATCGGCATCGACTTGCGCTCGAACAGCGGCGCCTTGTAGCGCTCCTCGAGCAGGCGGATCTGGTGCGACAGCGCCGACTGGGTGAGGTTGAGCAATTGCGCAGCGCGCACCAGGCTGCCGGACGAGCGCAAGGCGCTCAGGGTGCGCAGATGGCGAATTTCCAGCATGGTCCCTTGTTGTGGTGAATAATTTTCATGTTAAACGTCAAAAGGTTTCGTTTTGATTATAAATCAGATTGCCGCACACTCTAGCCTATCAACATTAAATCTCGATGACATCATGACGATCCTCTCCCATATCCTTGGTTTTCCCCGTATCGGTGCCGAACGCGAGCTGAAATTTGCGCTGGAACGCCATTGGCGTGGCGAGGCTGCGGAAGCCGCGCTGGAAGAAGCCGGCAAGCAATTGCGCGCACGCCACTGGGCGCTGCAGCGCGACGCCGGTCTCGATTTCGTCACCGTGGGCGACTTTGCCTTTTATGACCAGGTCGCCAACCATATACAACTGCTGGGCTGCGAGCCGGCCCGCTTCGACTTCAACGACCAGCAGTCGCAACTGTCACGCTACTTCAAGATGGCGCGCGGCGCGGACAACCATGCAGACCATGCCGGCTGCCACCACGGCCATGCCGATGCCGCCCCTGACGCGAGCAATTACGCGCTGGAAATGACGAAATGGTTCGACACCAATTATCACTACCTGGTACCGGAATTTTCACCGCTGACGCAATTCTCGCTGGCGTGCGAACGCCTGTTCGAGGAAGTGGCGGAAGCCCAGGCGCTGGGCCACCGCGTGAAAGCGGCACTGATCGGCCCGCTGACCTTTCTGTGGATGGGCAAGGCAAAAACGGCTGGCTTCGACCGCCTGGCGCTGCTCGGTCAATTGCTGCCGGTCTACGGCGCCCTGCTCGACCGCCTGAAGCGGCAAGGCGTGGCCTGGGTGCAGGTCGATGAACCGATCCTGGGCCTGGACTTGCCGAACGCATGGCGCAGCGCGTTTGAAAGCACCTACTGGCAGCTGAACCAGGTGGGCGTGAATATTTTGCTGGCCACCTATTTTTCGCCGCTGGAAGAAAACCTCAGCCTGGCCTGCCGCCTGCCGGTGGCCGGCCTGCATGTGGACGGCATCCGCGCGCCGCAGGAATTGAGCAGCGTTACCGACTGGCTGCCAGCGCATAAAGTGCTGTCGATCGGCATCGTCGATGGCCGCAATATCTGGCGCACCGACCTGGACCAGGCCATCGCCGTGCTGCAGCCACTGGTCGATAAACGCGGCGGCCACCTGTGGCTGGCGCCGTCCTGTTCCTTGCTGCACACACCGCTCTCGCTGGCGCAAGAAACCGGGCTGGAACCCGAGATCAAATCGTGGCTGGCGTTCGCCACAGAAAAGCTGGTCGAACTGTCATTGCTGAAAGACGCGCTGGCCGGCAATGGCGACAGCACCGCGCTGGCCGTTTCGCGCCTGGCGCTGGCCGGCCGGCGCAGCAGCTTGCGCGTGCACCGCCCGCCAGTGGCGCAGCGCCTGCAAGCACTGTCGCCGACCGCCGACCGGCGCGACTCGGGCTTTCCGCTGCGCCAGGCGCTGCAGCGCGCACGCTTCCAGTTGCCGGATTTTCCCACCACCACCATCGGCTCGTTCCCGCAAACGAGCACCATCCGCGCCGCCCGCGCCAACTTCAAGCGCGGCGAACTGGCCGCCGCCGACTATGAACGCAGCATGCACGCGGAAATCGCCCATGCCGTGGCGCGTCAGGAAGCGCTGGGGCTGGACGTGCTGGTGCATGGCGAAGCCGAGCGCAACGACATGGTGGAATACTTTGCCGAGCAGCTCGATGGCTTTTTGTTTACCCGCCTGGGCTGGGTGCAATCGTATGGTTCGCGCTGCGTCAAGCCGCCCGTCATCTATGGCGACGTGCAGCGCCCCGCCGCCATGACGGTGGCCTGGACGGTGCATGCGCAAAGCCTGACCGGCAAACCAATGAAAGGTATGCTGACGGGGCCGATCACGATCCTGCAATGGTCGTTCGTGCGCGACGACCAGCCACGCGCCACCACCGCGCTGCAGATCGCGCTGGCGATTCGCGATGAAGTGGCCGACCTGGAAACGGCTGGCATCGGCATCATCCAGATCGACGAGCCGGCCATCCGCGAAGGCTTGCCGCTGCGCCGCAGCCAGTGGGACGCCTACCTGGACTGGGCCACGCGCACGTTTCGCATCACCGCTTCGGTGGCTGGCGACAGCACGCAGATCCACACCCATATGTGCTATGCGCAATTTAACGACATCCTGCCGCAGATCGCCGCCATGGACGCCGACGTGATCACCATCGAAACCAGCCGTTCGGACATGGAACTGCTGACCGGCTTTGGCCAGTTCAAGTACCCGAACGAGATTGGCCCCGGCGTGTACGACATCCATTCACCGCGCATTCCATCGGTCAATGAAATGGTGAGACTGCTGCAAAAGGCCAGCGCGGTAATTGCGCCGGCGAACTTGTGGGTGAACCCCGATTGCGGCCTGAAAACGCGTGGCTGGCAGGAAACCGAAGCGGCGCTGGCCAATATGGTGCAGGCGGCAAGACAAATGCGGCGCGCCAGCGGCGACATAAAAGCTTGATGGCCTTCAGGCCGCATGCACGGCTGCTTTCAGGGCGACGCGACGGGTTTTCCGTGCGTCGCCCCGTTTTTTTCACATGAAGCACATGTTGCTCTACGGAATAGCATCCGTGCGTCCCCTGACAGCGTTTTTTTTGCAGTAGAATGCAAGAAATTTACTGCTTTCCATATGTGCCTATCGGTCACCGGGCCTTCCGCAGTTTCACTCTGAACAACGTTTATGTCCAAAAGCCTGCTGCAGAAGCCGATTGAAATCAAGATTTCCACCGTCGTTGCCGTCTCGGCCATCGTGCACGGTGCCGATACCCAGGCGCTCGACGCGGCCCTGCACGACATGACGGGCGGGGTGGCCGACTTTTTCGAAGATGACCTGGCGGTGCTCGACGTGGCCGACCTGGCGCCCGGCGACACACCGGTGGACTGGGCCGCGCTGGTGGCCCTGCTGAAAAAATACCGCTTGAACGCCGTTGCCGTGCGCAATGCCGCGCCGGAGATGCACGAAGCCATCCTGGCGCAGGGCCTGAGCCTGGACAGTGGCAAGACGCGCGACGATGCACCAGCCAAGGACGGCCCGACCCTGGCCGCCGAGTCCGGCGCCGAAGCGCAGGTAATGGTGATCGACACGCCGGTGCGCGCCGGCCAGCGCATTTATGCGCGCGGCTGCGACCTGATCATCACGGCGGTCGTCAACAACGGCGCCGAAATCATTGCCGACGGCAGCATCCACGTGTATTCCTCGTTGTATGGCCGCGCGCTGGCCGGCGCCTCGGGCAATCCGCAGGCGCGCATTTTTGCGCTGGCGATGGAGCCGGAACTGGTGTCGATCGCCGGCGTGTACCGCACCTTCGAGGACGGTTTTACGCCGGAGATGAAGGGCGGACCGGCGCAAATACGTTTGGCTGGCGACAGAATCGAGATACACTCCATGAAACCGGTCACCCCCGTAAACCGCTCTTGAACTGCACAACTCAAAGAGATATCTGAAAAGGATTATTTGTGGCAAGAATTATTGTTGTGACGTCCGGCAAGGGCGGTGTCGGCAAAACCACCTCCAGCGCCAGTTTTTCCACTGGCCTGGCACTGCGCGGCCACAAGACAGCCGTGCTCGACTTTGACGTGGGCCTGCGCAATCTCGACCTGATCATGGGTTGCGAACGCCGCGTGGTCTATGACCTGATCAATGTGATCAACAAGGAAGCAACGCTGAACCAGGCGCTGATCAAGGACAAGCACTGCGACAACCTGTTCATCCTGCCTGCTTCGCAAACGCGCGACAAGGACGCTTTGAGCGAGGAAGGCGTGGAACGCGTGTTGAACGACCTGATCAACATGGGCTTCGAATTCATCATCTGCGATTCGCCGGCCGGCATCGAGCATGGCGCGCTGATGGCGCTGACGTTTGCCGACGAAGCGATCATCGTCACCAATCCGGAAGTGTCGTCGGTACGCGACTCGGACCGCATCCTGGGCATCCTGCAGGCCAAGTCGCGCCGCGCGCAGACCGGCGCCGAGCCGGTCAAGGAACACTTGCTGATCACGCGTTATGCGCCGAAACGCGTGGAATCGGAAGAAATGCTGTCCTACCAGGACGTGCAGGAAATCCTGCGCATCCCGCTGGTGGGTATCATTCCGGAATCGGAACAAGTGCTGGCCGCCTCGAACCAGGGCAACCCCGCCATCCATTTCAAGGGCACCGACGTGGCGCAAGCCTACGAAGACGTGGTCTCGCGCTTCCTCGGCGAAGAAGTGCCGCTGCGCTTCACCAACTATGAAAAACCTGGTTTCCTCCAGCGCATTTTCGGGACGAAGTGACATGGCCTTGCTTTCTTTCCTGTTCCCTCCCAAACCGAAAACGGCCAGCGCGGCCAAGGAACGCCTGCAGATCATTATCGCGCGTGAACGCAGCGGCCGCGACGGCCCCGACTTCCTGCCGGCCCTGCACAAGGAATTGATCGAGGTCATTTCCAAGTACACCAAGGTCAACGCCGAAGACATCAAGATCTCGCTCGACCGCCAGGGTAACCTGGAAGTGCTCGATGTGAACGTGGTGCTGCCGGACGCGTAAGTGCTAGGCGGCAAGTAGCCGCCAGAAACAGTTCTATAATCAAAGGGTTGACGCGTCGTCAGCCCTTTTCGCGTTGTTGCCGACGCCATTCATTCATGCCGCACTGGAGCCAACATTGAAAATCGCACGGATCACCATTCAGAATTTCCGTTGCTTTGAAAATGTACAGCTCGCGTTCGATCGCCAGTTGACGGTGATCGTGGCGCGCAACGGCCAAGGGAAATCGTCCCTGCTCGACGCGATCAAGATTGCCTTGTGGCCGTATATTGCCGGTTTTGATCTCGGCAGCATGTCACTCGATACCACCGGCATCAATATTGACGACGTGTTGCGCGAAAAGCTGGCGGCGCATCAGATGGAGTGGCGTTTGCCCTGTGTGATCGATTCAAGTGGCACGATTGAGCCGTTCGAGGAAATGGATGTGATCTGGCATGAAGAACGTTTCCGTGACAGTGTCAAGAAATCCAGCAAGACAAAAAATATAGCTTCTTCCAAGGCAATACCGTTATATGGTTATGCGCAGGTGCTGGAAAAACGCATCTTTGCCAATGGCCAGGTTAAAGCAGACGATCTGCCGATGCTCGGTTACTACGGCACAGGCCGCTTGTGGAGTCAGAAAAAACTGGCCGGCAAATCTGAAAAACTGGACCAGGCATCTCTATCGCGCACCTGGGCTTACCGCGATTGCCTGGCGCCCTCGTCAAACTATACCGATTTTGCCCAGTGGTACACACGCGTCTTCAAGGCGCTGCGCGACGCGCAGATCCGCAATCTGGAAAAGAACCTGCGCCCCGATGCCGCTATTGCCAGCGACCTGATCGCACCGGTGCGCGCGGTGCAGCAGGCCATCGACACCATCCTGCAATCCCATACGGGCTGGCACACGCTGGAATACAGCGCCGAGCACGACGATCTGGTGCTGGAGCATGCAGAGCAGGGCAAACTGAAGGTACACCAGCTGAGCGACGGCATCCGCAATATGCTGGCGCTGGTCGGCGATATTGCCTACCGCTGCTACAAGCTCAATACCCACTATGGCAAGCAGGCAGCCTTGCTGACGCATGGCATCGTGATGATCGATGAAATCGACATGCACTTGCATCCCGAGTGGCAGCAAACCGTGCTGCCCGACTTGCAACGGGCCTTCCCGAATATCCAGCTCATCGTCACTACGCACAGCCCGCAAGTGCTGAGCAGCATCGCCGCCAGCTGCATACGCCGGCTCGATTGGGAAACCGACGAAGACAGCGGGCGCAAACGGATGGTGGTCAATCCCGTCGACCAGCAAACCATGGGCGTGGCCAGTTCGGATGTGTTGGCCAACGTGATGGGTATCGATCCGGTGCCCGATGTCGAGCCGGCACGGCAGCTCAGTCGCTATCTGGCACTGATTCAGCAGAATTTGCATGAAGAGCCAGAGGGCAGGCAACTGCGGGAAGAACTCAATGAGCATTTTGGTCCGGACCATCCGAACATGCTCGAATGTGACAGCCTGATCCGTCTGCAAGCCTTCAAACGCAAGTTGCCTCTGCGCGGGAATCTTGATGCGTAAGCTACAACGCGGCCCGGCGCCAGCATGCTTGTCCTTATATCGGCATGGCTTGAACAACTGGAAGGCGCTGACGGCTGACAATAGGCAAGAAATATGGGTAAGCCTTGAAGCAATGCAACAGCAGCGCTGCGCCTATTGCGAAGGCGAACTTCGCATCGGCAAGCGGCATATCGAGCACTTTCGTCAGAGGGACCGAGATACACGGTTGACTTTTATCTGGTCCAACCTTTTTGGCTCGTGCAATCAGGATGACAGTTGCGGCAAATACAAAGATGAGCTGCCGCGTTATGATCCCGCCAGCCTGATCAAGCCGGACGATGAGGACCCGGAACACTTTTTCTTGTTCATCAGTGACGGTAGTATCGCTGTGCGGGAAGGATTGAGTATTATGGAAAAGCAACGCGCCAACGAAACCATCCGTATTTTCAATCTCAATGGCGTGCTGCGTGCAAGACGCCATATAGCTGTATTAGGCTATCTTAGCCTGGCAAAAGAAGTCCAGCAGTTGGTCGATTCCGGTGACTTTACCTTGGCTCAAGGGAATGAAGTTTTAAAAGACGAACTCATCGCAATAGCGCATCTGCCATTTTCTACAGCGATTCGACATGTATTGACTGCTGCGTGATGACCTCAGCTTGGCCGTACCGCAATCAATTCCTGCGCCACCGCCGCGCAGGCGTTGACGTGCTGGTTGCCGATCTGGCGGAACACGGCGTAGCCTAGCGCGGCTGCCACGGCCTGGCCGGCGAATGGCACGAAGCGGGCCACCTGCTTGCTGGCCAGTTTCACGCCACTGCGCTTGAGCAGGTGGATGATCAGTTCGCGCGTCACCAGTTTCCCTACCAGCATGCCACCCATGCCGATCGCCACGCGATAGGCCATCAGCTTGAACTGCGGGTTCAGTTTTTCGATCTGCTCCGGCGTCAGGCCGAATTCATGGTTGATGTCGTTGATCAGCATCGACAGCAGGCCGACGTCCGACATCAGGTCGATGCCCGGGATCGGAATGGCCGAAGTGCCGGCCGACATCAGGGCGCGGCGGCCCACCAGGCGGCGGCAGCGCTCGCGTGCCTGCTCGATTTCGGCCAGGGTGCCCGGGATCAGATTCCAATCGGTGACGGTATTGTCTGGCATACGGTTTCTCCACGCGGTAAAGGCAAACCCAAGTGTAGCGGAAAGGGCGCCCTTTCGATTTCACTGGACACAGTTGCAATCTCTGTTATATTTCATGAGAGCATTCCTTAACATTACGATAAGCAGCGCTGCCCGTCTGTTTGTTGTTACACATTCCAGCCAAATATGCGAATTGCCGTACTCGATAGCGACCATAGCCAGGCAGAACTGATATGCCAGGTGCTCACTGCGGCAGGACATGCTTGCCATGAGTTCCAGAGCGCCAGGGAGATGCTGGGGCAACTGCGCAAGGACAGTTGCGACATGCTGATCCTCGACTGGCAGGTCAGCGATCTCGATGGCGCCGAAGTATTGCGCCGTGCACGCGAAAAACTGGCGCCCAAGGCGCCGGTGTTGTTTATGACCAACAGCTCGGGCGAAGACGATATCGTCGCCGGCATCAAGGCCGGCGCCGACGATTACCTGGTGAAACCGCTGCGGCGCAGTGAACTGGCGCTGCGTGCCCAGGCCCTGCTGCGCATGGCGTATCCTACCCAAACCAGCGCCGAGCAACTGCAATTTGGCAATTACACATTTGAAACGCGCGCCGGTCGGCTGCTGATGGACGGCGAGCCGCTGGACGTGACGCACAAGGAATTTGCCCTGGCGTTGCTGTTTTTCCGCAACCTGGGCCGGCCCTTGTCGCGCGCCTATATCCATGAAGCGGTATGGCAACGCGAAACGGTCGTGCCCTCGCGCACCATGGACACCCACGTTTCGCGCGTGCGCAACAAGCTGCAACTGAAACCCGAACATGGCTACCGGCTGGTGCCCGTGTACAGCTACGGTTACCGCCTGGAAAAGCTGAGCGCCCAGCCGGCAAATGCCTGAGCCAGGGCGGGCCTGCTCAAGCAACGGGCACAAAGCGCTATAATATCGGCACAAGTCATCCCAACGCCCTGAAATGCAACTGCTAGCCGTCGGCCTCAATCACACCACCGCACCAGTGTCGCTCCGCGAACAGCTGGCGTTTTCGCCTGAGCATCTGGGCCAGGCGGTGGTGGCGGCGCGCACCTGGTTCCAGCGCATCGACCTGCGCGACAATGACGAAGCGGCCATTTTATCGACTTGTAACCGCACCGAGCTGTATGCGGCCAGCCGGGTACCGAACCCGCTCGACGCCGGCGCCCATTTCCTGGCCGATTATCACAAGCTCAGCTACAGCGAACTGCGGCCCCACCTGTACATGCTGCCGCAGCACGACGCCGTGCGCCACACCTTCCGCGTCGCCTCCGGGCTCGATTCGATGGTGCTGGGCGAAACGCAGATCCTGGGCCAGATCAAGGACGCCATCCGCACCGCCGATGAGGTGGGCGGCCTGGGCACCTATTTGCACCAGCTGTTCCAGCGCAGTTTTTCGGTCGCCAAGGAAGTGCGCAGCACCACCGAAATCGGCGCCCACAGCGTGTCGATGGCGGCCGCCGCCGTGCGGCTGTCGCAGCGCATCTTCGACAAGATCGCCGAGCAGAACGTGCTGTTCATCGGCGCCGGCGAAATGATCGAGCTGTGCGCCACCCACTTTGCGGCGCAGAACCCGAACAGCATCACGATTGCCAACCGCACCATGGAACGCGGCGAGGCGCTGGCCCACCGTTTCAACGGCAAGGCGATCCGCCTGGCCGACCTGCCGGAAAAACTGCACCAGTTCGACATCGTCATCTCTTGCACGGCGTCATCCTTGCCGCTGCTGGGCCTGGGCCTGGTCGAGCGCGCCATCAAGGCGCGCCGCCACAAGCCCATGTTCATGGTCGACCTGGCCGTGCCGCGCGATATCGAAACCGAAGTGGGCCGCCTGAACGACGTGTTCCTGTATACGGTCGACGACCTGGGCAAGGTGGTGCAGACGGGCCTGGAAAGCCGCCAGGCGGCCGTGGCGCAAGCCGAAGCCATCATCGAGACGCGCGTGCAATCGTTCATGACCTGGGTCGACGACCGCGCCATGGTGCCGGTGATCCAGGATTTGCATGAAAGCAGCGAAACCTTGCGCCAGATGGAAGTCGAACGCGCGCGCAAGATGCTGGCCAAGGGCGCCGACATCGACGCCGTGCTCGAAGCACTGTCGAAAGGCCTGACGGCCAAATTCATGCACGGCCCGCAACAGGCACTGCACCGCGCGCAAGGCGACGAGCGCAAGCAACTGGCCACCCTGCTGCCGAAACTGTTCCGTCCGCGCCGTTAGCGCAGCGCGCTGGCCGTCCCAGGCCCTGCTTTCCAGGCGCGCCCGCGGTGTGCCCTCCTCGTTCACTCTTTCTCTCGAATTGCTATGAAACCATCCATGCTGTCCAAGCTCGATCAACTGGCGAACCGCCTGGTTGAACTCGACGAACTGTTGATGCACCAGGACGCCACGTCGAATATGGACAGCTACCGCAAGATGACGCGCGAGCATGCCGAGCTGGGCCCGCTGGTGGCGCTGTACCACTCCTACCAGGAAGCGGGCAACGACATCGCCACCGCGCAGGAAATGCTGGCGGACCCGGACATGAAAGACTTCGCCCAGGAAGAGATCGAGGCAGCGAAAACCACCATGACGCAGCTCGAGCGCGAACTGCAAACCATGCTGCTGCCAAAAGACGCGAATGACGAGCGCAATATTTTCCTGGAAATTCGCGCCGGCACCGGCGGCGACGAATCGGCCCTGTTTGCCGGCGACCTGCTGCGCATGTACACGCGCTTCGCCGAGCGCAACCGCTGGCAGGTGGAACTGGTGTCGGCTTCGGACTCCGACCTGGGCGGCTACCGCGAGGTGATCGTGCGCCTGGTCGGCAATGGCGCCTATTCCAAGCTGAAATTCGAGTCCGGCGGCCACCGCGTGCAGCGCGTGCCAGCCACCGAAACCCAGGGCCGCATCCACACCTCGGCCTGCACCGTGGCCGTGATGCCGGAAGCGGACGAAGTGGAAGACGTCAATATCAATCCGGCCGACCTGCGCATCGATACTTACCGCGCTTCGGGTGCCGGCGGCCAGCACATCAACAAGACCGACTCGGCCGTGCGGATTACCCACTTGCCGACCGGTATCGTGGTCGAATGCCAGGACGACCGCAGCCAGCACAAGAACAAGGCGCAGGCCATGAAAGTGCTGGCCGCGCGCATCAAGGACGTGCAGCTGCGCGAACAGCAATCGAAAGAAGCGGCCACCCGCAAGAGCCTGATCGGCTCGGGCGACCGCAGCGAGCGCATCCGTACCTACAACTTCCCGCAGGGACGCATGACGGATCATCGCATCAACCTGACCTTGTACAAGCTGGACTTCATCATGGATGGGGATTTGACGGAGTTGACCAATGCGCTGGCGGCTGAGCACCAGGCAGAGCTGTTGGCGGCCTTGGGCGATTAAAAAGCGTCCATGGCTGCGTTGCATTGCCTAGCCGTACTGTTCGTACTGTCTTCGGCAATGCGCCTTGCCCTGAACACTTTTTAAAGCGCCCAAGCTACAGGCTGGTTTAAGTAGCGGCTAAGCAATAAATTTTTCCGCCTGTGCGAAAATGCATGGCTAACATTCCATCCACCTCACCGTGTCGCCCATGAAAAATTCACGCACTGTCTTACTTTCTATCGCTGCCCTGTGCTTCGTCATGCTGGGCGTTGCCATGTATTTGCAGCATGTGATGAACATGGCGCCGTGCCCGCTGTGCGTGATCCAGCGCTATCTGTTCATTGCGATTGCGATTGGCTGCCTGATCGGCGCGGCGTCGAAAACACCGACCATCGGCGCAGCGATCGGCTTGCTGGCGTCGCTGGGCGGCCTGGGCGTGGCTGGCAAGCATTTGTATGTGCTGGCCCATCCGGGCTTTTCCTGCGGCATCGATCCGGTGGAAACGACACTGAACAAGATTTTCACGGCCGAATACATGCCTTTCATGTTTGAATCGTACGGCGCCTGTGAAAACGCGGGCGAGGCCTTCGTCGGCCTGTCGATCCCGCAATGGGCGTTCGTCTGGTTCGCCATCTTCGCGCTCGGCCTGCTGTTCACCTTGCTGCGCCGCAAAAAATAAACGAAAGCATCATGACAGTCACCTTGATCCCCGCCGGCAGCACCGTCGGCGCCCTGCAACAGCGTTCACTACTGGACGCGGTCGATAACCGCATCCTGCTCGGCCATGCGCTGGGCCTGTCGCGCGTGGGCCTGATCACGCAGTCCGAACGCGTGCTGACCGGCGACGAGGCGCAGCGCCTGTCCGGCCTGGTGGAACGCCGCCTGAACGGCGAACCGGTGGCGTATATCGTCGGCCAGCGCGAATTTTTCGGCCTGCCGTTTACCGTCAGCGACGCCGTGCTGATCCCGCGCCCCGATACCGAAGTGCTGGTGGAACTGGCGCTGGAACGCCTGCCGCCGGGCGGGCGCGTGCTCGACATGGGCACCGGCAGCGGCGCCATCGCCGTCGCCCTGGCCCATACCCGGCCCGACGCGGTGGTGACAGCGCTGGACGTGAGCAGCGCGGCGCTGGCCGTGGCGCGCCGCAATGCCAGCGCCAATGGCGTCAATATCACCTTCATGGCCAGCGACTGGTTCAGCGCGCTGGGCACGGAAAAGTTTGACCTGATCGTCTCCAATCCGCCGTATATCGCCAGCGGCGACCGCCACTTGGCCGAAGGCGACTTGCGGTTTGAACCTTCCGGCGCCCTGACCGACCATGCCGACGGCCTGTCGGCGCTGCGCACCATCGTCGCCGGCGCCGCGCGCCACCTGGCGCCGAAAGCCTGGCTGCTGATGGAGCATGGCTACGACCAGGCCGCCTCAGTGCGCCAGTTGCTGGTAGAGGCCGGCTTCAACCAGTCGCAAAGTTGGCGCGACCTGGCCGATATCGAACGCGTCAGCGGCGCCCGCCACGGCTGAAATTTTTTTTCGTCCGCTGCCACCTGCTTGACCGCGCAATGCGCCGTCCAGCGTCCAATTTGTTAAAATATCAAGCGCTTCCTGGCCGCCGCCCGCACCCCGTGTTCCCGGGGCGCAGGCAGACGGCGCGGCGATTTTGGGAGGCCGCCGACGCATTTGCGCATTTTCGGTTAATCTCAGCACCACATTTATTTGCTGTACAAGAAAGGAAGCTCAAATTGCCCAACCTGTTGACACGCCGCCTGGCATTGCTGACCGAAGATGCCAACCGCGCGCTGCTGGGCGGATTGCGCGGCATCGAGCGTGAAACCCTGCGCGTCGATCACGCCGGCCAACTGGCTTCCACGCCCCATCCCGCTGCGCTCGGTTCGGCGCTGACCCACCCTGAAATCACCACCGACTACGCCGAAGCACTGCTCGAATTCATTACCCCGGCCGAACCCGATATCGCCGTCACGCTCGATAAACTCGACACCGTGCACCGCCATGCCTATAGCCGCCTGGGCAACGAACTGCTGTGGAGCCAGTCTATGCCGGGCCAGCTGCCGGACGAAGAAAATATAGAAATCGCCAACTACGGCAGTTCGAACATGGGCATGCTCAAGCATGTCTACCGGCGCGGCCTGGCGCTGCGCTATGGCAAGGCCATGCAATGCATCGCCGGCATCCATTACAACTATTCGCTGGACGAAGGCCTGTGGCAGCTGCTGGCCAAACATGAGTCAAGCAACAGCGCATCGGCAAAAGACGTGCAGTCCGAAAGCTACCTGGCAACGATCCGCAACTTCCGCCGCTACAGCTGGCTCTTGATGTATCTGTTTGGTGCCTCGCCGGCGCTGGCGTCCGGCTTTTTGCGCGGCCGTCCGCACAAGCTCGACACCCTGTCCGCCGATACCCTGTATTTGCCTTATGCGACCAGCCTGCGCATGAGCGACCTGGGCTACCAGAACGACGCCCAGTCGGGCCTGCGTCCGCATGAAAACAGCCTCGACGATTACGTCAACGCGCTGACGCACGCCGTCAACGACCCGTATGCGCCGTATGAAGCACTGGGCACCAGGAAAGACGGCGAATGGATACAGCTGTCGACCAACGTGCTGCAGATCGAAAACGAATATTATTCGACCATTCGCCCCAAGCGCGTGATCCGTACCGGCGAACGCCCGATCCAGGCGCTGTGCCTGCGCGGCGTGCAATATATCGAAGTGCGCTGCATGGACGTCGACCCGTTCGAGCCGGTCGGCATCAGCCTGCCGACCGGGCGCTTCCTCGACGCCTTTTTGCTGTTCTGCGCGTTGGACGAGAGCGCGCCGATATCAGGCGAACAGAGCGCCTGCTATACCGCCAATTTTGCGCGCACCGTCAAGGAAGGCCGCAAGCCCGGCTTGACCCTGCGCCGCGACGGCGAAGAAATCGGCCTGCAAGCCTGGGGTGAAGAATTGCTGGCGCGTATCGCGCCGGTGGCGGCCTTGCTCGACGAGCGACATGGCGGCACCGAACACGCCGACAGCCTGGCCGCGCAAGCGGCGAAACTGGCCGATCCGGACGCCACGCCATCGGCGCGCGTGCTGCGCGAACTGCGCGCCAACGGCGGCTCGTTTGCCGCCTTCGGCCTGCAGCAAAGCGAGCGCCATGCGGCGTTTTTCCGCGCCCAGCCACCGACGCCAGAACAAAGCGCGTATTTCGATCAGCTGGCCGAAACGTCACTGGCCGAACAGCGCGCCATGGAAGCGGCGCCGCAGGGCAGCTTTGACGACTATGTCGCGTCCTACCGCGCCAGTACCCTGTGCTCGCACACCTGACTCGATAACCTTCCGTAAAGCGCCCGATGCTGACCTTCTACAATGAATTGCACAGCCAGCACCGGGGCCGCTTCGAAATGTTCCGCGGCGAAATCGTGCCCTGCTTCGAGACCCCGGAACGGGCCGACATGGTGGTGGCCGAACTGGGGCGGCGCAACCTGGGCCGCATTGTCACGCCGCACGGCGTGCCGCTGACCTCCCTGGAACGCATCCACACGCCGCGCTACCTGCACTTTTTGCGCCACGCCTGGCACGACTGGCTGGCGCTCGACCCGGACAACGCCAACCGCGACGCCGTGCCATCGGTCTGGCCGGTGCGCACCTTGCGCAGCGATATCGAACCCGACAACTTCACCGCCAAGCTGGGCCTGTATTCGATGGACAACGGCACGCCCCTGACCGCCGGCACCTGGACCGCCGCCAAGACCGGCGCCGACTGCGCCGTCAACGCGGCGCACGCGCTGCGCCTCGGCGAACGGGCCACGTTTGCGCTGACGCGTCCGCCGGGCCACCATGCGGGTGCCGACTTCTTTGGCGGCTACTGTTTCCTGAACAACGCCGCGCTGGCGGCCCAGCACCTGCTCGACGACGGCGCGCGCCGGGTCGCCATCCTCGACCTCGATTACCACCACGGCAACGGCACCCAGAGCATCTTCTATGCGCGCAACGACGTGCTGTTCGTCTCGATGCACGCCGACCCGCGCCAGGAATATCCGTTCTACCTGGGCCACGCCGACGAGACCGGCATGGATGCCGGCCTGGGCTACAACGTCAACCTGCCGCTGCCGGCCGGCTGCCCGACCGCGCAGTGGTTCACGGCGCTGGAAACGGCCTGCTTGCGCATCACCATGTACGCGCCCGACGCGCTGGTGGTCTCGCTGGGCGTGGATACCTATGTCGGCGACCCGCTGTCGCATTTCGCCCTGCAAAGCGGCGACTACCTGCGCCTGGGCGAACGGCTGGCTTACCTGAACCTGCCGACCGCCTTCATTCTCGAAGGCGGCTATGCGGTCAAGGAACTGGGCATCAATGTAGTGAATGTGCTCGAAGGTTTCGAGACGGCGGAGTAGGTTGGGCTCCGCAACGGTCCTGATCATCCATTGTCAATCTCCCTGCGTTTTCATTCGAAGCCTGCTTCGCATGCCGCCCAGGAACACTTCGTCGGTGCTGTTCCAGCGCGAGTTCGCCAGGTACTCGCTGTCCGGGCCCGCCGGGAAGCGCAGACGGTCGGTCTGGTCGTTTGCGGCGGCAAAGATGCCGTCGGCAACCTGGTCTGCATGCGTGACGGTGCCGGGATTGGCGAAGGACTGCATCAACTGGCCGGCGTACGCCTGGTAGGCGGGCGGCACAAGGCCGTCCATGCGGTGCATGCCGTTGGCCGTGAAGCTGGTTCCGGGACCGTAGCCTGGCTCGACCAGCTTGACGCGCAGGCCCAAGGTATCGAGTTCGAAGAACAGCGCTTCGGTGAAGCCCTCGATGGCGAACTTGCTGGCGGCGTAGGGCGCCACCAGCGGCATGCCGGCGAAGCAGACGCTCGATGTCACGTTGACGATGGTCCCCTGGCCACGTTGACGCATGTGCGGAATGATGGCCTGGGTCATGGCCATGACGCCGAAAGTATTGGTTTCAAATATCTCGCGTATGGTTGCCGCCGGCGTGGCCTCGAACGCCGAGAACAGGCCGATGCCGGCGTTGTTGACCAGCACGTCGATCTGGCCGAAGGCGTCGATCCCCTGGCGAATGGCGCCAGCGATGCCCGTCTCGTCGGTGACGTCGAGCTGAACTACCAGCAAACGCTCGGATGGCGCGATCAGTGCGGGATCGGGCTTGCGCATCGTCGCGATGACGTTCCAGCCCTGTTGCAGGAATCGTTCGGCCGCCGCCTTGCCGTAGCCGGAGGATGTGCCAGTGATCAGTACGGTTTTCATATGCATCTCCTTGAATTAAAAATACATGGTAGGTCGTATGAGAAAGACGATCAATCGCGTATAGTCTTGGAATTATGCGAGAACGTCTAAATGATGATCCACTAGCCTCCATCGTAGCCTTGCTGCGACCGCGTACCGTGTTATCGAAGTTCGTCAGCGGTTCAGGCAGTTGGGCAGTGCGATACCTGGACTATGGCCGGCCCAGCTTTTGCCTGATGACGGCGGGCTCGTGCTGGTTGCGCGTCGCAGACGCCGAGCCGTTCCTGTTGGAAAAGGGTGACTTCGTGCTATTGCCGGCGACGCCAGAATTTCGCATGGGCAGCGACTTGCAGGCGCTTGCAACGCCGACCATGCGGGTCGCCGAGGCCGACGAAGCTGAGGCCAGCGAGATTCGGCATGGCGCCGATGACGCAGAACCTGCTGTACGCATGCTCGGCGGCTACTTCCTGTTCGATCCGGTCAACGCGCCGCTGCTGGTGGGGCTCATGCCGAGCGTGGTCCACATCAAGGCGGCCGATGCCAGCGGCGCGCGTTTGGGCTGGATCGCGCGCGCCATCGGCGAAGAAACGGCAACCAGCCGGCCTGGCGGCGAGGCCATATTGATGCGCCTGGTCGAAGTGATGCTGATCGAAGCGCTGCGCTGGCGGCCGGAGCGGGACGCCGGGACGGTTTCCGGCCTGCTGTCAGGCCTCGCCGATCCACGCATTTCAGTCGCCCTCAGGCATATCCACGATGACGTCGCGCGGCGCTGGACAATTGAGGAACTGGGCAGCAAGGCCGGCATGTCACGGGCGGCGTTTGCCGCGCGGTTCATGCAGGTGCTTGGCATTCCTCCGATGGAATACGTACTGCGCTGGCGCATGGCACTGGCCAAGGACTTGCTGTGGCATGACGGTCTGTCGCTGGGCGAGGTTGCCCACGCCATCGGCTATCAGTCCGCCAGTGCGTTCAGCGCCGCCTTCAGCCGTTGCGTGGGTTCGTCGCCGGGATCTTTCGCGCGAACCGCACGGACCCGGGCGCCGGCCGATCGGCACTAGGGGCCGGTCCCGGCTGTAACGGATTCACATATTGCGGAACAGCGCCATGAACGGCTGGCTTACCACCAGCGTTTCCGGCCGCGTTTTCAGGCGCAGCAGGCCGCGTCCCATCTCGTCGCGCGACACCGACGCCACCGCTTTCATGTTGACGATGGTCGAGCGGTGGATCTGCTTGAAGACGGCCGGGTCGAGCGTGTCGAGCAGTTCGCGTATCGGTTTCCTCAGCAACGCTTCGCCATCGGCCGTCATCACCGCCGTGTACTTGGTATCGGACTGGAAATAGGCGATATCGTCGACCATGATCAATTTGGTGTCCTTGCCGCTGCTGGCCGTCAGCCACACCAGCGGCGGCGCCTTGGCCACCGATGGCAAAGCGCCTGTCAATTGCTGCAGCAGCGCCGCCAGGGCCACATCAGGCGCCGCACCTTTCGCCGCGCGCGCTTCGATGCGTTCGCGGCAAGCCTGCAGGCGCGGCCGCGCCACCGGTTTCAGCAGATAGTCGACGGCGCCCTTGTCGAAGGCGGCGATCGCATACTGGTCGTAGGCGGTGATGAACACCACCTGCGTGCCCGGGCTGGCGTCCAGTGCGCCTGCCGCCACTTCCAGGCCACTCAAGCCCGGCATACGGATATCGAGCAGGGCCACGTCGGGCTGGAAGGTGGCGATCGCTTCGAGCGCCGTGCCGCCGTCGTCGCAGGCCGATACCACGCGCAACTCGGGCCACACTTCGGACAATAAAGTCAGCAAGGCTTCGCGCAGCAGCGTTTCGTCTTCGGCGACGACACACGTCATGGGTTTTAAGTCAGGCATATGCCGCTCCCCTGGCCGTGCTGTCCGGCACCGTGATGGTGGCGGCCACGCCGCCCGGGAAATTCGACACGATGCTGAACAGCGCCGCGTCGCCGTACGTCAGGCGTAGCCGTTCGCGCACATTGCGCAGGCCGATGCCGGTGCCGCCGCCATGGTCGCTGAAACCCTGGCCGTCGTCGGCCACCGTGATGGCCACCGTGCCCTCGCCGGCGCGCGCCAGGATCCACACGGTGCCGCCGCCGCTTTTCGGCTCCAGCCCATGCTTGATGGCGTTTTCCACCAGGGTCTGCAACATCATCGGCGGCACCTCCACCTGCTTCAGATACTGCGGCACTTCGATCTGCAAATTCAGGCGGCTACCCATGCGGATTTTCAAAATATCGAGATAGGCCTTCGCACGTTCCAGCTCGATGCCGATGGTCGACATGGCGTTCTCGGTGCGCGGCAGCGAATGGCGCAGATATTCGATCAGATTGCCCAGCATCTCGTCGGCGCGCGGCGGGTCGCTGCGCGTCAGCAGCTGTGCGCTGGCCAAGGTGTTGTACAGAAAATGCGGCTCGACCTGGGCGTGCAGCAGGCTCAGTTTGGCCACCGTCAGCTCTTTTTCCGTCACCGTCTGGCGCGCTTCGGCCTGCTCGCCGCGGCGGCGCTGCGCCACCCGGCGCGTAATCGCCCGCGTCACCGCTTCCGCGTTTTCCAGGTTGGTGCCATGGTCGACCAGGAACCAGTCGGTCCAGGCAGTACGCGCCGGCTCGCAGATCAGGGTCACGCTGCCCGCTTCGCCGTTCGGCGTGACGGTGGCCAGTATCTGGTTCGGGCGCGGCTCGAGGAAGTTCAGCAGATGCCAGCGCGGCGCACCGGACTGGGTATAAGGCGCCGGACGGCGCACGCGCGCCTGCACCTGCAGGCTGTCGCGCGCGCTTTCCTGCATCTCGCTGCCCGGCAGTTCGCGGATCGCCGCGTCGATCAGGTCGAACGTTTCACCGGCCTCGAACGGCACTTCGATCTGGCGCCGCTGGCGGCAAGACAGCGCTGCGCCATCGACCTTGCCGGCGATCAGGCGTACGCGGCGCACATGCGAAAATGCATTCAGGGCCGCAAACGCGCCCAGCAGGCTGGCTGTGCCAACTACAAAGCCTTCAAAGTGGGCGCCATGCGGCAGCAGGCCATTGAGCACGATCGACGCGATCAGCGCATAGGCGGCGAGGCTCGCCAGCGCAAGGCGGAAGATGAAGAAGAAGCTGGTCATGATGGTGTCCTGGGGGCGTTGAAGTGAGCCTAGATTAGCAATCAGCGCCAACCATGATGGCCATTATGCGACGAAAGGCATGGATGGACGACGGAAACAATCATTTCAACATCAGGACAGCATGGCGGATGGGCGCAGGCGCTCCAGCAGGCGTCTTGCATGCAAACAGCAACGCTGACGAGCCAGTTGCGGATCGTCAGCGTTGCGCCTGTCACAGCCCTGACGGATAGGTTTCCTCAACCTCGCCCGGGCGCCAGCGTACTGAATACTCGAGCGGCTGCAGCGCGCTGGACTGGTCGACGTGCACGATGGCGTCGAACTGGCGGGCCGGGTGGGCCTGGAAATAATGGCTGAGCCGCTCGGTTTGGGGCCGGTAGATGACGCCGATGGCGCGCTCGAGCAGCGGCGTGCCCAGCTCGGCCAGCGCACTGTGGCGTGCGCGCAGTGGCAGCAGCAGGCAATTGCTGCGCAACATGACGGCCACCTCGTGCAGCAGGCCTTCGATGCTGTCGGGCGGCGCCGGCAACACCGTCTTGAGCTCGACCGGCGCGTCCCACGCGCTGGCCGCGCTGACCGTGCCGCTGTGGGTGGTAAAGCCGAGGATGAAGACCTGCTCCTCGCCGCAGCGCTCGCGCATCAGCTGGCCCACGTTCAACTGGCCGTCCCAGCCCATTTCGGTATGGCGGGCGTCGCCGAGGTGGGAATTGTGCGCCCACACCACGATGCGCGCCGGGCGCTGGAGCTTGGCGCTCAGGTGCGCCTGCAGCTGTTCCAGCGTATCGGCCATATGGCTGTCGCGCTGGTTCCACGACTGGTCGCGGCTGCTGAACATCACGCGGTAATAGCTTTCGGCGTTTTGCACCACGCGCATTTTGCTGGGCGTAAAACAGGTCGTCGGGCACCAGGCCGTCACCGCTCTCGCGCACATGGCCCGCAGCAAGCTGGCTCAGTTCGGCAAGCTGGCGTATCACCTGCTGTTCGCAATCGTGCTGCATGCCCAGCGAGGTGGCAACGCCATATTGCTGCGTATCGACCGCGATATGGTCAAAGCCGGCATAGCGGGCGCGGGCGCGCCGTGCGGCGACAGGGTCGGCCGTTTCCAGGTAGTCGATGACGGCGTAGATCGACTTGCGCAGGCTGTACAGGTCGATGCCGTAAAAGCCGACCGGGTGCTGTTCGTTGCGCCCGTTATGCGCGCGCAGCCAGTCGAGCAAGGCGATTATTTCGACATTGCGCCACATCCATTGCGGAAAGCGCTCGAAACCGGACAGCGCATGGTCGGCGGTGCGGTCGCTGCCGGCATGCTGGACATAGCGGCTGGCCTGCAAGGCGTCCGGCCAGTCGGCCTCGACGGCGATGGCGTCGAAGCCCTGTTCGGTGATCAGGCGCCGGCTGATTTCGGCGCGCAGGCGATAGAACTCGCGCGTGCCATGGGTCGCTTCGCCCAGCAGCACATAGCGCGCGCTGCCGCACAGCCCGATGAGCGCATCGAGATCCGCAGTGCCGGCGATGGGCTGCGCCTCGCGGCACAATTTGCGCGCCAATAATGGCTCGGTCATATGGCCCTCCTTTCATCGCGCTTTACCGCTTGGACAGGTGCCGCAGGGCCAAGTTCACGCGGCCCGCTGCAGTCCGGTAAAAATCATGAAATAAAATAGCTTGCAATTAAATAGCGCACGATATATATTGTGTACATGGACGCCGCATTGCAGATGATTCAGATGGGCTTCCCGGGTAATTACCCAACAAAAAAGTAGCACACTATTTAGTCGTTAACTATTTAATTCAAGGAGCACTACCATGTCGATCCAACAAGTCCTGTACCGCGCCCAAGCTACCGCCACCGGAGGCCGCGAAGGCCGCGCCGTATCGTCCGATAACGTGCTCGACGTGAAACTGACCACGCCGAAAGAACTGGGCGGCAATGGCGCCGTCGGCACCAACCCTGAACAGCTGTTCGCCGCCGGCTACTCGGCCTGCTTTATCGGCGCGATGAAATTTGTCGGCGGCCGCGACAAGATCGCCCTGCCAGCAGATCTGTCGATCGAAGGCAACGTCGGTATCGGCGCCATCGAAACGGGCTTCGGCATCGAAGTGGAACTGAAAATCTCGCTGCCGGGCATGGACCGCGCCGCCGCCGAAGCGCTGGTCGCCGCCGCCCATATCGTCTGCCCGTACTCGAATGCCACCCGCGGCAATATCGACGTCACTTTGACCATCGTCTAAGCACGCTGGTTGTCATCCAAACCGCGCTGCCTGATGGCGGCGCGGTTTTTTTTTGCCTGAAGCTTTAAAATCACGCTTTTCCCTGACAACCTGGAACACCGATGATCACCTGGCAATGGCAAACGTTTGACGAACTCGGCCCCCACTGCCTGTATGCGCTGCTGGCGCTACGCCAGCGCGTATTCGTGCTGGAACAGCAGTGCCTGTATGCCGACATGGACGGGCATGACCAGGCCGCCATGCATCTGCTGGGCTGGCAAACGGTCGATGGCGAGCGGCAACTGGCGGCTTACTTGCGCGTGCTGGCGCCGGGCGCCAAGTATGTCGAGATGTCGCTGGGCCGCGTGCTGACGGCGCCCGAGGCGCGCACCACCGGCGCCGGCAAGCAGTTGCTTCTGGAAGGCATCGCGCGCGCCGTGCGCCTGCATGCGGGCCATGCCATCCGCATCGGCGCGCAGCAATACCTGGAACGCTTTTATCAGTCGTTTGGTTTTGTTACCGTCAGCGCCCCCTATGACGAGGACGGCATACAGCATATCGACATGCTGCGCGCGGCGGAAGCTGCATGACAACCGCGCTGATTTCCTGGAGCGGCGGCAAGGATTCCTGCTTGACCCTGTGGCGTGCGCGGGCCGCCGGCATGGCCGTGCCGCTGTTGATCACGGCGATGGATGAGGACGGGCGCAAGTCGCGCTCGCACGGCGTGCCGCCCGCGCTGCTTGAAGCGCAGGCCGCCAGCCTGGGCGCGCGCCTGCAGCGCTATCACGCCAGCTGGGCCAGCTACGAAGAAAAATTCATCGCCATGCTGCGCGCGGCGAAAGCCGATGGCATCGAACATGCCCTGTTCGGCGATATCGACCTGCAGCCGCACCGCGACTGGGAAGAAAAAGTCTGCGCGGCAGCCGGCCTGCAGGCGCACTTGCCGCTGTGGGGAGAAGATCGCCTGGCGCTGGTCGAGGAGTTTTTGGCGGCCGGCTTCAAGGCGATTGTCGTCTGCATCAACGGCAACCATTTGCCGCCCGAATTTTGCGGGCGCGAATTCGACGCCGCCTTCCTGGCCGATTTGCCGCCCGGCGTGGACGCCTGCGGCGAGAATGGCGAGTTCCATACCTTTGTCTATGACGGCCCGGCCTTCAGCGCGCCGGTGGCGCTCAAGCGCACCCAAGTGCTGCGCTACGATGCGCCGCGGGACCTCGGTGGCGCCACCTATTATTTCCAGGAGCTGGCGCCCGCTTGAAGCGTGGCAAGCGTGGCGTCAGATGCAAAACGGGCGGCCCGCAGGCCGCCCCGTTGCATGTCAGGCAACCGCTACATCAAGGCTTGGTGAGGGTGACCAGGGTCACATCGAATACCAGGCCGGCATAGGCCGGAATGGTTGGCAGGCTGCCATTCGGACCATAGCCAAGATCGGATGGAATCGTCAGGCGGCGCGTGCCGCCCACCTTCATGCCGACCAGGCCACGATCCCAGCCCGGAATGACCCGGCCCTTGCCCAGCACCACATCAAAGCCGACGCCAGGCTTGGTGGCGTCGAACTGCGTGCCCTTGTTGTCAGTCTTGCCCGAGTTATACAGCCAGCCGGTGTAGGTGACGATCAGGGTATCGCCGGAGGCGGCCGCCGCGCCCGTGCCTACCGTCAGGTCGGTAACGATCAATTCCTTCACCTGGGTGGCCGGATCGATGACGGGATCCTTTTTTTCATTGGCGGCGCTGCCGCAAGCGGTCAGGGCAAAAGCACAAGCGACGGAAGCGATCAACTGAAATACCGATTTCATGGTTTCCCTTTACATATTGGAGTGTGACTGTAGCCCGTACGATGCGGACCGTGCGGGCTGCAGTTTAACAGGAGAAACCGGGCCAACTTGTAAGCAGACGTAAGCAGGCTGGCCGATGCGTGGTTCCTGCAACACATGCGGAACCACGCAGCGGCCGGCGCATCAGATTTCCACCTGCGTGCCCAGCTCGATCACCCGGTTGCTGGGGATCTGGTAGTAGTCGGCCGCCGTGCGCGCATTGCGCGACATGGTGACGAACAGATGCTCGCGCCATGGCATCATGCCCTGGCCTGGTGTCGAGATGATGGTCTGGCGGGCGATAAAGAACGACGTTTCCATCATTTCAAAGGTAAAGTCCTCGCCCGAACCCTGGGCCAGCGCCAGCGCGGCCGGAATGTCCGGCTCGTCCTTGAAACCATAATGCACATTGACCTGGTAGCACTGGTGGCCGAGGTCGAGCACATTGACCTGCTCGTTGCGCGGCACCCACGGCTCTTCGTGCATGAAAACGGTCAAAAAGATCACGCGCTCGTGCAGCACCTTGTTGTGCAGCAGGTTGTGCAATAGCGCATGCGGCACGCCATCGCTTTCGCCGCGCAGGAAGATCGCCGTGCCCGGCACCCGCAGCGGCGGCGCAATGAACAGCGAGGCGAGGAAATCGTCGAGCGGAATCGCGTGTCTTTCCAAATTGTCGAACACCAGTTGGCGCCCGCGCTTCCAGGTCAGCATGACAATGAACAGGATTGAGCCCAGCAGCAGCGGGAACCAGCCGCCGTGGAACAGCTTCAGCGCGCTGGCCGACACCAGGTTGACGTCGATGATCAGGAAAAAGCCGGTCGCGGCCCAGCACAGGGCCAGGTTCATCTTCCAGCGGTAGCGGATCACGAAGAACGTCAAGATGGTGGTGCACAGCATGGTGGCCGTGACGGCAATGCCGTACGCGGCGGCCAGGTTTTCCGAGGAACCGAAACCGACCACGGCCAGCAGCACCACGCACAGCTGCAGCCAGTTGACGGCCGGGATATAGATCTGGCCGATTTCGCTTTCCGAGGTGTGGCGCACGCGCATGCGCGGCAAAAAGCCCAGCGCGATGGCCTGCTTGGTCATCGAGAAGGTGCCGGAAATGGTTGCCTGCGAGGCGATCACGGTGGCCATCGTCGACAATATCACCAGCGGGTACACGCTCCACGAGCCCAGTTGCTGGTAGAACGGATTCGACACCGCTTCCGGATGCGCCAGCAGCAAGCCGCCCTGGCCCAGGTAGTTCAGCGCCAGCGCAGGAAACGCGATCAGAAACCAGGCCAGGCGGATCGGTTTCTTGCCGAAGTGGCCCATGTCGGCGTACAGCGCCTCGGCGCCCGTCAGCGCCAGCACTACCGCGCCCAGCGCGACAAACGCGACAAAGCCGTTTTCCATCAGGAAAGTGGCCGCATGCACGGGGTTCAGCGCGGCCAGCACCTGCGGCGACTTGATGATGTTGAGCACGCCCATGATGGCCAGCGCGGCAAACCACAGCACCATGATGGGCGCGAAATAGCGGCCGATGCCGGCCGTGCCATGCGACTGCACCGAGTACAGGGCCACCAGCACCACCATCGTCAGCGGCACCACATAGGGGCTGAAGGCGGGCGTGGCCACTTCCAGGCCCTCGATCGCCGACAAGACGGAGATGGCCGGCGTGATCACGCTGTCGCCATAGAACAGGGTGGCGCCAAACACGCCGATCACCATCAGCGGGAAATGCCAGCGCGACAGCTTGCTGACCGACGACAGCACCAGCGCCATCAGCGCCATGATGCCGCCCTCGCCGCGGTTGTCGGCGCGCAGCACCAGGGTCACGTACTTGAGCGAAACGATCAGGGTCAGGCCCCAGAAGATCAGCGAGACGATGCCCAGCAGGTTGTTGTGGGTCAGCGCCAGGCCGTGGGCAGGGTCGAACACGGTCTTCAGGGTGTAGAGCGGGCTGGTGCCGATATCGCCGTAGACGATGCCCACGGCCGCCAGCGTCATGCCGGCCAGGCCGCTTTTTTTATGTTCCGACGTCAAGGTTGCACCCGTTTTTGTTTTGTTGCATCGCACAATATGATAGGTATTAGCAAATAGCAAGAGTATTTTTGCATGGTTCCGGCGCTGCCCCAAGGTCGTTTGTTATTGGCTGCGGCACCCCTGTGCACGGCGTCGCGGCCTTCGATTTGTTGCCATTCTACGCTGCCCCGGTGCCGCCCGGCAGGCCGTATTGATTTCAGCGATAATGGCAGACTGTCTATTCTTTTTGAAGCCGATCATGAATCCAGGCATGCTGTACGCCTCGCTCGCCTTTTTATGCTGGGGCCTGTTTCCACTGTACTTCCATGCCCTGGAAGAAGTCGCACCGCAGGAAATCCTCGCCCACCGCATGGTCTGGTCACTGCTGTTCCTCGGCATCGTGCTGACGGTGCGCCGCCAGTGGGGCTGGCTGGGCGCCTTGAAAAGCCAGCCGAAGGTGGTGGCCAGCTTTGTCGCCAGCGCGTTCTTGTTGTCGGCCAACTGGTTCATTTATATCTGGGCCGTCAACAACGGCCATGTGGTCGACGCCAGCCTCGGCTATTTCATTACGCCGCTGATCAATGTGATGCTGGGCTTTTTGCTGCTGCACGAACGCCTGCGCCGGGCGCAGTGGCTGGCCATCGCCATGGCCGCCTGCGGCGTGGCCTGGCTGACCTGGCAGGCGGGGCAAGTGCCGTGGATCGCCCTGCTGCTGGCCGCCACCTTTGGCGGCTACGGCCTGCTGCGCAAGACGGCAGCCTTGGGCGCGCTCGAAGGCCTGTCGTTCGAAACCATGATCCTGTTCCCGCTGGCGCTGGCCTATATGTTATGGCTCACCTGGCATGGCCAGAGCGGCTTCGTCAATACGGAGTCCGGCACCACGCGCGCCCTGCTGCTGGCGTCGGGTCCGATCACGGCGATTCCGCTGCTGATGTTCGCGGCCGGCGCGCGGCGCTTGCCGCTGGCCGTGCTGGGCCTGCTGCAATATATCGCCCCCACCGGCCAGTTGCTGATTGGCGTGTGGGTCTTCCATGAATCATTTACGCAGGAACGCATGCTGGGCTTCATGGTGATCTGGGCCGCGCTGGCGCTGTATGCGTGCGAAGGGCTGTGGATGAACCGCCGCGCCCGCCTGGCAGCCTGATGTACATGACAGCGCTGGCCGGAAGCGGGCGTTTACCGTATCCTGTTCGTCTTTGTATAACACCCGAGATTTCTAATGGCTAATTACGTCTACACCATGAATCGCGTGGGCAAGATCGTCCCGCCCAAGCGCCAGATCCTGAAAGATATTTCCCTTTCCTTCTTCCCGGGCGCCAAGATCGGCGTGCTGGGCCTGAACGGTTCCGGTAAATCGACCCTGCTTAAAATCATGGCCGGCATCGATACCGACATCCAGGGCGAAGCCGTGCCGATGCCGGGCCTGAATATCGGCTACCTGCCGCAGGAACCGCAGCTCGATCCGGAAAAAACCGTGCGCCAGGAAGTGGAATCGGGCCTGGGCGAAGTGTTCGAAGCACAAGCCAAGCTCGAAGCCGTGTACGCCGCCTATGCCGAGGAAGACGCCGATTTCGACGCCCTGGCCAATGAGCAGGCGCGCCTGGAAGCGATCATCTCGACCTCCGACGGCGGCAACCTGAATCTGCAACTGGAAATGGCCGCCGACGCGCTGCGCCTGCCGCCATGGGATGCCAAAATCGGCGTGCTGTCGGGCGGTGAAAAGCGCCGCGTGGCGCTGTGCAAGCTGCTGCTGTCGAAACCGGACATGCTGCTGCTCGACGAGCCAACCAATCACCTGGATGCGGAATCGGTCGACTGGCTGGAACAATTCCTGCTGCGCTTCCCGGGCACCGTGGTGGCGATTACCCACGATCGCTACTTCCTCGACAACGCGGCCGAGTGGATACTGGAACTGGACCGTGGCAGCGGCATTCCATGGAAGGGCAATTACTCGACCTGGCTGGAACAGAAGCAAGCGCGCCTGAAACAAGAAGAAGCAACCGAATCGGCACGCCAGAAGGCGCTGCAGAAAGAACTGGAATGGTCGCGCCAGAACCCGAAAGCGCGCCAGGCCAAGTCGAAAGCCCGCCTGGCCCGCTTCAACGAGCTGTCCGAGCACGAATACCAGAAGCGCAACGAAACCCAGGAGATCTTCATTCCCGTGGCCGAGCGCTTGGGCAATGAAGTGATCGAGTTCAAGAACGTGTCGAAAGCATTTGGCGACCGGCTGCTGATCGACGACCTGAGCTTCACGATTCCTGCCGGCGCCATCGTCGGCATTATCGGCCCCAACGGCGCCGGTAAATCGACCCTGTTCAAGATGATCACCGGCACCGAGCAGCCGGACAGCGGCGAAGTGGCGATCGGCCAGACGGCGCGCGTGTCGATTGTCGACCAGAATCGCGGCGACTCGCTGTCGGACAACAAGACCGTGTTCCAGGACGTCTGCGGCGGCGCCGACATGCTCACCGTGGGACGCTTTGAAATGCCGTCGCGCGCCTACCTGGGCCGCTTCAACTTCAAAGGTGGCGACCAGCAAAAAATCGTCGGCAACCTGTCCGGCGGTGAACGTGGCCGCCTGCACCTGGCAAAAACGCTCTTGATGGGCGGCAACGTCCTGCTGCTCGATGAACCATCGAACGATCTGGACGTGGAAACCCTGCGCGCGCTGGAAGACGCCCTGCTGGAATTTGCCGGCAGCGTGATGGTCATTTCCCACGATCGCTGGTTCCTCGACCGTATCGCCACGCATATCCTGGCGTTCGAAGGCGATTCGCAGGTGAAATTCTTTGACGGCAACTACCAGGAATATGAAGCCGACAAGAAAAAACGCCTGGGCGAAGAAGGCGCCAAGCCGAAACGCATCCGCTACAAGCCGCTGACCGTGTAAGTTTTACGGCTGGCAATACAAAAAGGCAGTCACCTCGCGGTGACTGCCTTTTTTTTCAGCAACTTCTATAGGAAAGCTTAGAAGTTGTAGCGCGCGCCGACTGCCAGGCCTGTGGCCTTGTGGCCCTGGTCGGCGCTCTTGCCGAAGTGTTCCACTTCTGCCGTCAGCGAGACTTTCTCGTTGATCGCGTACTGCGCGCCCAGCGAGGCGTACACGCCGGTCTTGTTCTCGCCGCGGATACCGGTCGACAGGCCCGAGCCGCTCAGGCTGTTGTCGACACGGGCGACACCAAGCTTGCCGAACACGCCGACTTTTTCATTGACGGGCATGGTGGCCTTGCCTGCCAGGTAGTAGCCGTGCGAATCGCTTTTCACATTGCCGCCAGCGCCAGCGCCGTTGACATAGCTGTAGTCCTTGCTGCCGAAGTCGGCATAACCGCCCTCGACCGCCCAAGTCTGGTTCAGGTCGTAACCAGCAAAGACCTTGCCGCCGGCCTTCGCGCCGCTGTGGTTACCGGCGCTGGTGGCGCCAGGAACATCGAAGTCATAACGGTTGGCGGTGACACCCACGCCCACATAAGGACCTTCGGCATGGGCGGCGCTCATGGCGGACAGGGCGGTTACGGAAGCGATCATTGCAAACAGGATCTTTTTCATCATGTTACCTCTTGAATAAGTTGAATTGCCTGGATTCGCAGTTCAGCGAAATGCGATGTGTCCACGATAGCACTGTGAAAAACACACGTCCGTCTCCATTCCGTAAGAAATGTGACGAGATGTAAGCCAGGCAGTTAACTGATTAATAAGGTAGAAATGAGCAAAGTTAGACTAACTTAAGCGAAACTTAAGAGAAGTCATAAAATCCGGTACTTATGCGTAGGCCTCCGCCATGGTCATCACCCTCGGCGTGATCGCGATGCCATGTTGCGCAAACAGGGCCGTGATGTCGGCCAGGTTCTGCGTACATTCCTCGCTTTTCCAGCCCTTGAAAATATCGGTGCCGTCTTTCTGGAAATGCAGGTCCAGCACCTGGCAGCCATCCTTGTGCAAATAGGACGAACTGTAAGTATTGCCGAAGCCCAGCGCCTTGAGCTGGTCCAGCAAGCCTTGCGGCGCATGGTCGGGGTTGGTGGCGAGGAAGACGCCGAAAGTCTTGCCTGGTGGCTTGGCGGCGATATCGACCTCATAAATGCCTGGCGCCTTGCTGCTTGATGTGGTCTTCAGAAATAACATGGAATACTCCCTGCGCGTGCAGTCTCGCGCCTGAAGCCGGCGCCATGACTGGGGCGGTGCGCTTGATTCCCAGTATTAAATGTTATTTCCAATCAGCATCTTTGTCGACAACGCAGCCCTTATATTTGGTCATTTGTGGTTATCTGGCTGCTTATTTGCTGCGCGGGCATTCCAGATTGCCCGTTAACATTGCACCAAGACAAGCACTACTGCATACTTTTGCCTTGCGCGCGCCAGCCCGACCTTCCAAAACTTCCATGCTGTCGAACAAGTACCGTCTGCTACTGCTCCTGACCTTGATCCTTGCTGCGGGCTTTGTCGCTACCAGCCTGGCCAGTTACCTGGCCTCGCGCAATGCCATCGAACATGGCATCGCCGACCAGACCTTGCCGCTGACGGGCGACAATATCTATTCCGAAATCCAGAAAGACATGCTGCGCCCCGTCTTCATTTCATCGCTGATGGCGCACGACACCTTCGTGCGCGACTGGATACTGGCCGGTGAAAGCGACAGCAAGCAAATCGTGCGCTATCTGGCCGAAGTGAAAAAGAAATACGGCGCCATCACCAGCTTCCTGATTTCCGACAAGACCAGCAAATATTATTACGCCGAAGGCACGCTCAAATCGATCAGCCCAAAAGCCGAGCGCGACATCTGGTACTACCGCGTGCGCAACATGAAGGGCAGCGACTATGAAACCAATGTCGACATCGACATGGCCAACCGCGACAGCATGACGATCTTCATCAACCACCGCGTGCTCGATTACGACGGGCGCTTTATCGGCGCCACCGGCATCGGCCTGACCCTGGATACGATGAGCCATATCATCGACCGCTACCAGGCGCGCTTTCGCCGCAATATCTATTTTGTCGACGGCAAGGGCGCCATCGTGCTCGCTGGCAAGACCATGCGCGACAACCACAGTGGCCAGGGCAATATCCGCAGCCTGCCAGGGGTGCGCGATATTGCCGGCCATATCCTCAACCAGCAGACCGAACCGACGCATTTGTCCTACCAGCTTGAACGTGCGCAAATCCTCGTCAATTCGCGCCATATCCCCGAACTGGGCTGGTATCTGGTAGTCGAGCAAAATGTCAGCGATGAAGTCAAATCCCTGCAAAACGTGTTCATTCTGAATCTGGCCATCAGCTTTGGCGTGACTTTGCTGGTATTGCTGCTCACTTTGCTTACCGTCAACCGCTACCAACAGCGCATCGAACGCATCGCCTCCACCGACGCATTGACGGGTTTGTTGAACCGCAAGTCGCTGGAACTGTTGTTCCAGCGCGCCATGCTGCTGTCCAAACGCACGACCCAGCCCATGTCGGCCATCCTGTTCGATATCGATTTCTTCAAGCGCGTCAACGACACCCATGGCCACCTGTGGGGCGACAAGGTGATCCTGGGGGTGGCCGACGTGGCGCGCGCCACCGTGCGCGACAGCGACGTCATCACGCGCTGGGGCGGCGAAGAATACCTGGTGCTGCTGAACAACTGCAGCCTGGCGCAGGCGGTGCAAGTGGCCGAAGCCTTGCGCACGGCCGTCGCCGGCCACGACTTTGGCCTGCCCGCGCCGCAATTGCCGGTGACCATCAGCCTGGGCGTGACCGAATACCGGCACGACGAAAGCGAATCCGCCTTCTTTTCACGCGCCGACAGCGCCCTGTACCAGGCCAAGAACGGCGGACGAAACCGCGTGGTAACAGCTTGACTACTGAGCGCGCTTGCGTCGGGCCAGGTCCACGGTAGGCGCCACCAGCGCCGCATACAAGTCGCCGGTGGCCGCGTCCCACTGCGCCACCGCCTGCTGCTGGCGCGCCACGGTGGCCATGTCGCCACGCGCGATCGGGCCGGTGAGCGCGGGCGCCGCGCCCAGGCGCAGCACATTGGCCACCGTTTCCGTCACCAAGGGCCCAGCCAGCTGGCGCGCCACCGCTTCCGGGATGCCGGCAGCCTGGTAAGCGCGCAGCGAAGCGTCGAGCACCGTCACCAGGTAATTGCTGGCGAACACGGCAGCGGCGTGATACACGGTCTTGGCGGCTGCGTCGATCGGCACCGGGCGTGCACCGATGCTGGTCAAGGCTGGCGTCAAAAAGGCCAGCGCCAGCGGGTCGCCTTCGACACCGCAATAGGTGCCGTCGAAACTGCCCGCCACCTGTGCCGGATCGGCAAAGCTGCGGATCGGATGCACGCTGGCGACCGAAGCGCCGGCCTGGCTGGCCGACAGCAGCAGGCTGGACGCCAGCGCGCCGCTGCAATGGAACACGATGGCGCCGGCCTGCCCGCCCTCGGCCACCAGCGCCGTGCAAGCGGGCACGATCTGGTCGTCCGAGACGGCCAGCATGGTCACGTCGGCGCGCCGCAAGGCCGCATAGCTGTCAATCGGCCGGCCGGCGCCAATGAAGCCGACCGCGGCGCTTGCCGAGTCCATCGAGCGCGTCAGCACGTCCTGCACGGCAATGCCTTCCACGCCGGCGAACAAGCGCCCCAGCACCCGGCCCACATGGCCGGCGCCGATGATATTCAAGGTCACGTCCATGATGGCCTAGAAGCTGGAGCCCGGCTGCTGCAGGAAGGTTTCTTCTTCGGCGGTGGAAGCGCGGCCCAGGATGGCATTGCGGTGCGGGAAGCGGCCGAAGCGGGCAATCACTTCCTGGTGGCGCTGGGCATAGTCGAGCATGCTCTCGAAGCCCTCGCGCGACTGCGTCAGCAACTGGAACAGTTCCACCGCCCTCGCCTGCATGGCCAGGTCTTCCGCATGCTCGAAAGGCATGTAGACAAACGAGCGCAGGGTCGGCTCCAGTTGCTGGTCCTGGCCGTTTTCCACCAGCGCCACGGCCAGCGCCAGCGCTTGAGCGTCGCCGGCAAACGCGCGCGGCGTGCCGCGATACACATTGCGCGTGAACTGGTCGAGCACCAGGATCTGCGCCAGCGCGCCGCGCGGCGTGGCGGCCCAGTCGCGCAGGCCGCCGTCGATGGCGGTGTCGATCAGGGCGCCGAAGCGCTCGCGGATCTGCGCGTCGAAAGCGTCGTCCTTGCGGAACCATTCGGTGCGCGACTGGCCGTGGGCCGGGTTGTCGGGAGCCAGAAACCAGAAATCGAGTACCGCTTGTGCCTGTGTATCCATGGTGATCCTTGTCTAGTTGCGGGCATGCGACAGCTGGAAGCCGGCGATGCCGTCGAAAGCGGCCAGCTCGGCCGACATGGCGGACAGGCTGGCGCCCGTGTTCTTGCCATGGGCGATGGCGACGAAACGCCACTCCTGCATGCCGTCGGTGCTGCCGATGGTCAGCGAGCCGCCCGCGATATCGTAGCCGCGCTTGGCGGCCATGCGGCGCAGCGCATCTTCGCGTGGCACGAAGTCGCGCCTGAAGCGCATGGTGATGGCCACGGCATGGCGCGAGGGCAGCCAACTCTCCAATTTTGACAGAAAAATCATCGCCATCGCGCACAAAAAGGCGAGGCCCATGGCCGACAGGTAAAAGCCGATGCCCACCATGATGCCGATTACCGACGAGGCCCAGATCGAGGCGGCAGTCGTCAGGCCGCTGATATTGAAGCCTTCGCGCATGATCACGCCGGCACCCAGGAAACCGACGCCGGTGACGATGCCCTGGATCACGCGCGTCGGGTCGCTGCCAACGATGCTGCCATGGCCGCCGTACCAGAACTCCGGGTAACCACCGAGCACCGTCAGCGCGGCCGAGGCCATGCACACCAGGCTGTAGGTGCGCATGCCCGCCGCACGCCCGTGGTAGGAACGCTCGTAGCCGACAAGCAAACCCAGCAGCAGCGCGCCGAGCAAATTGAGCAGGATCACGCCATTGGTCGCCAGCTCGGCCGGCGACCAGTAGGCGCGCAGGAAGTCGATGGTCGGCATCGGCTACGGTTTTTTGGTCAGCTGCTTTTCAAACGCCACATCAAGCTTGCTGACCCGGCGCGCCTTTTGCGGCCCCAGCGCATTGACAAAGGCGACAAAGGCATCGAGTTCCAGCGGCTCGCACAAGGGCGGCAGGCCCGGGCCTTCGGTCAGGAAAAACAGCTCATTGCCGGTACGCGCCATGGTGTAGAGGCGGTTGCCAGTGCGTTCCTTGAGCCGCTCGATGGCGGAGGTGGCGCGTGTCGATCGCATCAGATGGCTCCCGTGCGTTGTTCCAGCCACGCCAATGCAGGCGCATCGGCCGGCGCGGCCAGGTGCGGCGCCAGGCGCGCGCGCACGGTGGCGTGATAGTCGTTCAGCCAGGCCGCTTCGTCGTCGCGCATCAGGCTGCGTTCGATGCAGCGCGTATCGATCGGGCACAAGGTCAGGGTCTCGCATTTCAGAAAGTCGCCGAACTGCGAGGACTCGGCCGGCACATTCAATACCAGGTTCTCGATGCGGATACCCCACTGGCCGGGACGGTAGATGCCCGGTTCGACCGAGGTGATCATGCCCGGCTCCATCGCCGTTTGCGGCTCCGGCATGGCGGACTGGGAAATCGATTGCGGCCCTTCATGCACGTTCAGGAAAAAGCCCACGCCGTGGCCGGTGCCATGGCCAAAATCGATGCCTTCGGCCCACAGCGGCGCGCGTGCGATGGCGTCCAGCATGGGCGACTTGACGCCGCGCGGGAACTGCGCGCGCGACAGCGCGATCATGCTGCGCAATACCAGGGTGAAATCGCGCCGCTGTTCCGCCGTGATGGCCCCCACCGGCACCACCCGCGTGATGTCGGTGGTGCCGCCCAGGTACTGGCCGCCCGAATCGATCAGCAGCAGGCCATCGCCCTCGATGGTCGCCGCCGTCTCGGCATGCGCGTGGTAATGCATGATGGCGCCATGCGCGTTGAAGCCGGCGATGGTGCCGAAACTGGGGCTGACAAAACCGGCGCGGCGCGCACGTGCCGCCGTCAGGCGTTCATCGACGCCGATCTCCGTCAAGGGCGCGCGCTGCGGGTCGGCCAGGGTGGCGTCGAGCCAGCTGAAAAATTCGCACAGCGCCGCGCCATCCTGCTCCATGGCCGCGCGCACATGGGCCGCTTCGCTGTCGCTCTTGCGCGACTTGGCCAGTGTGGTCGGGTTGATCGCTTCGATCACGCGCACGCCGCCGGCCACCGCCTGGCGCGTGCCGTACGTGACGCGGCGCGGGTCGAGCAGCAAGCTGGCGCCCACTGGCAAGGCGGCCAGCGCGTTTGCGGCCTGCGCATACGGCGCCACGTCGACGCCCTGCTCTTCCAGGGTCGCGCGCAAGTCGGCAGGCAGCTTGCCCTCGGCAACAAACAAGGTGGCGCGCTCGGGTCCCACCAGCGCATGGGCCAGGAACACGGGGTTGTAGTTGACGTCGGCGCCGCGCAGGTTGAACAGATACGCGATATCGTCGAGCGTGGAAATCACATGATGACTGGCGCCATGGGCGTTCATGCTGGCGCGCAGCGCCGCCAGTTTGTCGCCGCGCGGCAGGGCCGGATACGGCGCGCCATGCTCGAAGATGGCAGCTGTCGGCAGCGCCGGGCGCTCCGTCCAAACATGGTTCAGCAGGTCGGTATCGGTGCGCAGCAGCACCTGTTCACCCAGCGCCTGCTGCAGCAGGCGTGCATTGGCCAGGCCCAGCACGGCGCCGTCGACGGCCACGGTTTGCCCGGCGCGCATGGTGGTGCCCAGCCAGTCGATAAACAGCACGCTGGCGCCGGACGGGATTTTCTTCAGCTCGATGCCGCTGCCGGCCAGTTCGGTTTCCGCCTGCTCCCAGTAGCGGCCATCGGTCCATACGCCGGCAAAGTCCTGCGTGACGACCAGCGTGCCGACCGAACCGGTGAAACCGGACAGCCATTCACGGCCCTGCCAGTGCGCCGGCAGGTATTCGGACAGATGCGGATCGGCCGACGGCACGATCAGGGCGTCGATCCGTTGCACGCGCATGGCGGCGCGCAGCAGGGTCAAACGGGAGGCGGGATTACTGGTGACGGATGTCTGCATGGCGGCAAAAAAATGTGGTGCTGGGAAGCGTCCATGATACTCCGATTGCCGGCGATGCAGTACTCATGCGGCGCGCTGCGCTACCAGCTCGGCAATCTGTTCGGCCGCAGGCGTTTCAGCGGCCATGGCGGCGGCCACCGTGGCGCAGGCAGCGGCAACCGCAGGCTTGGCCAGCAAGCCCGCCAGCGCGCCGGTCCAGGCGCGCAGTGGCGCGTCGGGCAGCACCGTGGCAGCCACCCCGAGGCGCCGCAGGCGCGCGGCGTTGTCGGGCTGGTCGAAGGCGAACGGCACCACCAGCTGCGGCTTGCCGGCCGCCAGCACGGTGGCGCTGGTGCCGATGCCGCCGTGGTGCACGAACGCCGCCGCCTGCGGTGCCAGCAGGTCGAAAGGCGCATACGCCGCATGGTGCACGCTGGCGGGCAAGGTGGCCGGCAATTGCGCGCGGTATGGCGTGACGACCACCACCCGCAGCCCCAGCGCGGCGGCCGCATCCAGTGCGCGGGCGATAAAGGCGCCGCCATGCGCCATCGCCGAACCGGGCGTGACGACGACTGGCGGGCTGCCCGCATCGATAAAGCGCTGCAGGGCAGGCTCAAGCTGGCCTTCGCTGGCCGGCATGCGCGGAAAGCCGGTGCACACCGTATTCGGTGGCCAATCCGGCTGCGGCGCGGCAAACCAGGCGGGAAAGGCGCAGATCACCTGCTGCGGCGAATGCAGCCAGCGGCTCATCACGCGCCGCACCGGCGCCAGGCCCAGGCTGGCGCGCAGGCGGTTGATGGCGGGCCGCACGACAGGATCAAGCATCAGCCGCTCGACCAGGTTCAGGATCAGCCGCACCAGCGGGCGCGGCAGCGAGCGCGGCCAGTTCAGGCCGCGCCGCACGGACGTATCGTCGGCCGTCAAAAAGCACGACGGTGCCAGGTGCACCGTCACCAGAGGCACGCCCTGCGCATCCTGCAGCAGGCGTCCCGTCAGGCCGAGGGTGCTGGCGACAATGATCGTCGGTTCGCTACTTTCGCGCACCAGCGCCAGCTGCTGCGCATAGGCGCTGGGCAAATGGCGCGCCATATGCTTCCAGATGGTGGCAAAGCCCTTCACCGGATGCCACAGGCCGGGATCCTGCACGCTGGCGTCGAGTTCATCCTGGCTCAGGCCCGAGACAAACTGCAGGCCGGCGCGCTCGACCCGTTCCTGGAAATTGGCGGTGGCCACCAGGGTCACCGCATGGCCGCGCGCGCGCAGCGCCTGGCCGATGACGATAAACGGGTAGACATCGCCGGCGCTGCCGACAGCCAGGATCAAGATATGCGCCATCTCAACCCTTGAGCAGCTGGCCGGCCAGGCCGACGATTTTTTCCAGCAGCGCCTCGTCGTGCGGCAGCCAGGGCATGGCGCCCAGCTTGCTGCCTTTGGCCGTAACCTCCACCACCACTTCGGCGCCGTCCAGCGTGACCCTGCCGGTGGCCAGATGAATCGCGTGCCGGCCCACCATCAGGTGGCGCGCTTCGACGACCATGCGGCCCGCAGCGATCTGCTGCGCAAACACCTGCCCCAGCACGGCGCGCCGCATGCCCACCATCGGCCCCGCTTCCAGACTGGCCAGGTGAGCCAGACGCTGTTGGCGCTGCGCGTCCGGCTCTTCCTCGACCAGCGCCAACGCGCTGGCGCTGACCAGCAAATCGACCGCGCGGCACGCCTCCGAATACGCCACCGGCGCCATCTGCCGCATCTGCGCCGCTTCCAGTCCATTGGACGTGCAAGCGCCCTGCGCCCCCGGATACACGCGGCCCTCGATGCGCAGCAATACGCGCCAGGCGCCGAACTGGCGCGACAGGCCTTCATCGTGGTCCAGCCGCCAGCCTTCGCGCCGCGCCAGGCCCAGCAAGGTACGCAGCGACAGCTGGTAGCCGGCAAACGGGGCGCCGCCGTCGCCCGGTGCTTCATATATTTCGCGATACACCTGACGCAGCGGCTGGCGCACACGCCGCTGCGTGACCAGCGCCTGCCAGCTGGCGCGCTCTTGCACACTGCCGTGCAAGGGGTGCCACAGGCCGATCTCGCCGCAGTCGGGCAACGCCACTGGCCGGCCCTGCGCATCGATGGCACCCTGCCCGTCGAGCATGAAAGCCTGGCCGTCGCCCGTGCGCCAGACCAGAGCGCGCGCCACTGTGTCGATATCGGCGTCGCCGCGCAGGGCGCGCCATTGGTCGAGGCTGAACCACACCTCGCTGGCGTAGCCCGCCTCCAGGCGGCGCGCCAGCACGGCCTGGCGTCGCTTGCCCATGGGGCCTGGCATGCCGGCCCGCCAGGCGATATCGGGTCGTTCCGCCAGCGCTCTTTCGGCCGGCTTCAGGTTGCGTTCGAGCTTTTTGCGGATGCCCGCATGGCGCACACTGGCCAGCGCCGTGCGCAAGGCCAGCAGGCTTTCCGGCGTGGGGATGGTTTCCACCGCATGGCCCAGCGCCATCGCCAGCGATTGCGACGGCGCGCTTTTTGCCGTGCCCGGCGCCACGCACGCCAATGGCAGCAAGGTAGTGATCACGGGCCTGAACCAGTCATCGTCCCGGTAGGCCGCGACCCGCGCGGCGCGCGCCAGCACCGGCGAGTCTGCCGTGGCAAAGGCGGCGTCGGCCGCATACGGCACGCTGCCGTCGTGGATGGCGGCGATATGGCGCGCCGCGTCTTCGAGCATGCTGCGCGAAAAATCGACATAGGCGGCGTCGCCGGCCAGCACTTCGGCCGGGTCGGCCTCGCCGATGCTGTCGCGATTCCAGAAGCTGCTGTGGCGCGAACCGGCCAGCGCCAGCAGCGAATCGGGTTTCAGTTGCGCCAGCAGTTCCAGCTCCTGCAAGGTCAATGACATGGGATAGCGTGCGTGGCGCTCCTGCATCACCTGCATGAACAGGGCAGGCGCATCGCCGCCGGCCAGGCGCGCCAGCAGATACGCCTGGTAATGCCGCTCGGCCCAGCCCGAGTTTTCCCCCAGAATGCGCCGCGCCTGCGCCGCCGTGCCAGCCGGTACCTCACCCTGCAGGCAGGCCAGGCAAGCGACCACGTACTCCCATTCGCCGCTGTAATCACCGGCCGCGTCGAGTGCATCAAGGAATTGGTCGCCAGCGAGCAGCGGCGCCAGATTGGCCCCGGCCACCTGTTCTTGCAGCATACGCCCCAGCTTGAACCGCTCGATATCGTCATGACCAAAGCTCGCCGCGCGGTGCAGCGCGCCCCAGACCACACCCAATTCCTCTGGCGTCCAGCCGCTCAAATCGACCGGCGGCCCGGTAAAACGCGCATGGTCGACCAGGGCGCCATCGAGGCGCGCACGCAGGGCTGTGGCGCGGGTCGATTCAGCTGGCATCATCGGCCTCGTAGCGGCGCAGGCCGTCCAGATCGAGCACGCGGATGCCGCCGTAATCAAGACGCAGCAAACCCTGTTTTTCCAGCACCTGCAAGGCCTGGTTGGCGCGCTGGCGCGACGAGCCCGACAGCAAGCCTATCTCTTCCTGCGACAGCTGCACCAGGGTGTCCACGCCCGGGTACAGATGCGAATTGAACATCGACGCCAGGCAGCGCGCCACGCGCGTGTTCAGGTCCAGCAGGCGGTCGTTTTCCACCATGCCGATAAACTGGCCCAGGCGCTCGTTCAGCTGCATCAGCAAAAAGCGCGTAAACGGCAAGCTGGTATCGAGCAGCCAGTGGAAGGTCGACGCAGGCAGGCGCGCCACACGCGTGTCACGCAGGGCCATGGTGTCGTATTTGCGGATCTCGTTTTTCAGCAAGGAACCTTCGCCAAACCAGCTGCCCGGTGGCACGCCGATAAAGGTCATGGCCTTGCCGGAAGCGGAAAAATTATTCATCTTGACCATGCCGCTGATGACGCCGATCCAGTAATCGGCCGGCTCGCCCTTGCGGCAGACAAAGCCGCCTTTCGGCACGAACGCTTCCACGGTATCGGCTTCCACGCGCGCCAGTTGATCGGCGTCCAGCAGCTGCGCCCAGTTGGCCGCGCGCACGGCATCCTTGAGACTGATATCGACTATTTTCATTTGTGCGACGCACCATCGAAAAGTGGGCAAATGTCCCCGAAAAGACAACTCGGCAAACCAACGCAAGCTACTATCATTGCACAAACGCCTTACACATAAAAACACAGAGTGCCACCCAATGAGGTGGCGCCTGAGACACGCAACAGGAGACACTGGTGCAAAACAATACAGCAATGCCGACTTTTCCCCGGCGCCTGGTGCAGCATGGCGCCGTCCGTCCCGACAAACCCGCCTTCCGCGAAAAATACCTGGGCATCTGGCAAACCTGGACCTGGCAGGACGTCAACGCCGAGGTCCGCGCGCTGGCCTGCGGCCTGGCCGCCATCGGTTTCCAGCGCGGCATGAACCTGGCCATTATCGGCGACAACCGCCCGCGCCTGTACTGGGCCATGCTGGCCGCGCAAAGCCTGGGCGGCGTGCCCGTGCCGCTGTACCAGGATGCGCCGGCGGCCGACATGGCCTATGTGCTGCAGGACGCGCATATCCAGTATGCCATTGTCGAAGACCAGGAACAGGTCGACAAGCTGCTCGAACTGAAAACCATGTATGCGCATGTGGCGCATATCGCCTATGACGACGAGCGCGGCATGCGCCACTACCACCAGTCCGAGCTGATTTCCTTTGCCGGCCTGCAGGCGCTGGGGCGCGAATACGACAGCGCGCATCCGGGCTTTTTCGAAGCGGCCGTCGAAGCGGGCCGCGGCAGCGACTCGGCCGTGATCCTGTACACCTCGGGCACCACCGGCAAACCAAAGGGCGTTTGCCAGAGTCACACGGCCCTGCTGGCGGCAGGCGTTGGCTGCGTGGCCTTCGACAAGCTGACCGACAACGAAGATATTTTGTCCTACCTGCCGATGGCGTGGGTTGGCGACTGCCTGTTTTCGCTGGCGCAGGCGATGGTGGCGGGGTTCACCGTCAACTGCCCGGAATCGGGCGACACGGTGATGATCGACATGCGCGAAATCGGCCCGACCTGCTACTTTGCGCCGCCGCGCGTGTTTGAAAACATGCTCACCAGCGTGATGATACGGATGGAAGACGCCAGCAGCATCAAGCGCCGCCTGTTCGCCCATTTCATGGACGTGGCCAAGCGCTGCGGCGCACAGATCCTCGACGGCAAGCCGGTGCCGTTGCTGGACCGCCTCAGCTACCAGCTGGGCAATGTGCTGGTCTACGGCCCGCTGAAAAACGTGCTGGGCCTGTCGCGCGTGCGCGTCGCCTACACCGCCGGTGCCGCCATCGGCCCCGACCTGTTTCGCTTCTACCGCTCGATCGGCGTGAACCTAAAGCAGCTGTACGGCTCGACCGAAACCTGCGCCTATGTGTGCTTGCAACCGGATGGCAATATCAAGTTCGACAGCGTCGGTCTGCCGGCGCCCGGCGTGGAGGTCAAGCTCGCACCGAATGGCGAAGTGCTGGTCAAGTCGCAGGCCACCATGAGCGGCTACTACCACCGCCCCGAAGCGACCGCCGAAGTGATCGACGCCGATGGCTATTTTCATACGGGCGACGCGGGCGTGTTCGACAGCGAAGGCCATTTGAAAATCATCGACCGCGCGGCCGATGTCGGCAAGATGAATTGCGGCGCCATCTTCGCCCCCAACTATATCGAAAACAAGCTCAAGTTCTTCCCCTTCATCAAGGAAGTGGTGGCCTTCGGCCATGGCCGCGACCAGGTCTGCGCCTTTATCAATATCGATATCGAGGCGGTCGGCAACTGGTCCGAGCGGCGCGGCATCGCCTACGCCGGCTATACCGACCTGGCCGCGCGCGAAGAGACCTATGGCCTGATCCGCGACTGCATCGAACAGGTCAACGCGGAACTGGCGGCCGATCCGCTGATGGACCGCACGCAGGTGCACCGCTTCCTGGTGCTGCACAAGGAACTCGATCCCGATGACGACGAACTGACCCGCACGCGCAAGGTGCGCCGCAAGTTCATCGCCGAAAAATACGCGGTGCTCATTGCCGCCCTGTACGAAGGGAAAACCTCGCAGTTCATCGAGACCCAGGTCAAGTTCGAGGATGGACGCACCGGTTCGACCAGTGCCGACCTGCAGATCTGGAGCAGCAAAACCTGGCCGGCCCTGGGCCTGGCAGCATGATGGAGCACGGTACGATGCTAATGAATGAACCCGACGTCCACTTCGGCACCGAGCGCAAGACCGGTCCCGTGATCTTGGACCTGAAAAATATCTCCCTGTCGTTCGGCGGCGTGAAGGCACTGACCGATATCTCTTTCGACGTGAAACAGCACGAGATCCGCGCCATCATCGGCCCCAATGGCGCCGGCAAAAGCTCGATGCTCAATGTGATCAACGGCGTGTACCGCCCGCAGCAGGGCGAGATCATCTACCGCGGCGAACACCGGCGCGGCATGGATTGCTACCAGGCCGCCAAGTCCGGCATTGCGCGCACGTTCCAGAACATCGCCCTGTTCAAGGGCATGACGGTGCTCGACAACATCATGACCGGCCGCAACCTGAAAATGAAATCGAACTTTCTGCTGCAGGCCCTGTACTGGGGGCCGGCACGGCGCGAGGAAATCGAACACCGCAAGAAGGCCGAGGAAATTATCGACTTCCTGGAAATCCAGGCGATCCGCAAGACTCCGGTCGGGCGCCTGCCCTACGGTCTGCAAAAGCGCGTCGAACTGGGCCGCGCATTGGTGGCCGAACCGGAGATTTTGCTGCTCGACGAACCGATGGCCGGCATGAACGTGGAAGAAAAACAGGACATGTGCCGCTTCATCCTCGACGTCAACGACCAGCTGGGCACCACCATCGTGCTGATCGAGCACGACATGGGCGTGGTGATGGATATCTCGGACCGCGTGGTGGTGCTCGACTACGGCCGCAAGATCGGCGACGGCACGCCGGACGAGGTGCGCAGCAACCAGGATGTCATCAATGCGTATTTGGGTGTAGCGCACTAGTATCAGACCAGGGATAACAATGAATATCAATTTTTTCTTTGAAGTGCTGATCGGCGGCCTGCTGTCGGGCGTGATGTATGCGCTGGTGGCGATCGGCTTCGTGCTGATCTACAAGGCCTCGGGCGTGTTCAATTTTGCGCAAGGAGCGATGGTGTTTTTCGCCGCCCTCACCTGCGTCGGCATCATGGACAAGTTCGGCCTGTCGCTGTGGCTGGCCATTCCGCTGACGATGGTCGCCATGATCATTCTCGGCATGGCGATCGAACGGGTGGTGTTGCGCCCGCTGGTCAACCAGCCCGAGATCACGCTGTTCATGGCCACCATCGGCCTGGCCTTCTTTATCGAAGGCCTGGCGCAGCTGATGTGGGGCTCGCAGGTGCACAAGCTGGACCTGCCGATCGAAGACGTGCCGATGCAGTTCCTGATGGATCACTTCAACATCATCATCTCGCAGTTCGACGTGGTGGCGGCGGGCATCTGCGCGCTGCTGGTGATCTGCCTGGCCCTGCTGTTCTCGAAAACCAAGGTCGGCCGCGCCCTGCGCGCAGTGGCCGACGACCACCAGGCGGCGCTGGCGGTGGGCATTCCGCTGCAGCGCATCTGGGCCGTGGTATGGGGCGTGGCGGGGCTGGTGGCGATGGTGGCGGGCCTGTTGTGGGGTGCGCGCAATGGGGTGCAGTTCGCGCTGACCTTTATCGCCCTGAAGGCCTTGCCGGTCTTGATACTCGGCGGCTTTACCTCGGTGCCGGGCGCGATTGTCGGCGGCCTGATCATCGGCGCTTCCGAAAAACTGGCGGAAGTCTATATCGGCCCGATGGTAGGCGGCGGCATCGAAGGCTGGTTCCCGTATGTGCTGGCCCTGCTGTTCCTGCTGGTGCGCCCGGAAGGCCTGTTCGGCGAAAAAATCATCCGGCGCATCTGACGCCCGACTCCGCACACTTGCAAAGGACTTACCATGATCTACCGTGAAGCCGGACAATTCAAGACCAGCTACCAGGACGACAACCAGATCTTCCCGATCCGCCAGGACCGCCTGGCACTGACGGCGACCCTGATCGCCGCTGTGTTCCTGCTGCCGTATTTCGCCTCGCCCTACATCCTGTCGGCGATCATGATCCCGTTCCTGATCTTCGCGCTGGCAGCGCTGGGCCTGAACATTTTGACGGGCTACGCCGGCCAGCTGTCGCTGGGCACGGCCGCCTTCATGGCGGTCGGCGCGTTTGCCTCGTATAACTTCATGGCGCGCCTGCCCGGCCTGCCGCTGCTGGTGTCGTTCATCCTGGGCGGCCTGTGCGCGGCCATGGTCGGCATTGCGTTTGGCCTGCCGTCCCTGCGGATCCGCGGGTTCTACCTGGCCGCCTCGACCCTGGCGACGCAGTTCTTCGTGGTCTGGTGCCTGACCAAGATCCCTTACCTCACCAACTACAGCTCCTCGGGCGTGGTGACGGTGCAGGGCATGCAGATCCTCGGCTACCAGTTCGACACGCCGCAAAGCAAATACCTGCTGGTGCTGGCCATCGTGGCGGGCATGGCGCTGCTGGCCAAGAACATGATCCGCTCCAACGTGGGCCGCTCGTGGATGGCGGTGCGCGACATGGACATGGCAGCCGAAGTGATCGGTTTCCGGCTGATGCGCACCAAGCTGCTGGCGTTTGCCGTCAGCTCGTTCTACTGCGGCGTGGCCGGCGCCCTGTATGCCTATGCCTACCTGGGCACGGTGGAGCCGGAAGCGTACAACCTCGACCTGTCGTTCCGCATCCTGTTCATGATCATTATCGGCGGTGTCGGTTCGATCCTCGGCTCCTTCCTAGGTGCCGCCTTTATCGTGCTGCTGCCGGTTTTCCTGAACATCGTCGCGCACGGCCTGGCGCTGCCCACCAGCGTCGCTTCGAACCTGGAACTGATGGTGTTCGGTGCGCTGATCATCTTCTTCCTGATCGTCGAGCCGCACGGCCTGGCCAGGCTGTGGCAGATCGCGAAAGAGAAATTGCGGCTCTGGCCTTTCCCGCACTGATTTTTGCAGTCGATGTCGGTTCAATTGATACCAAATAAAAAAGAGGAGACACAATGAAACACATCAAATCGCTCATGCTGGCCACTGCCTTTGCCACTGCCGCCTTCACGGTTGCCGGCACGGCGCAAGCGCAGGTCCAGGAGCAGTACATCGCCCTGCCGTCGTACCGCGTGGGGCCGTATGCGGCCGGCGGCTCGGGCTTTTACGGCGGCATCATCGATTACTTCAACCTGGTCAACCAGGCCGGCGGCGTCAATGGCGTCAAGATCAGCTGGGAAGAATGCGAAACCGAATACAACCCCTCGCGCGGCGTGGAATGCTATGAGCGCCTGAAAACCAAGCAGGGCGGCGCCACCCTGGTGGAAACCCTGTCGACCGGTGTCGCCTACGGCATCCTCGACCGCGTGGCGCAGGACAAGATCCCGATGACCATGATCGGCTACGGCCGCTCGGATGCGGCCAACGGCAAGGTCTTCCCGTATGTGTACCCGTTGATCTCCAGCTACTGGAGCCAGGCCGCGGCCATGATCAAGTATTTGGGCGACAAGGAAGGCGGCATGGACAAGCTGAAAGGCAAGAAAATCGTCCACCTGTATCACGACTCGGCCTTCGGCAAGGAGCCGATGCCGGTGCTTGACGCACTGTCGAAACAGTATGGCTTCGAGCTGATCAAGATCCCGGTCGCGCCGCCAGGCAGCGAACAGCAGTCGCAATGGCTGCAGATCCGCCAGGCCAAGCCCGATCACGTGATTCTGTGGGGCTGGGGCGTGATGAATTCGGTGGCCATCAAGACGGCGCAGCGCAACGGTTTCCCGCGCGAGAAAATGCTCGGCGTGTGGTGGGCCGGCTCCGAGGAAGACACGATTCCGTCGGGTGATGCGGCCAAGGGCTACAGCGCGATGAGCTTCAACACGCCTGGCAACTACCCGGTGCTCGACGATATCCGCAAAAAACTGTACGCGTCCGGCAAGGGCAACCTGGCCGACCAGTCGCGCATCGGTTCGGTCTACCACATGCGCGGCGTGACGGCCGGCATCCTGTGGGTCGAAGCGATCCGCACCGCGCAAGAAAAATTCGGCAAGGGCAAACCGATCACGGGCGAGCAGATGCGCTGGGGCCTGGAAAACCTGAATGTCGACGACGCGCGCCAGAAAGCCGTCGGCGCGCTGGGCATGTTCCCGACCGTGAAAACCAGCTGCGACGACCATGAAGGTTCGGGCGCCGTCAAGGTACAGCAGTGGGACGGCAAGAAGTGGACCGCCATCACGCCGAAATGGATCGTCGGCGACAAGGCCCTGGTGCGCAAACTGGTCGAGGAATCGTCGGGCAAGTATGCGGACGAGAAGAAGATCACGCCCGCCTGCATGAAGTAAGCGCACAAAAACCGGACCGGCACTCACGCCGGTCCCTTGTTTGACATTCTGAAGAAGCAGCCATGACACCCACTGCCACGCAAGCACCGACCGCACCGCCGCCCTATTTGTCGGTCAACAATATCGAAGTCATCTACGACCATGTGATCCTGGTCCTGAAAGGCGTGTCGCTGCAGGTCCCGCAGGGCAAGATCGTGGCGCTCTTGGGCGCCAATGGCGCCGGCAAGTCGACTACCCTGAAAACCATCTCGACGTTATTGCGCGGCGAACGCGGCGACGTTACCAAGGGCGAAGTGCAGTTCAAGGGCGAGCGGGTCGACCAGCTGACGCCGAATGAACTGGTGAAGCGGGGCCTGTCGCAGGTGATGGAAGGGCGCCACTGCTTCGGCCATTTGACGATCGAGGAAAACCTGCTGACGGGCGCCTACACGCGCAGCATTTCACGTGGCGAACTGAAAGACGCTCTGGAGAAAGTGTATCACTATTTCCCGCGCCTGAAAACGCGGCGCTCCAGCCAGGCCGGCTACACCTCGGGCGGCGAGCAGCAGATGTGCGCGATCGGCCGCGCGCTGATGGCCAAGCCGTCGATGATACTGCTCGATGAACCGTCGATGGGCATCGCGCCGCAGATCGTCGAAGAAATCTTCGGCATCGTCAAGGACCTGAACCACAAGGAAAACGTGTCGTTTCTGCTGGCCGAGCAGAACACCAACGTGGCGCTGCGCTATGCCGACTTTGGCTACATCCTGGAAAACGGCCGGGTGGTGATGGAAGGCCAGGCGCAGGATTTGGCCAGCAACGAAGACGTCAAGGAATTCTACCTGGGCGTGTCGAGCGCCGGGCGCAAGAGCTTTCGCGACATGAAGTTCTACCGCCGCAGGAAACGCTGGCTGGCCTGATCAACAAAACCCCGAGCTGCAACGCGCCTGGCGGTCACGCACAGCCGGGCGCGCGGACAAACACGCACTGATATCTGGAGATTGACTGACATGAACGACACGCTCGACAGTCTGGAAACGCGCACCGTTGAGGCGCGCGAAAGCGAATTGATGGCCGGCCTGCCGCAGCTGATCGCGCGCGCGCAAGGCGCGCCGGGCTGGGCGCGCATCCTGGCCGGCGTCGATGCGGCAGGCATCACCAGCCGCGAAGCGCTGGCGCGCCTGCCCGTCACCCGCAAGTCCGACCTCAAGCAGCTGCAGCAAGGCGAACCGCCGTTTGGCGGCCTCAATACGACGCCGAAAAATGCGCTGTCGCGTATTTTTGTGTCGCCCGGCCCGATTTTTGATCCCGAAGGGCGCGGCCAGGATTGGTGGCGCTTTGCGCGGCCCATGTATGCCGCCGGCGTGCGCGCTGGCGGCCTGCTGCAGAACTGTTTTTCGTATCACTTCACGCCGGCCGCCTTCATGGTCGAAGGCGGCGCCGCACGCATCGGCTGCACTGTAATCCCGGCCGGCATCGGCCAGACCGAAATGCAGGTGCAGGCGATGGCCGACCTGAAACCGGACACCTATGTCGGCACGCCGTCGTTCCTGAAACTAATCATTGAAAAGGCGCGCGAAATGGGCGCCGACATCAGCAGCGTCAAGCAGGCGCTGATGGGCGCCGAAGCGCTGCCCGAATCCTTGCGCAGCTGGTTTGCCGAGCATGGCGTGCCGCATGTATTCCAGACCTACGCCTCGGCCGATATCGGCAGCATCGCCTATGAAACGGCCAGCAACGGCAAGCTCAATGCCGGCATGGTGGTCGATGAAAACGTGCTGCTTGAAATCGTCCATCCGGGCAGCGGCACGCCGGTCGCGCCCGGCGAAGTGGGCGAAGTGGTGGTCACCGTCTTCAATAGCGACTATCCGCTGATCCGCTTTGCCACCGGCGACTTGTCGGCCGTGCTGGTGGACGCGTCCGCCTCGCCGTGCGGGCGCACCAATACGCGCATCAAGGGCTGGATGGGGCGCGCCGACCAGACCACCAAGGTACGCGCCATGTTCGTGCATCCGTCGCAGGTGCACGAGATCACGCGCCGCCATCCGCAGATCGTCAAGGCGCGCCTGGTGGTGTCGGGGCGCATGGCCAACGACGAGATGACCTTGCACTGCGAAACCGACCAGCTGGACGATGGCGCGGGCGTCGAAGGCATTATTGCCTCGATCCGCGAACTGACCAAGCTGCGCGGCGAAGTGCGGCTGGTGGCCAGGGGCAGTTTGCCGCTGGACGGGAAAATCATCGACGACGTGCGCGACTACACATAGCGCGGATGGTGGGCATGGCACGCAGGAAGCAATTGCGGGATAATATCGGCATTAACCATCAGCCATATCATCGCCATGCAAGAGTCCATGCAAGAATTTCATCACAATCGTGCCCGTGATCTGCTCAAGAACGCGGAGCTGCTGTTCGACCAGGACGCCGTGCAGGCGTCGATCACGCGCATGGCCGATGTGCTCAACGCGCGCTATAACGCCGAGGGCACCAAGGAGTTCCCGCTGGTGCTGGGCGTGATGGGCGGCGCCGTGGTGTTTACCGGCAACCTGCTGCCGCAGCTGAGCTTCCCGCTGGAGTTCGACTACATTCATGTGAGCCGCTACGGCGACGACGACAAGGGTGGCGAAGTGGTGTGGAAAGTCATCCCGCGCTCGAACGTGGCGGGCCGTACCGTGATCGTGCTCGACGATATCCTCGACGAAGGCGAAACGCTGGCCCACGTCAAGCAGCGCCTGCTCGACATGGGCGCCGCCGAAGTGATCCTGGCGGTGTTTGCCGACAAGGCGATCGGCAAGAAAAAACCGGTACAAGCCGATATCGTCGGCCTGGTGATCCCGAACCGCTTCGTGGTCGGTTTCGGCATGGATGCGTATGGCTACTGGCGCAACCTGCCGGGTCTGTGGGCGATCAAGCCCGAGGATTTGAAGCAGGAATAATTCAAAGTAAGCATTCACCCCAACGGCAGAAGGGCCGGGGTCGGACCCTGAGGGTCTGAGGTATCCCGGTTTTAATGGAGAGTCACTCCCTCGCGGCGCGGGGGATTTTTAATCGATGCGTACTGCACCTCAGCCTCGACTGGGGTGCG